>CALCCU010000188.1 GCA_937900515.1 uncultured Gammaproteobacteria bacterium | reverse complement strand
ACAAACCAATCCAATTGTTTTTTTGTCTTTGCATGCATGCTTGGGTAAGGAATGTCATAACCGTTACGAATTCGCTGCCAAAGATCGGCTTCAGGTTTTGGAGTGATCTCATCATCATCATGATTGATAAGAGCTAACTCTGACAATATATTGATTTCTGTGGCTTGCGGTTCACCATAGGCATCTTGCCATGTCGACGACGGGGTCTGTTCAGACTGCCCCTGCTGAGCAGCAGGCTCGGCTTCGCTTCCCGTCTTTGTGAATGAATTTGTACATGCCGTGATCAAAGATAACGACAAAAAGAGAAGTAAACACTTTAAAATAATTTTAACCATAACGATCTATTATAAAGAGGAAATAGCCGTCTGTTTAGAAAATAATGTTATGGAATACGATAAACTATGCATTAATTGCAATTACAGGATTTAAAAAGTGAGTCAACATCACGGACATCTATCAAAAATGGTCACCTCATTAGTAACTGACTCATCGCTCGCAAGCTACCAAATGGTACTCGATGAACAGCGTGTTGATATGACTCCACTAATCGGACAATCCGTGCAATTTCAGTTTGCAGGTGAAATTCATTGTCAGGCTTGCAATCGCTTAACCAAGAAAAGCTATAGCGGTGGGTTTTGCTACCCTTGCTCGCAAAATCTAGCTCAATGCGACTTATGCATAATGAAGCCTGAAACATGCCATTATGAAGCTGGCACCTGTCGCGAACCAGAATGGGGTGAATCATTCTGCATGCAAGATCATATCGTCTATTTAGCCAATAGTTCTGGAGTAAAAGTAGGTATTACACGTGTGAACCAAATGCCTACACGCTGGATTGATCAAGGAGCAATACAAGCACTACCTATTTTTAAAGTAAAAACACGCTATCAATCTGGCTTAGTTGAGGTTGCATTCAAGTCACAGGTTTCAGATCGTACTGATTGGCGCAAAATGCTAAAAGGTGGCAATGAGTCGATTGATTTAATTGCAAAACGTGATGAATTATTTTCTGCATGCCAAAATCAAATTACAGAACTGCAGCAGCGCTTTGGCGCTGACGCGATTGAGCCTTTAAAAGAAGCGAAAGTGTTAGAAATATCCTATCCAGTTCAACAATATCCAGAAAAAATAAAATCACATAATTTCGATAAGACACCTGAGATCAGCGGTGTTTTACAAGGCATAAAGGGTCAGTACCTCATTCTTGATACTGGCGTATTAAACATCCGTAAATTCAGCGGATACCACATCACAATGGTGACAGAATAATGCTCTATCAATTAATACGAAACATAATGTTTCAACTTGATGCTGAAAAAGCGCATCACTTAGGCTTAGCGGGTCTTAATGCTCTTGAGATGTCAGGCTTGTCGTCATTATTATTTCCTAAAACACATGCTACACCTGTTAATGTCATGGGACTCACATTCCCTAATGCCGTTGGTTTAGCTGCTGGATTAGATAAAAATGGCGATTATATTGAAGCCTTGGCAGCACTAGGTTTTGGCTTTGTTGAAATAGGCACCGTGACACCTCGCCCTCAAGACGGCAACCCTAAGCCTCGCTTATTTCGTATCCCAGAAGCAGAAGCGATAATTAACCGAATGGGCTTTAATAATTTAGGCGTCGACCATTTAGTTGAACAAGTAAAAATTGCTCAAACGGATACATTAGTTGGAATCAACATCGGTAAGAATTTTGATACCCCCGTTGAAAAGGCTGTTGATGATTACTTAATTGGTTTGAACAAAGTTTACAATCACGCCGACTACGTCACTATTAATATTTCATCACCCAACACTCCAGGTCTAAGAACCTTACAGTTTGGTGAATCGTTAAACCAATTATTAGGTTCACTCAAAGAAACTCAGGCCCAATTAGAACAAAAACATCAACGGTATGTACCAATGGCTGTAAAAGTTGCTCCTGACTTAGAGTTGCATGAAGTTGAAGAACTGGCTCAGACATTTAGCAATCATGAAATTGATGCTGTCATCACCACTAACACGACTATGTCTCGTGAAGGAGTTGAAGACTTCCCGAATGGCGAAGAAGCAGGCGGTTTAAGTGGTCGCCCTGTCTTTGAAAAATCAACAGAAATTGTTCGTCAATTTAAGCAGGCGTTACCAGAAAACTTGCCGATTATTGCAGCAGGTGGGATTATGTCAGGTGAGAATGCGGCTGAAAAACTAGATGCTGGCGCCAGCCTCGTTCAAATTTACAGTGGTTTCATCTATCAAGGACCTAAGCTGGTCGCAGATATTATCAAAACTTTAGAAAATAGGACTTAAAAAATGGAAGCAGACACAAATATAATCACGCATTGGCTACTTAATGTAGCGATTGCTATTGCAATCTTCTTCATCGGTCGAATGGTCGTTAAGTGGATCGTCAAGCTAATTCGTAAACTTATGATTCGGAATGACCTTGATCCAATCTTAGTTAACTTTATTGCTGCAATTGCTAATGCAGTTTTATTGTTATTCGTTGTCGTTGCCGCACTAGATCATCTAGGAGTAGATACAACATCAATGGTCGCATTGGTTGGTGCTGCTGGCTTAGCGATTGGCCTAGCATTACAAGGTTCATTACAAAACTTTGCTGCTGGTGTAATGATGATTGTCTTCCGTCCGTTCAAATTAGGTGACTTCATCGAAGCGGGCGGCGTAGTCGGCGTTGTAGAACAAGTTAGTATTTTCAGCACTGTTATGAAAACAGGTGATAACCGTGAAATCATTATTCCAAATGGTCAAATTTACGCAGGTGCAATCACTAATTACTCGGCTCGCGATACACGTCGTATCGACATGGTTTTCGGCATCGGTTATGACGATGACATGCTTAAAGCAAAGAAAATTATGGAAGATATTCTAGCTGCTCATGATCTTGTTTTAGAAGAGCCTGCTCCAGCTGTTGCAGTAGCAGAGCTAGCAGACAGCAGCGTTAACTTCAATGTTCGCCCATGGGTAAATAGTGGTGACTACTGGGGTGTACGCTCTAATTTGATTGAACAAATTAAACTAACATTTGATAAAGAAGGTATTTCAATCCCTTACCCTCAAATGGATGTTCACACTGATAAATGATTTAAAGTGTGAAAAATAAAAAAGGCCCGCACGGCTCTTGTAGCAATGTGGGCCTTTTTATTTATAAACTTCCTTTATTGAAAATTATCTTTCCATAAACGCAACGATTTAAAAACTTGAGCTGGTGTAGCATGAACAAATCTAGCCTGTTGCTCAACAGACTGCTTAACTGATTCAAATTCGCATCGTAAAAATGGATTAGTCTTTCGCTCAAGACCCAAAAAACTAGGTATGCTAGGTAAGCCCTTAGCGCGTAATTCATCGGTATCGATAATCCGCTGTTGGATAGCTACATTATCTGGCTCGACCTCAATAGCAAAACGTAAATTCGATTGTGTATATTCGTGAGCACAATAAATTTTAGTGTCGTCAGCTAATTGTGAAATTGTCCGTAGTGATTGAAATAAAGTTTCAGCAGGCCCACTGTGTAATCGACCACAACCTGCTGCAAATAGAGCATCGCCACAGAAAAGATTACCTTCAATAACAAAACCAATATGTCCTTTGGTATGACCGGGAATATCCAAAACAGATATTGGTGGAAAATTTAAAATATTCACATCATCTGATCGACCAAGAGGATAGCTAATATTCGGAATAAATTCATTCCGTGGACCATAAACAGGGATATCATAATCTTCCAAGAGGCGACTAATACCATCAACATGGTCATGGCATCCATGAGTTATTAATATCGCAACAGGCTGTAACTGCCGCTCTTGTATCATTGCCAGAACGGGATCAGCATCGCCTGGATCAATAATTAAAACAGCATTCGAATCAGAAGGCTGAACAAACCAGATATAATTATCTTCAAAAGCACTCGTGCCAAATATGTTTAACATTGTGATAACACCATTATAGGTAACGTTATGACTGATTATAAAGCAGATAAGTCTCAAGCAATCAATAACTGGTGGACCAGTCCTTTAGGCCGATATGTTTTGCAACAGGAGCAAGCTTTATTAGCTTCTATTCCCCGCTTTTTCCATGGTTACTATCAGCTGCAAATTGGCGCGACACAGTCACTACTCCCCCCAACACCTAGACCATGCAAACAAAAGCTTATGGCTAAATACGCCGATATAGAAGGGGATTGCACCTCGCTACCGTTTAAATCTCATAGCCTTGATACCCTCCTACTCACACATGTATTAGAGTTCACAGATGATCCACACCAAGTAATACGAGAAGCTGAGAGGGTACTGGTCTCTGATGGTACATTAATTTTATTACGCTTCAACCCTTGGAGCTTATGGGGACTCAAACGGTTATTTTCATGGCAAGATACGCCGCCATGGCAAGGCTCTTTCTTCGGACAAACCCGTATCAAAGATTGGCTCTCATTATTAAACTTTGAAGTTGTGACTATAGAAAGGTTACTATTTAGCCCTCCAATTCAAAGCGAAACATGGTTAGCTCGGTTTTGCTTTATGGAACGTTGGGGAAGACGATTTTGGCCAATACTCTCAGGTGCAACAGTGTTTGTCGCAACCAAAAGAACCATTCCCTTAACACCAATCACACAACAGTGGCAAAAACGGTTCTTTCTTCGGCCGTTAGCCCAAAACCCAGTAAGCAGAGAAAAAACAAATGAATAAGGTTGAACTTTTTACCGATGGTGCCTGTAGTGGCAACCCTGGTCCTGGCGGCTGGGGAGCAATATTACGCTCAAAGGGCGTCGAAAAAGAGCTTTCTGATGGCGAAAAAGACACTACCAACAACCGCATGGAAATGATGGCTGTCATTGCTGGGCTAGAAGCATTAACTCAACCTTGCCAAGTAAAAGTTGTGACCGATTCTCAATATGTCATGAAAGGTATGCTGGAATGGTTACCTGGTTGGAAAAAGCGAGGCTGGAAAACAGCCAGTAAGCAACCTGTTAAAAATGTCGATCTTTGGCAGCGTATGGAAAAAGCGGCTCAAGCACATCAATTAGAATGGGAGTGGGTGCGAGGCCACCAAGGGCACGCAGAGAACGAGCGTGCAGACGATCTCGCCGTTGCCGCTCGAGAGCTTATTGCAAAAAAAGGATAAGACATGGCTGAAGATGAACAAATAAAACGTCAGGTAGTATTAGATACGGAAACTACGGGCCTAAGTACAGCTGATGGCAACCGCATTATCGAAATTGGTTGTGTAGAAGTCATTAACCGCCGCTTAACCGGGCAGACCTTTCACCAATATATAAACCCTAATCGCGAAAGTGAAGCGGGTGCCTTAGAGGTCCATGGCATTACCACTGAGTTTTTAGCTGACAAACCTAAATTTGAAGAAATTATTGATGATTTTTTAGACTTTATTGATGGTGCAGAACTCATTATCCACAATGCACCCTTTGATATCGGCTTTTTGAACTATGAATTAAGCAGAATCAAAACAGAAAAGCGCCGTATAGAAGATCGCTGCACTATCCTAGATACACTCAAACTAGCCAAGGACAAACACCCAGGCCAGAAAAATAATCTTGATGCTTTATGTCGTCGCTATGAAGTAGATAACTCAAACCGAGAGCTGCATGGCGCCTTACTCGATTCTGAGATTTTGGCTGATGTATACCTCGCTATGACCGGTGGGCAGGTCAGCCTATCTCTCGCAGCTGAAGAAACCAAACAAAAAACAAGCGACGAGCAACAAACGACTATAGTCAGAAAAGATCATAGTCCGCTTCGAGTAATCAAAGCCAGCGAAGAAGAACTCCAAGCACATGAAGAAAACCTAAAGAAAATCGATAAAGCGAGTGGTGGAAACTGTATTTGGTTAAAAAATTAAATTTGATGCTTGAAATATAAATAACCGCCCCCAAGTTACGGTTTACGATAATCAAACCCGGAACTTGGAATTATGAGTAACGAAGAAACCACCAACGATGACGTTGAAAATGTAGACAATACTGAAGCGAAGGACGTTGAAGTAGAAATCAATGATGATCCTGCTGCATTATTAGAAGATGCACGCAATAAAGCAGATGAACATTGGAACGAATTATTACGCGCCAAAGCCGACATGGAAAACCTACGTCGCCGCCAAGCACGTGATTTAGAAAATGCCCATAAACGTGCTTTAGATAAATTCGTAGGCGAATTACTACCTATCTATGACAGTATGGAACTAGGTCTTAACGCAGCAAAAGCTGATGGCGCATCAATTGAAGCTGTTAGTGAAGGATTAGAAATGACGATAAAAATCTTTCTATCCTCAATCAACAAGTTTGGTCTAGAAGAAGTCAACCCTTCAGAAGGAGAGGACTTTAACCCAGAGCACCACCAAGCCATTGCCATGCAACCTGCTGAAGGTGTCGAATCAAACAAAGTATTAAGTGTCGCTCAGAAAGGCTTCCAATTTAATGGTCGTTTATTACGTCCAGCAATGGTTCTCGTTTCACAATAAAAAATAACTTTATGTAGTACAAGGGCTTGAAATAGTATTTCGCCCCCCCACTTACTACTCAACGGCTGGTGTAACCAGCAAGAATTTAAGAATGATGGAGATAAACAATGGCTAAAATTATTGGTATTGATTTAGGAACAACGAATTCGTGTGTTTCTGTATTAGAAGATGGTAAAGCACGTGTAATCGAAAACAGCGAAGGTGATCGCACAACCCCTTCAATCGTTGCTTTCACTAAAGATGATGAAATATTAGTTGGTCAATCAGCTAAACGCCAAGCGGTAACAAACCCAAACAACACTTTATTTGCAATCAAGCGTTTAATCGGTCGTAAATTTAAAGATGATGTTGTTCAACGTGATATCGACATGGTGCCTTACAGCATCGTTGAAGCTGATAACGGTGACGCATGGGTAGAAGTTAACGGTAAAAAAATGGCTCCGCCAGAAATCTCTGCTCGCGTTTTGATGAAAATGAAAAAAACAGCAGAAGAATTTTTAGGTGAGGAAGTAACAGAAGCAGTAGTAACTGTTCCTGCTTACTTTAATGACTCACAACGTCAAGCAACTAAAGACGCAGGTAAAATTGCTGGACTAGAAGTTAAACGTATCATCAATGAGCCAACTGCTGCTGCTCTTGCTTACGGCATGGATAAAAAACGTGGTGACTCAACGATTGTTGTTTATGACTTAGGTGGCGGTACATTCGACGTATCTGTAATTGAAATTGCAGACATCGAAGGCGAACACCAGTTTGAAGTACTAGCGACTAACGGTGATACATTCCTTGGTGGTGAAGATTTCGACCAACGTGTTATTGAGTTCTTAGTAGATGAATTCAAAAAAGACCAAGGTATTGACCTAGCAAAAGATCCTTTAGCATTACAACGTTTAAAAGATGCAGCTGAAAAAGCAAAGATCGAATTATCTTCAAGCTCACAAACAGACATCAACTTACCGTATGTAACAGCTGATGCAACTGGTCCTAAACATTTAGAAATCCGTTTGACTCGTGCAAAACTAGAATCTCTAGTTGAAGACTTAATCAAGCGTAGTATGGAGCCATGTAAGTTAGCGCTTAAAGATGCAGGTTTATCATTATCTGAAATCGATGACGTTATCTTGGTAGGTGGTCAAACACGTATGCCTAAAGTTCAAGAAGCTGTTCAAGAACTATTTGGTAAAGAACCTCGTCGCGATGTTAACCCTGATGAAGCAGTATCTTCAGGTGCAGCAATCCAAGCAGCGGTATTAGCCGGTGATGTTAAAGACGTTCTATTGTTAGACGTAACGCCTTTAAGCCTTGGTATCGAAACAATGGGCGGTGTAATGACTAAATTGGTTGAGAAAAATACAACCATCCCAACAAAAGCAAACCAAGTTTTCTCAACAGCTGATGATAACCAACCAGCAGTAACTATTCACGTTTTACAAGGTGAGCGTGAAGTGGCTTCAGGTAATAAATCTTTAGGTCGTTTCGACTTATCTGATATTCCACCTGCACCACGTGGTCAACCACAAATCGAAGTAACATTCGATATTGATGCGAACGGTATCTTAAACGTCTCAGCTAAAGATAAAGCAACAGGTAAAGAACAATCTATCGTCATCAAAGCATCAAGTGGTTTATCTGATGAAGAAGTTGAAAAAATGGTTCAAGATGCAGAATTACACGCAGATGAAGATCGTAAGTTCCAAGAACTAGTATCTGTTCGTAATACTGCTGATGCACTCGTTCATTCAACTAAGAAATCAATCACTGACTTGGGTGACAAGTTAGATGCTGATGAAAAAGTGAAAATTGAAGCAGCTGTAGAAGCATTAGAAGAAGCACTTAAAGGCGAAGATAAAGATGATATCGAAGCTAAAACAGCTGCTTTAACAGAAGCTTCAGGCAAATTAGCTGAACAAGCGTATGCTGAAAATGCAGAAGCTGGCTCAGCACCTGAAGGTGAACAAGCTCAAGCTGCAGATGATGTAGTTGATGCTGAATTTGAAGAAGTAGAAGACGATAAAAAATAATCTCTAAATAAAAGATTATTTTGTAAGTCATCAACAGACAGACGCAGGGATCTCTTGCGTCTGTTTTGTTGTTTTTAAGGTAATAGTTTAGGTAGATAACTTAATGGCCAAGCAAGATTTTTACGAAACATTGGGCGTATCACGTACCGCGACCGAAGCTGAGATCAAAAAAGCATACCGTCGCATGGCAATGAAATATCATCCCGATCGTAATCCTGATAACGCTGAAGCAGAAGCACACTTTAAAGAAGCTAAAGAGGCCTACGAAATACTTTCTGATGCTCAAAAACGTGCAGCCTACGACCAATTTGGTCATGCTGGCGTAGATGGGTCAGCAGGTGGTCAACGCGGTGGTGCAGGCGGATTTAGTGATATTTTTGGTGATGTATTTAATGATATCTTTGGTGCTTCAGGTGGTGGTAGACAAAACTACCGTGGGGCGGATTTACGTTACCACTTAGACCTAACATTAGAAGAAGCAGTAGCAGGTACCACGACTAAAATTCGTATTCCTATTCATGTGAACTGTAAAACTTGTGATGGTTCTGGTGCGAAAAAAGGCACTAAACCAACCACATGTACAACCTGTGCTGGTCATGGCCAAGTTCGTATGCAGCAAGGTTTCTTCCAAGTACAGCAGCCTTGCCCACATTGTGGCGGCACAGGCCAAATGATCAAAGAACCATGTACGGATTGTCATGGTGAAGGTCAAACTCAAGAACATAAAACATTGTCAGTTAAAGTACCAGCAGGTGTCGATACTGGCGATCGCATTCGTCTTAGCGGTGAAGGTGAGCCCGGAACAAACGGCGCAGAAAGTGGCGACTTATATGTAGAAATGCAAGTCAAACGTCATGATGTGTTTACCCGTGATGGTAGTAACCTATATTGTGAAATGCCAATTAGTTTTGTCGTTGCAAGTTTAGGTGGAGAGTTAGAAGTGCCAACCTTAGAAGGCAAAGCAAGTCTCAAAATTCCTGAAGGTACACAAACTGGACAACAATTCCGCTTGCGTAGCAAAGGCGTTAAATCAGTCAGAGGCGGACCTGTTGGCGATTTAATGTGCCGCGTCACAGTCGAAACTCCCGTCAAACTATCAAAAGCACAAAAAGAAATTTTAGAGCAATTTGATGCGTCATTAAAAGGCAATCACAAGCACAGCCCAAAACATACTTCGTGGTTAGATGCAGTGAAAAAGTTTTTCGACTAGACTGAGCAAAGAAACTAAATAGTTAAGGATTAAAAATGGCAACACGTATCGCAATTAATGGTGCAGCAGGACGTATGGGGCGCAGCTTAATACAAGCCGTGGAACAAACAGAAGGCTTAGTTCTTAGTGCTGCAATTGATCGTGCTGACTCTAGCCTAATCGGTGCAGATGCAGGTGAGTTAGCAGGTGTTGGTAAGCTAGGTGTAGCAATTAGCAGTGATATTGAACACGCAACCGTTAATTCTGACGTCATTATTGATTTCACCTTGCCAGAAGTCACTATGGCATTATTACCTCATTGCATAGCTAATGAATGTCGTCTAGTGATTGGTACAACAGGCTTCTCAGCAGAGCAAAAACAAGCTATTGATGATGCCGCACAGCAGGTTTCAATGATATTGGCTCCCAATATGAGCGTTGGCGTTAATCTATCCCTTAAATTACTCGATATTGCAGCCCGTGTTTTGGGTAATGATGTTGATATTGAAATTGTTGAAGCACATCACCGTCATAAAGTCGATGCACCCTCAGGTACAGCTTTACGGATGGGTGAAGTCGTAGCTGATGCTTTAGGTCGTGACTTAAAAACCTGTGCAGTCTACGGTCGTGAAGGCCGAACTGGTGAGCGAGATCGTGACACGATTGGTTTTGCTACGGTTCGTGCTGGTGATATTGTCGGTGATCACACTGTTATGTTTGCAGCAGAAGGTGAGCGTGTTGAAATCACCCATAAAGCCTCTAGCAGAATGACCTTCGCTTTAGGTGCCATGCGTGCCTCCAGTTGGTTAATGGCACACCAGTCAGGTTTGTACGATATGCAGGATGTATTAGATCTTAAAGATTAAGACTCTATTATCCTCAAAAGGATTATTACTAAATCGATGTTGATGTATTTGTAACTAAAATACAAAACTATCAGACAAAAAAAGACCCTCAATTGAGGGTCTTTTTATATCAAGCCACTAAGAAGTAATTCTTAGAATTTACGACCGATACCAATACCGTATACAAATGGGTCGATGTCTGCAGAAATTTTTGCACTGCCTACTGCTGTTCCTGAGAATTTAGCTGTTGTATCGATCTGGATATATTTCACATCCATATTAACAAACCAATCATCATTTATAGCAATATCAACACCCGCTTGTGCAGCTAAACCAAAAGAGTCTTCTAGTTTAACTTTAGAACCTGGAACAGGAAGAACAGAACCAGCAACCTCTTCATCGAAGAAGTAGGTGTAATTCACACCCGCACCAATGTATGGGCGAATATTTGAGTCGGGCATGAAATGGTACTGTAATGTTAGTGTCGGTGGTAATACTTTAGCATCGATTACATCACCTAGTGCAGACCAGCTTTTCTCACCTGCAACAGTGTGCTCTGAGTAACCCAAGATAAGTTCAACACCCCAGTTACGATCAATCATATAAGTAATATCTAATTCAGGAACTGTATCTGAATCAACTTTTACACCTTGAAGGCCCGTATCAGCACCACCAATAGATAACGTACCACTATCATCATTAGGGTTAACATTGATAATACGGCCACGTACTAACCAATCGCCTGCTTCATAAGCCATTGCTGGTGTGGCAATTGCTGAAATACCTGTTGCTGCTAATAATGCAATAGCTAATTTTGTTGCTTTCATTATCTTTCTCCATGTTTTTGAAATCGAAACGTCTGTATTAACGCATGGTGTGAATAATACGGGGCTGTGGATTATTAACCATGATCTAGATCAATGGTTTGTGGTGAAAATGATATATGGGGGTTAAAAAGAGAATAAATCAGTACCTAAGCACTCTTTGTGGACTTAAAAAAGCTGATTAATGTTGTTTTTTAACCACACAATTTGTTTAGTTTATCCATATCTCTAAGTGAGATAGCTTTCCCCGCTATAGAAATTAAACCATCCTCTTGAAAACGAGACAAAATCCTACTCACTGTTTCAACGGCTAAGCCAAGGTGATTAGCAATATCCCCACGAGACATACTTAACTGAAAGTCTGAAGCAGAAAAACCACGCTCTTGAAACCTTCTCGATAATGAGAGTAAATAAGTCGCTAATTTTTCATCCGATGTTTTTTTACCCAGCAGCAACATCAAACTTTTATCACCTGAAAGCTCTTTACTCAATCTTGTTAGTAACTGCAATTGAAGTTGAGGCATTTGACTACCGAGATCTTGTAAGGAGTCATAAGGCAATTCGCAAACGCTACTACTTTCAAGTGCTTTTGCTGTTGATTGGTATTGGTCATGATGTATCGCATCTAGACCTATAAACTCGCCTGGAAAGTAAAACCCTGTCACTTGATCGCGACCATTACTCATAGAGATAGTTGTTTTAAAAGAGCCTGACCGAACAACGAAGAGAGATTTAAATGAATCTTGCTAAGCGAGAAGATGAA
>CALCCU010000187.1 GCA_937900515.1 uncultured Gammaproteobacteria bacterium | reverse complement strand
TCAGACGATGTTTATTGAGCGTCAGGGCCGTTTTTATTGCCTCGGCACATTTAAAAAATTGAAATCAATAGCCTTATCAGTACTTCACGAGCAATATGAGTCATTATCTAATGACTATAATGAAAGACAATTTCGTTATAGTGGTTTAGCTGATTTTACAAGCTACTGCCGTTCATAAACAATAAAGCACCGGCAATAAATGCAAACGGTGATGTAATAATTACATAACTTAATTTGAGTAATTCACGGATGACATAAAGTATGTCAATGAAGTAAGCCATAGATTTTCTCCTTCATAAATGATGGTTGAATTATAATGAGCAGCTGTTACAGAAAAATGACCCTATTATTACCAAATGAATATTCTAGCTTTAGACACATGTACTGAATCCTGCTCTGCTGCCTTGTTCTATCAAGGCCAGTTGTTTGAACGCGTTGAAATGACACAGCGAGGCCACTCTGATCTTATCTTAGGCATGATGGATGAGCTTTTCAGGCAAGCAAATACGACTATCTCAGAGGTTGAGGTGCTTGCTTTTGGGAGAGGGCCAGGTTCATTCACGGGAGTTAGAGTTGGAGTGGGAGTTGCACAAGGCATCGCTTTTGCTAGAGATATCCCTGTTGTTGCTATTTCTTCATTAGCTGCAGTGGCTCAAGAAGCAGCTGAGCAATTCGAACAAGAATATATTGCTGTAGCGATGGATGCTCGTATGGGGGAAATTTATTGTGCAAGTTTCCAAGTGGTCGATGGCTTAGTGCAATTGCTTGATGAAGAGAGAGTGTGTCCACCTGAGCAATTTATGCCGCAAAGTGAACAAGAATGGCTAGCTGCAGGAACAGGCTGGGGCGTGTATCTACAACAACTATCTGATAACTTTGCCGGTAAGTTGAGTGAAGTGAGTGTTTCACTCTTTCCACAAAGCCGAAATATTATTAAATTAGCTCAGCCTGAAATTGATGCCGGACATATGGTCTCGGCCGATAAGGCCACACCTGTTTACCTTCGAAACAATGTCGCTAAAAAGAAAGGTGAGCAATAATGGTAAAGAAGCAAGATGCCATTTATGCTGCACCGCTAGAAGAAATAATCGACTTTCGTTTTGATGAGCGGGTAGTTGATGTCTTCCCTGATATGATTCAACGTTCAGTGCCTGGTTATGGCACTTTGATCTCAACCATTGGTGTATTGGCAGCGCGCTATGCTCAAGCAGATAGCCACTGTTATGACTTGGGCTGTTCGCTTGGCGCGGTAACGTTGTCAATGCGTCATCATATTAAACAAACAGGTTGTGACATTATTGCTGTTGATAATTCTAAAGCTATGATTGAACGTGGTGAGCAATTATTACAGTCTGATACTTCTTCTGTGCCAGTGATGATGCAGTGTGCTGATATCCAGAATGTTGATATTAATAATGCATCGGTAGTGGTGCTTAACTTTACTTTACAATTTATTCCTCTTGCTGATCGTCTGGCATTGATTGAGCGAATTTATAAGGGGCTTTTGCCTGGTGGTATTCTGATTCTATCCGAAAAAATTGCCTTTGCTGACTCCCTACATAATGACTTTCATATCGATGTTCATCATGATTTTAAGCGTGCCAATGGCTATAGTGATTTAGAAATTAGTCAAAAACGCTCTGCTTTAGAGAATGTCCTTATTCCTGAAACATTATCTGAACATAAGAAACGTCTACAAGGCGCAGGATTTGATTTTATTGATACTTGGTATCAGTGCTTTAATTTTGTTTCAATGGTGGCTGTGAAATGAATCCATATCAATCACTTTACCCACGCTTAGAAGAAATGGAACTGAGTGACTGGTCTCAGGAGTTACAAGAGCTCATCCCAAACAAACTAGCACCAGAAGGAAGTCATGGAAAAATGACGGGCTGGTTAACAGCATTGGATGGCTTACCTATGGTTCAACCCAATAGGATCGAGTTAAAAGATAAGGTGCAAATTGGTTCTGCTGAGCAATTAGAGCCTTATGATAAAGAAGCGTTTATTCAAAACTTAAAAGCCTTCCATCCATGGCGGAAGGGCCCTTACGACTTATTTGGTATCGAATTAAATACTGAGTGGCGTTCAGATTGGAAGTGGGAGCGAGTTTTGCCACATATTCAACCCTTAGCTGGTCGAAAGGTGTTGGATATTGGTGGCGGTAACGGTTATCACGGCTGGCGCATGTTAGGAGAGGGGGCTGATTTAGTACTTGGCATCGATCCAACACTAGTATTTGTGATGCAGTATCAGGTAATGCAGCGCTATATTGGTGAATCCAATCATTATGTATTACCGATTGGCATTGAAGACTTGCCCGAAAAGCTAGGCTGTTTCGATACGGTGTTTTCTATGGGCGTTTTATACCATCGTCGTTCGCCTCTCGATCACCTTTATGAATTGCGAGCATGCTTACGTGCTGGTGGAGAGTTAGTGCTCGAAACCTTGGTAATTGATGGTGAGGAAGGCGAAGTACTCATGCCTGAAGGGCGTTATGCCAAAATGCGTAATGTTTGGTTCTTTCCGTCAATCGACACAATGAAGTTATGGTTAAGACGCTGTGGCTTTAAGAATGTTCATTGTGTCGATGTCTCTGTCACTAGTATTGATGAACAAAGATCAACAGAATGGATGACGTTTGAATCATTGACTGATTTTCTTGATCCTGAAGATCATAGTAAAACAATTGAAGGACATCCTGCTCCAAAACGAGCAGTTTTTACCGCTGAAGCACCTTAGTATGTGATTGTAAATACGAAATATAATACTATTTTTGATATATCTTATTGTGTTCTCAAGTAACATCACTTCGCGTCAATTAGCCTAATCATCAGTCTTTAGGTAAAAAGATAAAAAATGAGAGGTTAATCACAATTTATTTTTTTATAAAGTTGTATTGACAATAAAATATGATGCAAACATAATTGATTTTGAGATGTTCGTCACATTTTTATGGCGGACTTGAAATATTTATCTTAGCTGTTGGATTAAAACGGGATTTGATCATGAAAAAACAATTTCTTAAGCTTATCAGTGGTATTGCATTGTCGTGCCTTAGCGTTAGCTCTATGGCGGCACTGTTGGACTTGACAGATAATAGTACTCTTGGAGCACTAAGTGGTTCTGGTAGTAGTTATACAGGTACAATTGATGGTATTGGCTTTTCACTGATATCAACTGGTGGTTCAATCAATTTTAATGAAAGTTACGATGGCTCTTTGAGTACGGGGTGTGGCATCTTAAAATGTGAAAAAGATGGTGTAGGTGTTGGTAATGACGAAGTATCGAGTACAACATCAGTAGCTCAACAACTGACCCTTACATTTGATAGCGTAGTTAAAATCTCAGGATTATATTTTCTTGATTTATATGATGGAACTAGCGTGCAAAAAGGAACAGAGCAATCAACCATTACCTTTGATGGTGTGACTGTCAAAAAGGTTGATGGTGTCGAAACAAGTGGACAAGGTGGTTATGCTGCTTTATCAATGAGTCCTATTTTTGCAAAAACGCTTGTTTTTAGTGGTGATGTATCTTCAGCCTTCTGGGATGATACTAATAATGATTATGCTCTGGCAGGTGTTGATGTAAGTGCTGTGCCAGTGCCTGCAGCAGCGTTCTTATTTGCGCCTGCATTATTAGGTTTTATGGGCTTACGTCGTAAAGCTAAAAATAGCATCGCCTAAACTCTACATAGTAAGTGTATTAAAAAGCCCTAGTGATTTATCTCACTAGGGCTTTTTTATAGCGAATAGAGTCAAGTTTTGTGATTATGTTTTCATCATTGAGAATGAGAAAATTTAGCATAGGCGTGCTAGGTATATATTTTTTCAGCCTATTGATACTTAAGGAAGCTCAATCTTGAGCTTATATTTTACGAGATAGGGGCGAGTAATTTCGGCTGCTAATATCGGAACTAGTGATAGTAGTTTAAACCTCCTACGCATAAAAAAAGCCCCAATAAGTAAATCTTATTGGGGCTTTTTATTCACACTACTAAGGCTTAGTCACTTAGTTTTGCAATCCATTTTCCTGTGTAGTTCATACAGGCGCTTAAGTTTTGCTTAGCTGTTTTTGAGCTGTGTTTTACGGTTAATTTGTACGAAACACAAGGACGTTGGTCATAACTAAAGTGTTCGCCAACGATTACATCATAGTGTGTTGTTGTATCAATGTTATACCAAGATGTTTGTGAGCCTTTGACTTTTTCTGATAAGACTTTTTGAGTCTTGTTTAAGTCAGATACTGTCATTGCTGAGTCTGTATCAATCCCTGCTTCAACACCTGCAAGTAGTTGCGGTGAGTTGCCTGCAGCATAAACTGAAAATGATAATGCAGAACCCAATAGTGCAAAAAGTAATGATGTTTTCATTGTGGTCGCTCCCTGTAATCAAAAGTAAAATCTACTGTGACTAGAATACAGAAGCGGTCACTAAATTGAATGAGTTGAACATCCTCATTTATCAGGAGTTTGTTCCTAATAACTATGACAATATTGTCACATTCATCGTAGAGTATCTTCCTTGTCATGTGTTTGCTGTACCACATCAGCAATTTCTTGTTCAACGCCTTTATCAATAGATAGGTGAGTGTTATCAGTTTGAGCATCATCAGTGACATTGTTATAGGTCGCCAAATCTAATTTACCTTCACTTTTAGCAATAATGGTAGATACTACTGCATCGCCAGATACGTTTACGACAGTTCTTATCATATCCATTAAGCGATCTACACCTAAAATGAGGCCGATTCCTTCTACGGGTAAACCAACTTGAGTGAATACCATTGATAACATGATTAAGCCGACACCAGGTACGCCTGCGGTACCGATTGAAGCAAGAACCGACATAAGGATGACTGTAAGGTAACCAACAAAACCTAGTTCAATGCCGTAGATATTAGCAATAAATACAGTAGCGACACCTTGCATGATAGCTGTGCCATCCATATTAATAGTGGCTCCAAATGGTACTGTAAATGACGCGACAGAGTTATTGACTCCCATTCTTTCGGTTACTGTTCGGAGTGTAATGGGAATGGTGGCATTTGAACTAGCAGTACTAAAGGCAAAAACTTGGGCGCTACGAATTTTTTTCAAAAACAAACGAGGGCTTAGGCCAGAAAAAAGTTTAAGCACAATCATTAAAACGATAAATAAATGTATTAGTAGGCTACTTGTTAGGACAAGAACATAAGCTGCTAGTTGATTGAGTAAGTCAAGGCCCAACTCAGCCATTGATTTGGCAATTAATGCAAACACAGCATAGGGGGCAACCGACATAACGATCATGACCATTTTCATCATTACTTCATTTGCCACCTCTATACCTTCAATAAAGCCTTCAGCCTTTCTACCCACCATTATTAAACTAATACCCGTGAGGATGGAGAAAAAAATAAGTGGCAACATATCTCCCTCAGCCATTGTTTTTATTGGGTTAGTTGGGATGATATTGATAAGAACTTGAGATAAAGGTGGTGCAGTTTTACTGATAAAGTCAGCTGTTGATTCAAGCCCCATTCCAGTGCCGATTCCAACAGTTGAAGCCAGTGTGATCCCTAGTGTGATAGCAATAGCTGTTGTTAGGATATAAAGTGCAAATGATTTGCTTCCTACTCGTCCTAATGTTTTGATATCACCAATTCCACACACACCGCAAATTAATGAGAAGAAGACCAAGGGGACTACCAGCATTTTTAATGCGCTGATGAACATCTTGCCAATGACCAAGAAAAGACCTTCAATAATATAAGTGTGAGTATAGCTACCTACATTATTGAGTTCCATTAGGTTAATCGTTAGTCCAACAATAATACCTAAAAGCATACCTATGACGACTTTCATGGTCAGACTTAGTTTGATTTTTTCAGACATAAAACTGCTCGATTGATTAAGGTGAATACTAATCTAACAGTTTAAGATAATAATGGAAGTCACTATAGTGATTTAAATAGGCTGTATTATTTATACTATTTTAAGAAAATAGAGTTCTTTTGTATTTACCATTCTACTCAAGACTAGGCTTGTAAGCGTTCATTTACAAATTGGTCTCTAGCACGGTTATGTATATCTATTGCTCGCCTGCCGTAAGGGATTTTTCGCATCTGTTTTGAAAAAGAAGATATGTTTTCATCAAATTTTCTTCTATCTATATTGGTACGTCTATCAGCATAATGTTTGAATGTACATGTGCAGTTAGATTGGAAGAATGAATTAGCAATGAGTGACTGAACCTCATTAAAAAGCATTCGCTTTCCAGCATGTTTTGATAGGGAACAATTGCAATTGTCGCTAGCTATGATTTCTGTAGCACGAAAGTCACTGAGTTTGTTTTTGAAAAAAATTCGTAGCGCCCAAGTTTTTGCCTTTAGTACT
>CALCCU010000186.1 GCA_937900515.1 uncultured Gammaproteobacteria bacterium | reverse complement strand
AGAAGCTTGAGTTATCATCTAGAGTATTTATGGACGCTCATGAAGCGGTCACTATTACCGATAAAAACAAGCTTATTCTCGATGTTAACCCTGCCTTTACTCGAATTACAGGCTATAGACGAGAAGATGTCATTGGTAAAAATGCAAGCTTTCTGGACTCTGGAAAACAAAGTTCAGAATTTTATAAAAAACTGTGGAGATCAGTTTATAAAGAGGGAACTTGGAAAGGGGAGCTATGGAACAAAACAAAGCAAGGCGAATTTTATGCTGAAAAACTCACCATCAAATCATTAAAAAATAAGCGTGAACAAGTCACTCATTATCTGTGTTTTGCTTCAGACATCACAGAAAGTAAACAGCAGTTAGAGCAATTGGAGATGATGGCACACTATGATGTGCTGACTAAACTTCCCAATAGAACGTCATTTATAGAGCGATTTTACCAATCTATTGCACATGCTAAGCAGCATAGTGGACATCAACTGGCTGTATGCTTTCTCGATATAGATAATTTCAAGCTGATTAATGATAACTACGGTTATGCAGAAGGCGACAGGTTATTAATTGAGATTGGGCGTCGTATATCAGAGTGTATTAAGAATGAAGACATGTTGTCCCGTCAAAGTGGTGATGAATTTGCCATATTGCTTGATGATATTGAGTCTATATCTGAGTGTGAACGAATAGTGAGACGTATACATAAAGCAATCTCTGAGCCTTATCTCATTGATCAACAACAACTGACAATAACAGCGTCGAGTGGCGTAACGATTTACCCTATAGATGAAGGTGATATTGATACATTACTTCGCCATGCTGATATAGCCATGTATCAATCCAAACTTGCAGGTAAAAATCGTTATTACCTACACAATATCCAGCAAGAACAAGAAGATATTGATAAGTGGCACTCTATAGAAGAAATAGAACTCGCATTAAGCAATAATGAATTTCAACTTTATTATCAGCCTAAAGTTAATATGGTCACCGGCGATGTGTTTGGGGTTGAAGCTTTAATTAGGTGGTTCCATCCTGATAAAGGTCTTATCCCGCCACTCGATTTTCTACCACTGATTGATCACACCGAAGTAGAACTAAAAATTGGGCAGTGGGTTATCAATCAGTCTCTTGAACAACTGCAACATTGGCATGGCATTGGGATTCGACCTGAACTGAGTATTAATATTTCTTCATTTCACTTGTTATCAGACTCTTTTCTTCCTCAGCTTGATGCAAGTTTAGCGGCTTATCCAGCTATAAATTCGCAAGATCTTCAACTGGAAATTCTAGAAAGTTCAATGCTAGGTGATGTAAATACTATCACTAAGGTTATTACTACTTGTAGAAATAAATTCGGAGTTAATTTTGCCTTGGATGATTTT
>CALCCU010000185.1 GCA_937900515.1 uncultured Gammaproteobacteria bacterium | reverse complement strand
TAAACTCAATTACTTGATCGCGCGTCATTCTTTTTCTTTTGTTGATCTGCATTCCAACCCCCCATTAAGTTAAACTATTGTATCATGTTTAGTTAATTATTGTTTTCTTTTATATCACCTAATATATGCTCAATGCAATGTACAATTTTATAATGACCTTTCCACTCTGCCAGTAACTTAACTTGTGAATCTTTAAATGCACCTGCCTTCCATGAGCCGTCTTTATTTAATGTTTTGTCTGGGTCTTTAATTTCAAACCAGTATGTTTTACCGTTAAGTCCGATTAAAATATCGTCATGGCCTGTCTGCACTGAATAGCCTAGCTTTCGTAACTGCTTGACTATTTCAGGCTGGTTCGCATCTGCTCTCGCTGAATATCTGTTCTTACTCATTCGCTAGCCTTTCATTCACCTTTGTCAATAACTCTAATTGTGGGCCATGCTTTCGCTCCCAGCTTTTAACCCCATGCCGGTGTAAGTCGTCATGGCAATACACGCATAGCGGTATAGTAAGCTCATCAGGCGACTTCATACCCATGCCTGACGTGCCAATACCGATTAGATGATGTATCTGCACTCCGTGACTGTGACAGGCCATGCAGGGCATCTCGCCAAGGCTATTGAATCGCGCTTTATTCTCTTTTGATATTTTACGGGCCATTAGCTATCTTGGTTTATTAGTTGTGAGTTATTCATTTGATAAGCCATGTAACAGCATTGCGACCTGCAACGCTGCACTTTCTTTTATCACCCTTAATCACTGACACGCCCGTAGCGTCAGCTAACCGTCTAGACATCATGTACCGACATGTATCGTTAATCTGTGCCAGTTCTGCTGCTGTCTTACCTTGATTGGCTTTGACCATATCAACTACTTGTGCGATTTGAGTTCTCCTTACTCCTGATACAGTGACTTCCTTCGCTGCTTCATGGCTTGTTATTGGATCAGTATTTCTTGCTGCTTGTGTTTGAATGTTCATCATTTACCCCTTATTAACTGTTATTGTTCAAGTATTATCTGCTTCGAAGCTCTACGCCGCATATTTCGCCAACAGACTTGAAAAACTGCTCTAACTCAGGAGCGCGAAAACAATGACTTACATAAGTGCGAGCCTTACTTGAATAATGGTGGCTGTTATTTTTCAAATGGTTTTTTGCATCAGTTTCAGTAAAGAAGCACCCCGTTAATTTTGTTGATTCTTTTTCACGGTAAACGTCATAACCATTAGAATTTAATGCTTCCTCAGCCTCATAATCGTCATTAATGTCAAAATCTTCTGGCACATTAAAGCTTTCATAGTCAGACATCACCTGAACGGCTAGCCCTTCAAATGTCTCACTGTAATATAGACCTTCATCTTTACGAGCAGCGAGCCGATCCCACTCTTCTTCATGGTATGAAGCAACATACTCAATGTCTTGAATCTGAAAAAAATACGGTGTAGCGGTGCATCTATTATCCTGCTCATTCATTTCAGTAATGAAGCTTTTAACAAAATCCAAATGATTAACATCTTTCCCCATCTTCCTTCCCCTTGTTTATTTAACTTGTGATAAGTATATTATAGTTTACGAGCGATGTAAACATTTGTTTATGATAAACCACTCGTTTCTGCCCATAATAGGTAATTGAACGCCTGCCTGTGCTGCCAGCCGATAAACAGTCTCGATTAAATGTGAATACTCATCCCTTTTCGCGTCCTCACTTGACTTAACTATCTCTTTTTCAATGCCTGCGATACTTACCGTTTTAACGCCTAGCGCCTCTTGTTTAGCGAACTCTTTGACCTCCTCCATTGTGTGACCGACTTCTTTACCTAATATCCCACAAAGGGCGTGAAACGTGCCGCGCTGTGAGTCGGTCTTATTCTCTTTGTAGTCGGTTATTGTTATCTGTTTGGGCTTTGTTAGGTCTAGGCTTTTAAGTTCAGCGTACAGGCCGGCTTTAACCCTTGGCAGGTTTTCGTTATCGTGAAAGACGTATATTTTTTGGTAGTTCATTTCATTGCCTTGAATATATGAGCCACCACATCAACCGTCCAGCCATTGCCTAACATTTTGTAGCGTTGCGTGTTGCTTACGTGATTTGTGTAATTATCTTCAACTGTTTGAAGCCTTTCGCACTCTGTCGGCGTTAGCTTTCTGTAGGTAAGTTCTTCCTTATCAATTACCACGCCATGCTTATTGCCGCCTGACGTACCTGATAATGATTTATGCTTAGACTCAGGAAGGTTTACGCGGTTACATTGTGAAAAGTGGCCTTTTCCAGCAGGATCGAAATGTAAATAATCACCCTGAATTAATGGGTTTTTATCTTTTGCTGATTGAAAAACTAACTGTCTTCTATGTTTTTCAAAGTAGGATTTTAGGTTGCCGCCTCTAAAATAATTAGCGTCAATGCAATGAAATTTATCTCTATCAACAAAGTCATCCTCTAAAATATCTTTAAGTAAAATACCTTTATCTTCTGGTTGTTCAAAATGCCAGTTAGCCCAATAAAAACGCTGTCTACTTTGTGCGCTAACCAATGCTGAATTAATAAATACAGGCTCTACGCCTAGATACTCGCTGATTACAGTTAAATATTCCTTTTTCATTCTCACGTTTTCAAGTAAAAACTTAACGTCAGGATTTAGGTTTTTAATGTGATTTAGAATGTCGACGTACACAAAAAACAACGCGCTTCTTGGGTCGTCAAATGCTAGTTGCTTGCCTGCAAAACTAAATCCCTGGCATGGACTTCCTCCGATTAATAAATCAATACTAGCCCAGTCTATATCCCATTTGCGCCATTGCGTTACATCACCTAGCTGGATTGTCTTTGGATAATTCGCCTGCGTTACTGTTATCGCGTATTTATCCAGTTCACTCGCATAGTAATTATCAACTTCAATTCCTGCCCGTTCTAGTGCAATATGCCCGCACGATAACCCATCAAACAAACTTAATACATTCATTTCACTACCCCGTCACCGGGATTAACCCCATAAGACCTGACCGGCTGCTCGTCGTGTGTTGGCAGGTCGATAACTGACCGCTCAACCTTGCTTGCCGCGTTACTTGCCTCTAGCGCCATAAAGGCTAGATTTGCTAGTATTATAATTATTACTGTTAGTCTGTATTTACTCATCGTTACTCTCTCCAATATCTGCCGATATTTCTTGGAAGACGTGATTAAGTAGTAGCGGGTTAATCGTAAACATTTTGCCTTTGTTCTCATCCTCACTGATTACCTTAATAATTACGTCCAGATATACCGCGCCGATAATTACAAAAGTGCTATTAACGCTAATCACTCTTACTCTTTTATCGTTGTCAACAGGCTCATCGCCATGCTTGGTAAACTGCATTGGTTCAAATATTGGAACTATATTAATTAACATCTTCATCGTTATTCTCCATGCTTCGTAATTGGCTTAATCGTCATCTTTATCTTTCGCTCATCGTCGCTATTCTTGTGCATTACGCCTGAGCGAGTAAACTTGTATAAGTTATAGCCTGCAACTCGAATTGCTCTTGATGTCACTTTTTGTATTCGCGCTATACTCTCAACGCCAAGCCTGTCTGTAATGACCACTCTATCTCCCACTTTTGGATTTACAAATAATTTGTTCATCTTCATTCCCCTAGTATTTGCGCTGTTTAGCGCTTGTTAAATGCCATTTTTGGCAATGCCTACATTCGTATGCCGCGAGCTTCTTACCTGTCTTACTATGGTTTCGCCCTCTGTTTGCTCTGGTTATCATCGCGCCATCTTTCTTGGCTTCTGATTTTGTTTCATATCCTACTTTACTGCATGTCATTTATGCTCCTTTGTTTAGCTTATAATGTGCGGTGTAGTGCTGACTAGTTGGTAACATTTTTCCATAAACATAATTTCAGCGCCTTCCGGCTTAGTTGACTTCATTATCTCGATATATTCTTCAACTCTACCCCTGTCTGGTGACTCCATGAACTTTGAATAATAACCTTCCTCACTTCTCAATCCTGCCTCAAACACTATTAAGTCATTCATAACTGCTCTCCTAATTGCTTAATAATCGCTTAATTTCCATCATTGATTTATTGGCCAATTCTTTGTCAGCCTTTAATTCTAAAGCCTTACTTTTATCAAACAGTCTGTATGCCTTTGTGTTGTGCTCTTTATCTCCAACGCATAAATCCCTGAACTCGTGAGGCGATGGAGGCCACTCGCTTGTAAGGGAGCTTAAACCATGCTTAATGTCATCACCTGTTAGCCCGTGAAGTCTTTCGCTCCATTCTTCGAGTGCCAGTGCATATAATTCATCACTATCAATTACTGATAACCATTTGTGACCGTATATTACTTGAAACTTCGTGAACAGCTTGATCGTCCAACTCTCTGGCAACTGCTGCGGCATACGCTTTCTTGTTTCTGTCGAGTCCTCTTGTTGCCGCATTATCAGGTTGCTTAGATACGCCTTGCTTTTGCTGTGATCTTCCATTGTCTTTACCCTCTAGCCATTCGGCTTTAAATCCACCCCATGATTCCTCAACTGCTCTGGTTATTGCTTGATTCATAGTTAAGCCTGCTTTTATTGCTTCACGCTCTACAGCCTTGAAAGCTGTTTCCGTTGCTGCAAGTCTTTTTGTCTTTCTAACTTTTAGCCATTCTTTTGAAATTTCAGGCTCAACATTCATTGCAGACAAAATAGCCGTAGGCGTTAATGTTTTTATATTGGTTATTGGTTCTTGGTTACTGGTTACTGGTTCTTGGTTTGTTGAACACACCGTCAACACCTGTTCAACACCTGTTGACTTCTGTTGAGCTTTTTCCTTCCTAGCTTTTGCGCTTGCAATGCCAGCGCGCGCCTTAGCACTTGTATTTGCTCGATATTTTGATATTTCAGCATCGCATCTTTCATGGAAAAAGCCATCATCTGTTTTTAAGAAAAACTCACTTAAAATAGAAGAAAGCGCGTCTTTTTCCTCGTCTGTTCTACATAATAGCTTCCGAGATAACGATAAAATGTCATGCGTTAAGCTAAACTCACTGTCGTAATACAGCTCTATTGCATCTCTGTACACGCTCCGTTCAACACGTGTTAAATGTCGTGTCGAATTATTGAAGTCTTTAATGTGATGAGGGTAGAAGTTCATATCTAATCCTCGTCATAAGCGCCTTCAAGGTAATTGCTTACCGCCGCGTAACTCTTTGTGGATGGGTTTGTATCACCTCGCTTCATTCTAACGATGGTCATACGACTCAAGCCTGTAGTCCTTGCAACGTGCTCTATATTGATCTTTCTCGAATTTAAGCCTTCTTGCACTTGCTCTAATGTAAGCATCCTATTCACCTGTTTAATTTAAAATAGCACTTGCATGATATACCAAGTTAGTGCATAATGCAAACCGTACATGAGAGAAATTAATTAACTAGGGGAAGATGATGAAGAATGACTCATTAGAAAAAATACATGACGAGCTAGTACGAAAATTTATTCAATATCAATATAGAACAGAAAGGCCGTTCCCAATGACAGGTGACGACTTTAACGGAGGGGTTGAGCTGTATAGAACCGACGCTATCTTTCATCAAAAAGTTGACCGGCTGGTTGGCGG
>CALCCU010000184.1 GCA_937900515.1 uncultured Gammaproteobacteria bacterium | reverse complement strand
AAACCTTGTTTTTCAAGAGTATCAATCAAGAGAATTAGGTATAGGACTGCCTTCTCCACGACTCTTCCTGCCTGTTTTTGAACCAGACGATCAAGTTAGTTTTAACTGGTCAGAGGTTTCAGTTAATCACGGCCGAGGTGAGTGGGTATTTAATTTTAATGTTTCGCCAGGGATTAATCTTAATACTGAGATTGGTGAAGCAGGTAGAGTGACTGTCTATTGCAACGATAATGCTGAGAACTTGTGTACTATTAGAAAAAAGGCGATGTCTGATTTCATTAATGCATTAATTCCCGTTGCCAAAACAATTATGGACGGCACTTATTCAGCAGGCGGCTTCCATTTAAACAGCCTAGCTAGTAAAGGTTATGCTGGAAACATAACTGGAATGAAGAAAGAGCTAGACAGCCGTATTGATGACAATTACCAAGGTTATTTAGAAACAACAGAGCAAGCGATTAATGAATCTGGCTGGATGGCTCTAGGTGCATTCTATTGGACTATTGCAAACGCTAACGAGGCAGCAACGGAAATATACGCTAACAAGTCGAGTGCAAGCTCTGTAAATTGGGATAAGGTTCAATCTCAAACTGACGGTCATTTAATGGGCTACATTGAGCGTGTAGGGTTAATGTTGCGCTTAATGCCAACTACAGCTGAAGATATTAGCTTGATGGCGAACGCATTAACGCCAGAAGAGATCATTGACCATTCTTATAAAGGTGTGGCAACCAACTATGGCTCTGCCACTGTTATTCCTTCTGTTTCAACGGTTATAAACTTATTGGCAGGGAGTGGAGATGACACTTCTTATTCAGAAGGTATAACTCGTATGTTGTCATCCATATTTAAACCTATGACAGATTACATGGTGAACAAGTTAGCAGGTAGCGAACACGATCCATTGTCATCAATGGCGTCTGTTGGTCACTATATGATCGGTACGGGCGAAGGCGTCTTACTGCTTTCATCTGCTGTTGATGTTGGTGCTGAAAGTCTCAATGAAGCGGTTAAAGCAGGAGAAGAAGGGATTTGGGGGATGGCAGGTAGCCTTGTAGGTGCTACATCAGCAACTGCAGCTGCTCGTAGTGCTTTTAGGAAGGTAGCTTCTTACGCTGTACTTATCTTGCAAGCGGCAGCACTACCCTTAATTGTTGCAGGTGTAGGTCTTGCCTTCTACTTACCAATGGTGCCGTTTATTCTGTACACCTTCGGTGTTGTGACTGTTTTAATCTTAACAATTGAATCCGTCATTTTAGCCCCAATGTGGGGAGCAGCATTAGCAATGCCTGATGGCGAGGGCATGTTAGGTCAAACAGGTAAACAAGGTTTTACATTGCTACTGGGTATTTTATTACGCCCACCGTTATTAGTATTAGGTTTCTTTATTAGCTTTTTATTAATGGGCGGTATTGGTAAGATTTTGGGCTTCCTATTATTGATTGCAACCGGCGGTGTAATGGCTGGCCATATTGTTGGTGTCGTCACTATGATTTCAATGATTATCGTATCAACTATCTTTATTATTGCAGTAGCACATAAAGTGTATGGGATCACAACGTGGTTACCAGATAATGCAATGCGTTGGACTGGTCAGCAAATCCAAAATATGGGTGAGTCAGGCGATACTAAGATGATTGGTGGTGTTGTGACAGGTCATGCAAGCAATATGAGTGGTACAGCGCGTATGGCGGGTATTGGAGTAGCTGGTTCAGGTGGTATGTCTAAGATAGATAATGATGGCTCAGTGCAAGATGGCCAAGGCGGTAATGACATGCCTTCTAAACAGGATAAGGCATTGGAAGCTGGGGCTAAGCAGCCTCAACAGCCGAAGGGGAGTAATTAACCACCAGGAAATAAAAAGCCCCGAGAGGGGCTT
>CALCCU010000183.1 GCA_937900515.1 uncultured Gammaproteobacteria bacterium | reverse complement strand
GGTGACCAACCTACCCCTTTATCGCAATAAACAATAACCACTTAATCTCCTAAGGTTAATCGCCTTTGATTTTTAATCATGTGAATATAGCTCAGCTAAAATGCACAAGTAATTACTCATACTTCTAAATTTACCTTATTTATATAAGCTTGGGTGAGTATAACGTCTCAATGGGTTCAAAAAATTAGTCCAAATATCCTTCCACTGGTTTTCTACCACTACCGAACTGTAATTTGATGATACTAATTGCCTTACTTTTGCAATACCAGCACCTAAAGTCCACAATAGGTTCGCCAATAAAAGTCCACTGCGACCATAAACCTGATAAAAAAACCGTGTTCTTGACTCATAATAGTATCTGGGCAGCCTTTTACGTTTCATCGTTTGTGACTTAACAGGAGAGCTTCCACCTCTCAAGTGAACAACATGAGCACCTGGGATATTCAGGACATTCCATCCCGCTTGTTTTGCATGATAGGAAAATGACACATCCTCAAAATACATAAAGTAGCCATCATCCATTAAACCAATATCTGAAAACACTTTGGACTTAACTAATACACAGGCAAAACTAGTCCAATCATAATACTCCTGCTGTGATGATACAGGATATGGCACATTGAACTTCTTGAGCAATTTTGTAATAGGGCCTGAACTGGCAGAGCTAATTAACTCACTGATTGGTGAGTGAAATCGAAAACAGCTTTCTTGAGCCTCACCATCTGGCCACTCTAACCTAGGGCTAACGAGACCAGCCGATTTATCTTGTTTCGCCGCATTGAGCAGTGTACTAACAGCCCCTTTTCTAACTAAAGTATCGCTATTTAATAATAGATAATAACTCGCTTCGATGGCTTGAATACCGGTATTATTTCCACCAGAAAAACCAGAGTTGTCAGGTGAAGCGATTAACTCGACCTTGTCCTTAGCATCATTACTCTCAATCCAAGACTGAATTATCTCGACGGAATCATCCATAGAAGCATTATCTACCACGACCACTTTTGCACCCATATCTTCAATTTCAGGCAATAAAGAAGTTAAGCAATCGTTAACAAGCTTAGGCGTTTTATAATTAATGATGACAATTGCTAACTCAATCATTTTAGTTGTCACCGAAAAAAAATTGGGCACGCATTGCTTTCAATTTAGGCTCTAGCACAGGGTCATAAGATCCAGTTCTATTTTTGATAATATCAGCCCACGGCAAGAGTTCTGTTTCAGCTTCCAATTTTTTAACTAAATCGTCAACCTTACCGATTTCACGAGCTGGCACACCAGCAGCAATTGCACCTTCCGGCACGTCTTTAGATACTACTGCTCCTGCTGCAACAATAGCATTAGGACCTATTGTTACGCCCGGCAGAATAATAGCGCCATGACCAATAAAGACATTATCTTTAATATCAACCTTTCCCACTCGATCTAATTTTTTATCATATGCTTTATTCAAAACGGCAATCGATCCGTCATGACCAAGAATAGTGCATGCAGACAACATGACATTATTACCTAATCTGGTATATTCAGGATTCGTAATATTTGTATAAGGCCAAAACGCACAATCATCGCCTATAGAATAAAACTTTCCCCATTTTTTTTGATAAGAGGCATACTCCGCGCCGGATGGCTTGCAAATCTTAAGATAAAGACTTTTTAACCGCCCAGTTTTAAAAGAAAAAGAGCGAATTAACCTTTTAATCATTTCGTCGACTCCAAATTCAACAAAGCACTCAAATTCATAGTTCGATTTTCTCCATTGCTAATTGTAAACTTGTCATACATAACTCAAAGTCTAGCAATGAATATTGACGAACCTTACCTATTTCACACTCATAGGCCTGCTCCATTAATTTAGGCCATGCTTTTCCCCTAACACTAATCCATTTACCGCCAATTTGATGCATCACTATCCGGTATACATTCGACATATGAGCAGGCCTATGAGTGTGAAATAGGTAAGGTTCGTCAATATTC
>CALCCU010000182.1 GCA_937900515.1 uncultured Gammaproteobacteria bacterium | reverse complement strand
ATCTTTATAAATAAATAAAACAAGTCTAAATATATACGGTCATTGTGTAAGCTAGTCAGATAAGCGAAAATAGTAAGCTTTTCATATACAAAAAGTATTTATGCTTTTGAGCATAGTCATTTTTAAGCTAGGAATTCATGTCAAACGCACAACTCCAATCTGAAGTCGCTAAACGCCGCACCTTCGCTATCATCTCTCATCCTGATGCCGGTAAAACAACAGTAACAGAAAAATTACTGTATTTATCTGGCACGATTCAATCTGCTGGTAGTGTTAAGTCTAGAAAAACAGATAAACATGCTACATCAGATTGGATGGAGATGGAGCAAGAGCGTGGTATCTCAGTAACGTCATCGGTTATGCAGTTTGAGCATAATGGTCGTACGGTTAACCTACTAGATACGCCAGGTCATGCTGACTTCTCTGAAGATACTTATCGTACATTGACTGCTGTTGACTCTGCTTTGATGGTTATTGATATCGCCAAGGGCGTAGAAGAGCGAACTATTAAGTTGATGGAGGTATGTCGTTTACGCGATACACCGATTTTAACGTTTATTAACAAAATGGATCGTGAAGGACAAGATCCGATTGATATTCTTGATGAAGTGGAATCGGTTCTGAAAATTAAATGTGCCCCTATTACTTGGCCAATTGGCATGGGTAAATCTTTTAAAGGCATCTTTCATTTAGAAAGAGACAGTGTGCATTTATTTGAGCCGCATAGTGATCAAGTGGGTGAAATAATCCAAGGTTTAGATAACCCTCGTTTAGATGAATTATTCGGTTCACTAGCAGATGATTTACGTGAAGAAATTGATCTGGTTCGTGGTGCTAGTCATGCATATGACCATGATGCTTTCTTAGCCGGTGACTTATCACCGACCTTCTTTGGTTCAGCTATGAATAATTTTGGTATCACTGAATTAATGGATTCATTCGTTGAAATAGCACCAGCGCCACAAGGTCGTGAAACAAAAACAAGAAATGTGACAGCGAATGAAGAGCCGTTTAGTGGCTTTGTGTTTAAGATTCAAGCCAATATGGATCCTAAACATCGAGACCGTATAGCCTTTCTGCGTGTGTGTTCCGGTCAATACAAAAAAGGCATGAAGTTACACCAGTCACGTACAGGTAAAGATATGGTCATTGCCAATGCGGTCACTTTTATGGCTGCAGAACGTGTACAAGCAGAAGCTGCATGGCCAGGAGATATTTTAGGTTTACATAACCATGGCACCATTCAAATAGGTGATACCTTTACACAAGGTGAAGATATGCAATTTACCGGTATACCTTACTTCGCACCAGAATTATTCCGTCGTGTACGCTTAAAAGATCCCTTGAAAATGAAAGCCTTATTAAAAGGTTTGCAGCAGTTAAGTGAAGAGGGGGCTACTCAGTTATTTCGACCTTTAGAAAACAACGATCTAATTCTTGGGGCAATTGGTGTATTGCAGTTCGACGTGGTAGTGCATCGCTTAAAAGGTGAGTATAACGTTGACTGTGTCTATGAGCCTGTTCAAGTTTATACTGCTCGTTGGGTCTATTGTGATGATGAGAAGAAGTTAGAAGAATTTAAGAAGAAAGCGTCATTGAATTTAGCCTTAGATGGTGCTGGTGGACTCACTTATATTGCGCCAACTCGTGTTAATTTAGACTTAACAATGGAGCGCTGGCCTGAGATTGAGTTTAAATCGACACGCGAGCACACGTAGTCACTACTGGATTGAGCTGATATTACCGGTAGTGATTATTGAATAAGCGATAACTACCACGATAAATCCATAGATGATGCGAGGGATCCAATCAGCAATAAATTCATTTTGAGCGACAATCGCTTCATGTTGCAGTGATGAAAGATGCTGAATGCTCTGATCAAGACGACCGCTCTGTTCTCCAATCACGACTTGCTGCCTTATTGTTTCCTTTATTTCGGGAATAAGAGTGAGTGATTCGGCTAGGCTGTTGCCCTGATGAATCGACTGAATTATGGGCTTAAATTTAGTTCGTAGTACGCGATTATTGATAGTATCAATAGCTATAGGTAATGCAGCGGATAGGGATGAACCTGAGGCTAATAACAAGCCGAGATAGGTAAAGAAATTATTGATCTGTCGAGTCAATATCCAAGAAGAAAGAATCGGTAGTGATAATTGAAGTCGATCAAGAGCCTTACCAAGCCCCACCTTGCGTAAGATATCGTTCCCTTTTAAAACGATGTAGATCACTAATATTAACTGCAAAATAGTACCAAGAGTGAGCTGTAGATAGTCTAAGCCAGTTATTGCCCCTAAGACCAAATCAGGAAGAGGCTGAATAAAAATCATCAGTAACAACATTATTACTGGTAAATGGAGTTTAGATTTTATTTGCTTTTGATAGCGAGCCTTATCAGCGTAATGTGAAGCCAGCAGTTTATAGACCATAGCCAAATGACCGCTTGATTCACCAGCATGGATACTTTCTTTATCAAGTGTTGAAAAAAGTTTAGTTTTAAACCCTGAGTCACTGACAGCATAACCTTTAGCAATATAGCTTTGCATTCGACTGATATTGACACTGATTTCACTTGTTTCCCTTTTCAGTATGTCTAAGGCTTGATGCAGTGAGATGCCCGTTGTTTCCATTTGATAAAGCGCCATGAAAAGCTCCGCCTTGATCTGATTTGACGTTATTTGGCGCAATTGTTTTTTCATAGTGTGAACGATTTATTGGGATAGCTAAGATTTAAAGCCTAACATTATTATAGCGAGAGCAAAATTTGCCTTTATTAATGTTTTTAGAGCAGAATAACCAAAAGCTTTGTTTCCACAAAAGGACGAAACTGATGAAAGTAAGATCAATCACAAAAAACAAAGGTAAGCCGGTATTAGGTTTATCTCCAAGTGATTCACTTGATCATGCTGTAACCTTAATGATGGAAAACCGAGTAGGCTCATTAGTTGTTACTGACAATGACACACTAGTCGGTATTTTATCTGAGCGGGATTTATTAACCATTCTTAATGCTAAGAATGCTATGTGGACTCCAGTCACGGCTTCTGATGCTATGACTCATAATCCTATAGTATGTCATCCAGACAATACGTTGGAAGAAGTCATGAGTATGATGGTGGATAATAATATTCGGCATTTACCGGTTGTCTACGATGGTAAATTGGAAGGAATGTTATCCATAACTGATATTGTTGAAGAATTACTCAAAAAAGCCAAATTTGAAAACAAATTATTGAAAAATTATATTCAGAACTGGCCGGATGTCGAAGAAGGTGGTGACTCTCCACTTTAAACGAGCAATTTCGATACAAATATCAAGAAGGCGCTGATGAACATTAGCGCCTTTTGTTCATGTGGCAAGTACCTGAAAGGTCTAATGCCCTGGTCTTTTCAGTAATAACAGTCGTAACAGTAGGCTTTACACGAACTTCTATCAGAGAGGACGTATGAAATATTAGTAGTGCTCGTAAAAGTGCAAGAGATGAATGTTACTAAGAATCCTGATTTAGTAAGCTATGCTATTAAAAACCATCTTTGTTTTGATTAGACTTATTTTATTCAGAGTCGGCTAGAGGGAAATTGTCCGAACGTAAAACTTGTAGTTTATTTTCAGCAGCGAAATCAGTCAGAAAATCAAATAACATCTCGTCGTCGTCTTCTAATTCTGCATCAATTACTACACATTTAACGCCTTCCATAGATGCTAATTTAACATTAGGATGAAAGATGATTCGACGACCTGGCCCATAGGTTGCTATAGCGCCACATAAACGTTCGGCCCAATCACTGGGGCGGAATTTACCACCGCTTTCAGTAATTCCTTGGATAATGACCTTACCAGTCGCTGACATAATCAGTATTCTCACGCATAAATTTAGTATGAATAGCCTGTATTTTACTGCAATTTATGCGAGTCGAGTAAATATCAATAAAATAAACCTATTTCAATGATTTAGCTCACCAGCAAAAACCCGTATAATTGCTCGATTATACTGACTTAAACTAATTAAACTTGAAGAGTAATCTAGTGGCTGATTATAAACACACCTTAAACTTGCCTGAAACAAAGTTCCCAATGAAGGCGGGTCTTCCTAACCGTGAACCCTTGATACTAAAGCGTTGGCAGGAAAATAATCTATATCAGAAAATGCGTGATAACGCCCAAGGACGCCCTGCATTTATTCTTCATGACGGTCCTCCATATGCAAATGGTGATATTCATATTGGTCACGCAGTTAATAAGATTCTTAAAGATATTATTCTTAAATCTAAAACATTAAGTGGGTTTGATACACCTTATGTGCCTGGTTGGGATTGTCATGGATTACCAATAGAGCTGAATGTCGAAAAGAAAATTGGTAAACCGGGTAATAAAGTAACGGCAGCTGAGTTTAGAGCAGCGTGTCGTGTTTATGCTCAAAAACAAGTTGACGGTCAGCGTGAAGATTTTAAACGTTTAGGTGTAATGGCTGAGTGGGATAATCCATATCTGACCATGAATTTCAGTTTTGAAGCTGACATTATTCGCACTTTAAACGAAATTGTGAAACAAGGTCATTTACACAAAGGTGTAAAACCTGTTCATTGGTGTGTGGATTGTGGTTCTGCTTTGGCTGAAGCTGAAGTTGAATACGAAGATAAAAAGTCACCTGCAATTGATGTACGTTTTACTGTGGTTGATACAGCTGCATTTGAAGCGGCGACTAAATCTAATGGTTCTGGCAATATCAATGTCCCAATCTGGACGACAACACCCTGGACGCTACCTGCTAACCAAGCTGTATCTCTAAATCCTGCCTACGATTATGTTGTAGTGCAAACGGCTGATGAACGTTTATTGCTGGCTGAAGCCTTATATGAAAGTGCATTAGAACGCTATGGCATGACGGGTGAAGTGGTTGCTCGTATTAAAGGTGAAGATGTTGAAGGATTACAATTACAACATCCATTTTATGACAAGCAAGTGCCGATTATCTTGGGTGACCATGTCACTGCTGATGCAGGTACGGGAGCGGTTCATACTGCTCCAGGCCATGGTCAAGACGATTTCACGGTTGGTTTGAAATATGATTTAGAAGTTTATAATCCAGTGGGTTCAAATGGTGTGTTCTTGCCTGATACGGAATTATTTGCAGGCCAATCAGTATTTAAAGCGAACCCAGCAGTGATTGAGTTATTAACGGAAAAAGGTGCTTTACTTAATCACGTTGATATCAAACATAGCTACCCGCATTGCTGGCGCCATAAGAGTCCAATTATCTTCCGTGCAACACCACAATGGTTTGTGAGTATGGATCAGAATGGGTTAAGAACTGCTGCGATGCAGGCTATTAATGAAACGACTTGGATGCCTAGTTGGGGTCAAAAACGAATTGAAAGTATGGTTGAAGGCCGTCCAGATTGGTGTGTCTCTCGCCAACGAACATGGGGGGTGCCAATTCCATTATTTGTTCATCAAGTTACAGGTGAATTACATCCCAATACACAAGCGTTGATGGAGCAAGTTGCTGTAAAAGTAGAAGCAGATGGTATTGATGCTTGGTTTGAATCTGAAACAACGGACTGGTTAGGTGATGATGCTGCTGATTACGATAAAGTCAGCGACACACTTGATGTATGGTTTGATTCAGGTGTATCCCATGCCTGTGTATTGGCACGACGTGATTACTTAAACCGTCCTGCTGATTTATACCTAGAAGGTAGTGACCAACATCGTGGTTGGTTCCAATCTTCATTGATCACCTCAATTGGTTCAACAGGAAAAGCACCTTATAAGTCTGTTCTTACACACGGTTTCGTAGTGGATGCAGACGGTAAGAAAATGTCTAAGTCGTTAGGGAATGTGATTGCACCACAAAAAGTGGTTAATAATTTAGGTGCAGATATCATTCGATTATGGACAGCATCGTCTGATTACAGTGCTGAAATGAGCGTATCAGATGAGATTTTAAAACGCGCAGCTGATTCATACCGTCGAATCCGTAATACATCACGTTATTTATTGTCGAACTTATCTGATTTTAATCCTGAAACTGATTTAGTTTCCACGAACGAGTTGTTGCCATTAGATCGTTGGGCGATCGATCGTGCTTATCAATGTCAGCAAGATATTTTGGCTGCCTATGAGTCATATAACTTCCATGTGATTTATCAAAAAATCCATAATTTCTGTGCACAGGAAATGGGTAGTTTGTATTTAGATATCACTAAAGATCGCCAATACACAATGAAGTCAGGCAGTGTTGGTCGTCGTTCAAGTCAAACGGCGATGTATCACATCATTGAAGCATTAACTCGCTGGATGGCACCAATATTGAGTTTCACAGCTGATGAGTTGTGGGAGTACTTGCCGGGTGAACATGCTGAATCTGTATTCTTAAGCACGTGGTATGAAGGTTTGGCTCCATTAGCGAGCGAGAGCCAATTCGATCTGGCATTCTGGCAGCAAGTATTCTCTGTTCGTGATGCGGTATCGAAAGAACTTGAAACATTACGTGCCGATGGAAAAATAAAAGGTGGTTTAACTGCTGAGGTTTCACTTTATGCTGACTCTACATTATTTAACGTACTGAATGCATTAGGTGATGAGCTGAAATTTGTATTGATTACATCACGTGCAAATTTGCTTACTGCTAACGATAAGCCTGATAGTGCGATTGAAACATCTGTCGAAGGTCTAACCTTGGTGTTAACACCGTCTGAACATGAACGTTGTGATCGCTGTTGGCATCAAACTGAAGCAGTAGGTAAAGATGAAGCGCATCCTGAGCTTTGTGAACGTTGTATTGATAATGTAGATGGGGAAGGCGAACAACGCCTTTACGTTTAATGTTGAAGTGGCTTTGGTTATCGGGCTTGGTGGTTGTATTAGATCAAGCCTCAAAACTGTTCATGGCTTCATGGTTGTCACTCTATGAAACAGTGCCTGTGATACCGTTTTTTAATTTAACCATGGCACATAATACTGGTGCTGCCTTTAGCTTTTTAGCCCAAGCGGGTGGTTGGCAACGTTGGTTTTTTGTTGTGTTAACGTTTGTAATCACAGTGGGCTTAATTGTGTGGCTAAAACGCTTACAGACTGATGCGAAATTAGAAGCTATCTCTATTAGTATGATTTTAGGTGGTGCGATTGGGAATGTGATTGACCGTCTTTTCTATGGTTATGTGATCGACTTCTTAGATGTCTATTACGGCACTTACCATTGGCCTGCTTTTAATATTGCTGATTCAGCTATTGTCATCGGAGCGGCATTATTGATTATTGATAGCTTTATTGGTAAATCGACAACACAGGAGCAAAAATGAGATTTTGTGATCTCGCTTTAGAGTGTGTAACGAAATTACACCCTTATATTCCGGGTAAACCGATAGAAGAGCTGGAACGTGAATTAGGCATTAGAGATATTGTTAAGTTGGCTTCTAATGAAAATCCATTGGGACCTTCTAATAAGGTTGTTGCTGCTATTGCACAACAGACCAAAGAGTTAACGCGCTATCCTGATGGTAATGGCTTTGCTCTAAAATCTGCATTAGCTACTAAATATAATGTTGATGCTAGCCAAATTACTTTGGGTAATGGTTCTAACGACGTTTTAGAGTTAGTGGCGAGAGCATTTGTCTCACCGGATCAAGAGGTCTTGTTTTCACAATATGCCTTTGCAGTTTATCCCATCGTAACACAAGCGATTGGTGCTAAGGCGGTGATAGCTCCTGCTCGTGACTATGGTCATGATTTAAATGCTATGACGGCATTAATTACTGATAAAACTAAACTGATTTTTATTGCGAACCCAAATAATCCTACTGGTACCTATATTGAGTCGAATGAATTAGAACGGTTTATTTCACAAGTACCTGAGACCACAATTGTAGTACTAGATGAAGCCTATGTTGAGTATGGTGACGGTGACTTTAATTCATTAGATTGGTTGTCACATTATTCGAACTTGGTGGTTACACGAACATTTTCTAAAGCGTATGGATTAGCAGGTTTGCGAGTGGGTTATGCGATGTCTCACCCTGAAATCGCCGATCTTTTGAACCGTATTCGCCAACCATTTAATGTTAATAACTTTGCTTTAGCGGCCGCTACTGTTGCTTTAACTGATGAGCAATACATTGTTGATACTAAAAAGGTCAATGATGCTGGAATGGCTCAGCTCATTGCAGGCTTTGAATCACTCAGACTGAATTACATTCCTTCGAAGGGTAATTTTATTGCTGTTGATGTCGAGCGTGATAGTAATGAAGTGTTTGAGTTATTATTAAAACAAGGTGTGATCGTTCGGCCTATAGCGAACTATGGAATGAAGCAACATATTCGAGTGAGTATCGGCTTAGAGTCTGAAAATGAACGTTTGTTGACGGCATTAAGGCTCGTTTTATGATTAATCGTTTAGCCGTTATTGGTGTTGGCCTTATTGGTGGTTCATTATCCTTAGCTTTAAAAGAAGCGGGGAAGGTGAAAGAGGTTGTTGGCTATTCTCGTACTGAGAGTGTGCGACAAGAAGCGCTTGATTTAGGTGTAATTGATCATGCCGCAGATAGTATTGCTAATGCCGTTACTGATGCTGATATTATTTTTCTAGCTGTACCAATGGCTGCGATGGGGTCTGTACTAGAAGAACTATTACCTTATGTAAAGGCCAATGCCATTATTACCGATGGCGGCAGTGCAAAAGGCCAATTGGTTGATATTGCTCGTGAAGTGATGGGCGATAAATTGAATCAGTTTGTACCTGGTCACCCGATTGCTGGCACAGAAAAAAGTGGTCCAAGTGCTGCTTTTTCAACTTTATACAAAGACCATAGAGTTGTATTAACGCCAATAGACGAAACAAGCGCGACTGCACTAGAAACAGTGAGAACAATGTGGCAAGCAACCGGCGCCGATGTGTTTGATATGGATGTGAAACATCATGATGTGGTGTTAGCTGCAACGAGTCATTTGCCTCATGTATTGGCTTTTAATTTGGTCGGTATGTTGGCTGAGCGAGATGATTGCGATGAAGTACTCCGTTATGCTGCTGGTGGGTTTAGAGACTTTTCTAGAATTGCTTCTAGTGATGCAGTGATGTGGCGTGATATCTGTTTGAGTAATAGTGAAGCGATTTTAGGTTTGATACAGCAATATCAACAAGGATTATCTGAACTAGAAGCTGCTATTAAAAATCAAGATGGCGAGAAGTTAAAAATAGTATTTGAACGTGCAAAACAAGCTCGTGATACACGATTTAAATAAATATTAAGTGAATGAAGTGGAGTTCAGTGTCAGTGAGTAGTGAACAGAAAAAGAACTATGTAGTACAACCTGGTGGAAAGTTACAAGGCAACATTCGTGTGCCAGGTGATAAATCAATTTCACACCGCTCTATTATGCTTGGCTCATTAGCTGAAGGTACAACCGAAGTTACTGGGTTTCTAGAAGGTGATGATGCCTTGGCAACCTTAGCTTCATTTCGTGCAATGGGTGTTCAAATAGATGGCCCTAAAGATGGCAAAGTGTCTGTTCATGGTGTAGGAATGAATGGATTAAAAGCACCTGAAGGCGATGTATATTTAGGTAACTCAGGTACTTCTATCCGTTTGTTAAGTGGGCTGCTTTCAGGGCAGGGGTTTGAAATCACCTTAACGGGTGATAAATCTTTATCAGGTCGTCCAATGCGTCGTGTGACGGATCCTCTTGCACAAATGGGGGCTGTCATTGACAGTAATGAAGGCAGACCACCTTTAACAATTAAAGCTGACAATAAATTAAAAGGTATTAACTACAAATTACCGATGGCTAGTGCACAAGTAAAATCCTGCTTATTACTAGCAGGATTATATGCAGAAGGTAAAACAAGTGTAACGGAACCAGCCCCAACTCGTGATCATACCGAGCGAATGCTCAAAGGGATGGGATATAAAGTTGATGTTCAGGGGGATACAGTTTCAGTTGAAGGTGGCGGAAAATTAACGGCAACGAATATTGAAGTACCAGCTGATATTTCTTCCGCAACATTCTTCATGGTTGGAGCAGCCATTTCCGAAGGTTCAGATATTACCCTTACGCATGTGGGTATTAACCCAACGCGAATTGGTGTTATCAATATCTTACGATTGATGGGCGCCGATATTACCTTATCAAATGAAGCTGTCACAGGTGGAGAGCCAGTTGCTGATATTCGAATTAAATATGCCCCATTAAAAGGAATTCAAATTCCTGAAGATCAGGTACCTCTAGCCATTGATGAATTCCCTGCTTTATTTGTAGCAGCAGCCTGTGCTGATGGACAGACAGTATTAACGGGGGCTGAAGAGTTACGAGTAAAAGAGAGCGATCGAATTCAAGCAATGGCAGATGGTTTACAAATTTTAGGCATCGATGCAGTATCAACACCTGACGGTATTATTATTAATGGTGGTGTGATTGGTAGTGGTGAAGTAGAAAGTCATGATGACCACCGTATTGCGATGTCATTTGCGATGGCTGCTTTACAAGCTGGTGGTACTATTCAGATAAATGACTGTGCCAATGTTGCCACCTCATTCCCCAATTTTGTCGGTTTGGCAAAAGAAGCTGGCTTAGATATAGAAGAAGTTGATGAGTAATATTCCTGTATTAACAATTGATGGCCCTAGTGGTTCTGGTAAAGGCACTATTGCCCAACTAATAGCAAAAAAACTGGGTTGGCATTATTTAGATAGTGGTGCAATTTATCGTGTTTTAGCACAAGCTGCGATCAAGCATAATATTGATTTATCTGATGAAGCTAAGTTATCTGAAATAGCACAGCGTTTAGACCTTGTATTTTCACTTGATAATGATGCACTTACAGTATTGCTTGAAGGTGAAGATGTCAGTACTTTGATTCGTTCAGAACAAGCAGGAAATGCAGCGTCTAAAGTAGCTTCTTTACCGCTAGTTCGTGCCGCATTATTAGAACGCCAAAGAGATTTTCGTCAACAACCCGGCTTAGTCACTGATGGCCGAGATATGGGGACAGTTGTCTTCCAAGATGCAGAATATAAGGTTTTCTTAACTGCAAGTGCCGAGGTGCGAGCAGAAAGACGATATAAGCAGTTGAAAGAAAAAGGAATTGAGAGTAACCTTTCCGCCCTTATAGAAGAAATTTCTGAGCGAGATGAGCGAGATAGTCAACGGGCAGTGGCGCCATTAAGGCCTGCTGACGATGCACTGCAACTTGATTCGACCGCAATGGGAATTGAAACAGTATTTGAGCGTGTCAGCGCATTATGTGCTGATGTGTAATTTGAGTGCTTATCATTGAATAATCAACGATAAGTTTTTTTAACTTCCTGCAATACACTAGCAGGTATTTTTGAGCGGTTTTATTTTTCATATAAAACCAAGGATAAATAATAATGAGCGAAAGCTTTGCAGATCTCTTTGAAGAGAGTTTAAGTTTAACACCTATGCAACCAGGTAAAATTGTTTCTGGTATGGTTGTAAGTGTTGGTTCTGATGTAGTTATGGTGAATGCTGGTTTGAAATCAGAAGGCGCCATCCCTGTTGAAGAATTTTACAATGAAAAAGGTGAAATCACTGTTGAAGTTGGTGATTTAGTAGATGTTTCTTTAGAAACATTAGAAGATGGTTTTGGTGCTACACAACTATCTCGTGAAAAAGCGAAAGCAGCTGAAGCATGGATCAAGCTAGAGCATGCATTTGAAGGCAATGAAACTGTTAACGGTGTTATCTCTGGTAAAGTTAAAGGTGGTTTCACAGTTGAACTTGAAAACATCCGTGCGTTCCTACCTGGTTCACTTGTTGATGTTCGTCCTCTTCGCGACACGTCTCACCTTGAAGGCAAAGATCTTGAGTTCAAGTTAATCAAACTTGATCGTCCACGTAACAACATCGTTGTTTCTCGCCGTGCAATCATGGAAGCAGAAAACAGTGTTGAACGTGAAGCGTTACTAGAAACACTAGAAGAAGATAAAATCGTTAAAGGTATCGTTAAAAACCTTACTGACTACGGTGCATTTGTTGATCTTGGTGGTATTGATGGTCTTCTACATATCACTGATATGGCTTGGAAACGTGTTAAACACCCATCTGAAGTTGTTACAATCGGTGACGAAATCGAAGTTCAAGTATTGAAATTCGACAAAGAACGCGAACGTGTATCTTTAGGTCTTAAACAAATGGGCAGCGATCCTTGGCAGGATATTGCTAACCGCTACCCAAGCACTAGCCGTTTACAAGGTAAAGTTACAAACATTGCTGACTACGGTTGCTTCGTTGAAATCGAAGATGGTGTTGAAGGTTTAGTTCATATGTCAGAAATGGACTGGACTAACAAAAACGTACACCCATCTAAAGTTGTTCAATTAGGTGATGAAGTTGAAGTAATGGTTCTAGAAATCGATGCAGAACGTCGTCGTATTTCTTTAGGCATGAAACAATGTAAACCAAATCCTTGGGAAGAGTTTGCAATGACTCATAACAAGGGTGACAAGGTTTCAGGTTCTATCAAATCTATCACAGACTTCGGTGTATTCATCGGCCTTGATGGTGGTATTGATGGTCTTATTCACTTATCTGACCTTTCATGGGAAGAAGAGAATGAAGACTTAATTCGTGACCACAAAAAAGGTGATGAATTAGAAGCGGTTGTATTAGCAATTGATCCTGAACGTGAGCGTATCTCTTTAGGCGTTAAGCAAATGCAAGACGACCCATACTCACAATACATGTCAGAACATCCGCGTGGCACAATCGTTACAGGTACAGTAAGTGAAGTTGATGCACGTGGTGCAACGATTGCTCTTGCTGACGGTGTTGAAGGTTATGTTCGTGTAGCTGATATTTCTCGTGAACGCACTGAAGATGCTAGTAAAGTATTGTCAGTTGGTGACGAAGTAGAAGCTAAATTCACTGGTACATCACGTAAAGATCGTACATTGACTTTATCTATCAAAGCGAAAGATTCTCAAGAAGAAACTGAAGCGTTGAAAGAGTACTCAAACGTTGCTAGCGATGGTGCTACAACATTGGGTGATCTTCTAAAAGCTCAGATGGATCAAAGCGATAGTTAATCTGCTTTAAAGAAACGGGCACCTAAACATTACGTTGTTTGGGTGCCTATTTTTTTTATAAGTTAAGACTCATTGAGAAGTTTTGTTAGTAATAGGTTGATTCTTTGAAATCAAAGTTTACGATCTAAGGAAATTAAGACATATGACAAAGTCAGATTTGATTGAAATATTATCTGAGAAACAATCACTCTTAAATTACCGTGATGTTGAATTAGCGGTAAGACTTATATTAGAACAAATGAGTGATAACTTAGCGACTGGTGAGCGTATTGAAATCCGTGGTTTTGGTAGTTTTACATTGCATCACCGTCCACCTAGAGTAGGACGTAACCCAAAAAGTGGTGAGTCAGTAGAGCTAAGTGAAAAATACGTACCTCATTTCAAACCAGGAAAAGAGTTACGTGACCGTGTAAATGATGCTGCAGGATTTTAATTCTTAGCTTATTTCCAAACGAATATGAATATTAATCTAGAGGCATCCTCTGGAAATAATGAAATAGTGTCTTATGACGACAATCAGGTCGTCATAAGAACAATTAGTAAGCAACAACTATCATTGAAGGGGAGCTTCATCCTTTCTTCATCAAAGTTACTCCAAGATAAGTCGATTTCATTTGAATTAAGTGAAGATATCGGTTTTCTAATAAATCTCAAGCCTGAAGTATTGATAATTAGTAGTAATGAGGCTGACAAATTCCCATATAAAGTACGCTCTCTATTTGAATCTCACGCTATTGGCGTTGAAGTAATGAAAATGGGGCCTGCATGTCGTACATATAACCTGCTCATCTCCGAGCAACGTGATGTTTATTTAGTAATTCAGTCCTAAGTTATTTCGGATAGAGTGAATGACGCAAGCAGAAGTAACCCTATCAAATGCACTGCTTCTATTTTATAAAGATTACGTACACTTCAAAGCCTAAAGTAATGATTTAGCTTTGATTTCATCAATAAGACTGACTCATGTTATTTTCCCGCTCTTGACCTTAGTATGTGAAGCTAGGACAATTGTACTTTACGGAAAGCCATATTAAGGCAAATAACCTTGAAATATGGCTTTTCACGCAACACCTGATCTAGATCAAGTAATGTATTCAAAATGATCAGAGCTAATGCGGTAAAATAAATCACGCTTTACGTTTAGACGTGGTGGAATGGGTCTTTTATTTATTTATAGAAGATTGGTTATTGTTTTTCATTGACAGAAGGTGCGGTCGCTATGCAAGCGGAACAACAGCAATATAGTTTTGAAATAGTCAAGTGGTTCGCCTATATGGCGGTTGTCTACTTGGTAGTGGGAACGGGAATCGGGGTATACATTGCGTCGGAATTGGCTTGGCCAGTTTTGAACTTTGATAATCCTTATATTAGTTTTGGTCGTTTACGTCCATTACACACCAATGCAGTAATCTTTGCATTTGGTGGTTCAACGTTAATGGCAACTGCTTATTACGTTGTGCAGCGTACATCTGGTGTACGTTTGTGGAGTGATAAGTTAGCCTGGTTTACGTTCTGGGGTTGGAACTTAGTGATTGTTGCTGCAGTTATTACACTTCCATTAGGTCTTACTCAATCTAAAGAATATGCAGAATTAGAATGGCCAATTGATATTCTAATTGCTGTTGTATGGTTAGCTTATAGCTTTAACTTCATCATGACGTTAGCAACACGTAAAGTGTCACATATCTATGTAGCTAACTGGTTCTTCTTGTCAATGATGGTAATGGTAACCTACCTTCACGTTGTAAACAGTCTAGCTATTCCAGTTGAGTTGTTTAAATCATATTCAATCTTCTCAGGTGTTCAAGATGCAATGATTCAATGGTGGTGGGGACATAATGCAGTAGGTTTCTTCCTAACTGCAGGCTTCTTAGGCATTATGTATTACTTTGTGCCTAAACAAGCTAATCGTCCTGTGTACTCATACCGTTTATCAGTAGTTCATTTTTGGGCATTAACATTCGGTTATGTATGGTTAGGTGCTCATCATCTTCAATACACAGCATTACCTGATTGGACTGGTTCATTAGGTGCTGCAATCTCATTAGCGATGATCATTCCTTCATGGGGTGGTGCAATCAATGGTATGTTCACATTGAGCGGCGCTTGGGATAAATTACGTACAGATTACATTCTTCGGTTCATGATCGTTTCATTAGCATTCTATGCAATGTCTACATTCGAAGGTCCCGTAATGTCATCTAAAACAGTTAATGCTTTATCACATTACACTGACTGGACTATCGGTCACGTACATGCTGGTGCATTAGGTTGGGTTGCGATGGTTTCTATTGGTGCTATTTACCATATGGTTGAACGTCTATGGGGTACAACAATCTGGTCTGTGAAGTTAGTTAATTTACACTTCTGGATGGCGACAATCGGTACAGCTGTATACATCACTGCAATGTGGGTGTCAGGCATTATGCAAGGTCTAATGTGGCGTGCATATGATGACTACGGTAACTTGGCTTATACATTCGTAGAGTCCGTTGCTCAAATGCATCCTTACTATGCAATGCGTGCTGCAGGTGGATTAATTTTCTTCCTTGGTGCGGTTGTGATGTTATTCAACATTACAGTCACTATTCGTAAAGCTGTTGCTGATTCATCTGCAAAAACAGCTGCTTTAGCTAACGCAAATATTTAAGGGGACTGGGAATGTCTGAACATAACTCAAATAAACCAGTAAGCTTTCAGGAAAAGCTGGAAAAAAATGTCTTTGCTTTGATTTTAGCAACAGCCATTATCGTTTCTGTCGGCGGCATAGTAGAAATCGTACCGTTGTTTTATTTAAACTCGACATTTGAAGATCAAGTTCATCCTGAATATGAAGAATTATCAGGTGTGCGTCCGTACACAGCATTAGAGTTAGCTGGTCGTGATATCTATCAACGTGAAGGCTGTTACTTATGTCATTCACAAATGATTCGTCCTTTCCGTGATGAGAAAGATCGTTATGGACACTATTCACTTGCAGTAGAGTCAAAATACGATCACCCATTCCAATGGGGTTCAAAACGTACTGGACCTGATATTGCTCGTTTAGGCGGAAAATATTCAGATGCATGGCACGAGCAACATTTACGTGCTCCACGTAGTGTAGTGCCTGAATCTGTAATGCCAAACTACCCATGGTTAGATGATGCGACCATTGATGGTGTTGGTATCGAAAAACGTGTTAAAGCGATGAAAGTCTTGGGTGTGCCATATACCGATGAAGATATTAATAATGCAGCAGCTTCAGTTGAAGGTAAAACAGAAATGCAAGCATTAGTAGCTTATCTTCAAGTACTAGGCACAATGATTAAATTCGAACCAGGCAGAGATTACCGTGACTAAACTTCAAGAGTATTTTCATACGGATTGGAGTGGAATGACTGGCACTGACTG
>CALCCU010000181.1 GCA_937900515.1 uncultured Gammaproteobacteria bacterium | reverse complement strand
CAGTCTGAAATCAATAAACAATTAGGACCTGTACGCTCTGTTTTATTAGCCTTAGAAAAAAAACAATTAGTGATTCAAAGTGAAACGATAAAACAAAATTCAATTAATTTAACACCTGATAAACCATGTGATTTAAATCAACAACAGCAATCTTGTATTGATACTGTTTGGAATAATCACCAACGCTTTAATGTGAATTTATTGCAAGGAATCACAGGAAGTGGAAAAACAGAAGTTTATATTCAACTAGCAAAACAAATTATTGAACAAGGAAAACAGGTTTTAATTCTGATACCTGAAATAGGTTTAACCACCCAATTTGTTTCTCGATTTAAACAACAATTATCAGTTCGAATTGAAACACTTAATTCATCTATATCAGACACCGAAAGAAAACAAATCTGGTTACTCGCAAAACAAGGTTTAGTGGATATTATTATCGGAACCCGATCTGCTGTATTTTCACCACTTAATAATTTAGGTTTAATCATTATTGATGAAGAACATGATTCATCTTATAAACAACAAGATGGTCTTCGATATCATGCTAGAAATGTAGCGTTAATTAGAGCTAAAAAAGCTAATATTCCCGTGCTATTAGGTAGTGCAACACCATCACTAGAAAGTCTCTATAACGTTAACCAACAACGCTATCAATTATTAGAATTAACGGAACGAGCCACAGGCGCTCAATTACCTAAAATTCATATGGTAGATAGTTCAGGACCAAAAGCAGAAAATGGTATTTCAAGTATTCTTTATCATGCTATTAGTGAACAATTAAAACTAGGCAATCAGGTCCTACTATTTATTAATCGACGTGGTTTTGCACCCGTTTTGATGTGTCATGAATGTAATTGGCAAGCAACTTGTAAAGACTGTGATGCAAAAATGATTGTTCATCAACAACGTAATACTTTATGTTGTCATCACTGTGGTTTAATACAGCGCTTACCTACAAAATGTCCTGAATGTAAAAATATAGAGCTTAATACTTATGGTGCTGGAACAGAGCAGATCGAGTTAAGCCTGCAACGCTATTTTCCTAAAATACCTGTTTTAAGAATTGATCGTGACAGTACGCAACGAGTAAATGCCTTTGCTGAACTAGTGGCTGAAATTAAACAGGGAGGAGCAAAAATATTAGTCGGTACACAAATGTTAGCTAAAGGTCATGATTTTCATGACGTCACATTAGTCGGTGTCTTAGATGCTGATCAAGGATTAATGAGTGCTGATTTTAAAGCAACAGAAAGTTTGGCTCAGTTGATTACTCAAGTAACGGGGCGAGCAGGGCGAGGAAGTAAATCTGGACAAGTGTTTATTCAAACTAACCAGCCTCAACATCAATTTTGGAAAGATTTAATTCAAAAAGGCTATAGTTATAGTGCTCAAAAATTATTAGAAGAAAGACAGTTAATGGGAATGCCTCCTATTGGCTATCTCTCTATTTTTAGAGCTGAAGATCGCCAAGAACAATTAGCTATGCAGTTTTTAACTGAAGTCCAGGCTATTTTTACTCAAAATCAAAACGAAGTAATGGTTATGGGTCCTGTACCTGCAATTATGGAAAAAAGAGCAGGTCGTTTTCGTGCTCAACTCTTACTTTCTTGCTCACAAAGAAAACCTATTCATCAATTACTTGATCATTATATGGAAGCAGTTTCTAAACTGAAATTATCACGAAAAGTACGTTGGTCGATTGATATTGATCCAAGTGATTTAATGTAATTTAGCAATTAGATTTCATTTTTAATAATTAAGTCTCAATAAGATAACTGTAATGGTCTGCCATAAGGTTTGAGGATCAGTTAAAATAGGAAGAATTATTTTTATTTATTAAGGCTCCAAAACCTTGAAATCGAAGCTTATACAACTACTCAATGATGCATTATCAAAATTAATTGCAGATAAAGCTCTTCCAGAGATTGAATTACCTGAAATTCAAATAGAACGAACTAAAGATAAAGCGCATGGTGACTTTGCTTGTAATATCGCCATGATGTTAGCTCGCCCAGCAAAAATGAACCCACGACAAATTGCAACTCAGCTTGTTGATGCATTGGATGATGTTGATTTTATTACTAAAGTTGAAATTGCAGGTCCTGGTTTTATTAATTTCACTTTATCACCTGATTCAATGTTACAAATCATTAAAGATGTATTAGCAGCAAGTGATAAATTTGGTTTAAGTAAAGTGGGTAATGGTAAAAAAGTTCAAGTTGAGTTTGTATCTGCTAACCCAACTGGTCCATTACATGTAGGTCATGGTCGTGGTGCAGCATATGGATCGGTTGTAAGTAGTTTATTAATTGCTGCTGGTTTTGATGTGCATCGTGAATATTATGTCAACGATGCTGGTCGTCAAATGGATATTTTAGCTACTAGCGTGTGGTTACGTTACCTTGCTGATTGTGGAGAAGAGTTTGTATTCCCAAGTAATGGTTATAAAGGTGACTATGTATTAGATATTTCTGCATCACTAAAAGAATCAAAAGGAACAGACTTACGACGAGCAGCAGCAGATGTATTTGCAAATGTGCCAGATGATGAACCACAAGGTGGAGATAAAGAAACGCATATTGATGGTTTAATTAATAATGCAAAATCATTATTGGGCGAACAAGCTTATCGTCAGCTATTTGATTTAGGTTTAAATTCAATATTGTCAGATATACGTGCTGATCTAGCAGACTTTGGTACTGAGTTTGATGAGTTTTTCTCTGAACGTTCATTAATGGAAACAGGTGTGGTTGATGATGCTATTGAAAAATTAAAAGCATCAAATGTATTGTATGAAAAAGAAGGGGCTTGGTGGTTTAAGTCTACTGATTATGGTGATGAAAAGGATCGTGTCGTTGTTCGTGATAATGGTCAGACGACTTACTTTGCATCTGATATTGCCTATCACTTAAATAAATTAAATCGTGGTTTTGATACTGTAATTGATATTTGGGGAAGTGATCATCATGGATATATTCCTCGCGTAAAAGCATCGTTAACCGCGATGAATCAAGATGAAAATCGTTTAAAAGTACTATTAGTTCAATTTGCAGTGCTTTATCGTGGTAAAGAAAAAGCCGCTATGTCGACACGAAGTGGCGATTTTGTAACCTTGCGTGAGTTAAGAGAAGAAGTAGGTAAAGATGCTGCTCGTTTCTTTTATGTGCTTCGTGGTGCAGATCAACATATGGATTTTGATTTAGAGCTCGCTAAATCTCAAAGTAATGATAACCCTGTTTATTACGTGCAATATGCACATGCTCGTGTATGTAGTGTATTTAGGCAATTGGCTGAACGAGGTTTGTCTTGGGATAAAGCTCAAGGTGAAGCCGCACTAAGTCGTTTAACAGAAGAACATGAGCAAGCATTAATGGGAATGTTAGCGCGTTATCCTGAAATTATTGAGGCTGCCGCTTTAAATCATACCCCACATATTTTGGCACATTACTTAATGGATTTAGCTCGTGATTTCCATACTTATTACAATGCTCATCACTTTATTGTTGATGATATTGAATTGAGTCAGGCGCGATTATCATTGATTACAGCAGTCAAACAAATTATTGAAAATGGTTTAACCGTTATGGGCGTGTCTGCACCGGAGACAATGTAAGTGGCTCAAGCAAAAAGAAGAAATAGCAGAGTGAATCAGCAACAAAAGTCAGTTCCTTGGGGACCTATGCTGCTAAGTTTTGCTGTCGGGGCTTTTGCAATGTTTTTAATTCACTTGAATGATAATGTTGAACCCGAACATAAAACAGCTAAGGCCGAGAAAGCTAAAGTAGAAAAAAAAACAAAAGGAGTTGAACCTACTTTTGAGTTTTATAGTTTATTACCTGAGATGGAAGTAGTTGTTGATACACCTAAATCACCGACAAGAGCGATTGTGACATCACCAGCACAAAAATCGACGGATACAAATTCAAAAACAATAGATAAAACGCGTTATATGCTACAAGTTGGCTCATTTAAAAATGCTTCAGATGCTGATGCTCATAAAGCTAAACTCGCTTTTTTAGGTATTGAGTCAAAAGTACAAACAGTCACTATTGATAATAAGGATACTTGGCATCGAGTACAGGTTGGTCCAATTATTGGGCGAGTTAAAGCTGATAAGTTAAAAAAACAGCTGCAAAAAAATGATATAGATTCGTTGTTAGTAAGGGCTAAAAAGGGGTAGTATGGTTCACTTCAGCTTTGCTATAACTTTAATTGAAAGGGGATATGTAATTGTCTAATTCGAGTGAAAAAGTATATTCCGAACAAGAAATTGCCGATAAATTAGCTGCTGAATTGCCTAGTTGGTTTTATGAAAAGGGATGGATCCGTCGAAAATATAAAACCAGTGGTTGGAAAGGTACGATGATGGTGGTGAATACTGTGGGTCATTTATCAGAAGCCGCGTGGCACCATCCTGATCTTTCCGTATCATATGCTTTTGTGATTGTGAAACTGACAACACATAGTGCTAAAGGTATTACTGATAAAGATTTCGAATTAGCAAAAAAAATAGAGCAAGTGGTGCAATGGCAACCTGCTAGCGAAGCAGATAGCCCTTTTGAAGGAACACCTTCCGATCCACGATTTAAATATATTAAATACGATTAAGGATTAGTAAAGATGACAGACAATACTGATGCTGGTGTTTGGGAAGAAATAGCCAGTCCTTTCTGTGGTATCGCTTCTGATGATCTCACCATTCAAGTTGAAGGTAACACCGTAAAAGTATTAGAAAATGGTGATGCGGTTACTACTAAAGGTTTTGAAACCTCTATTACAGATACATCCCCACGCGTTAATGGAAAAGAAGTATCTTTAGAACAAGCAGTAACACATATTGCTAACTTATTACGTGATAGTAAACAGCCCGTTATTGGTGGAATGGCAACAGACTTGAATGGTGCTCGTTCAGCAATGGCTGTAGCTGATAAAGCACGTGCTAGCATTGATAATATGGATTCATCTGCAAGTATGCGTAATACCTTGGTATTGCAAGATACTGGCTATATGGTAACTACACTTACTGAAGTACGTAATCGAGTGGATTTATTAGTGGTTGTCGGTACGGATTTAGAAGTTAGTTATCCTCGTTTTTTTGAGCGTATGGTTTGGAATAAAGAAAGTATGTTTGACCAAGATATAGCTTCAAGAGAAGTGGTTTATCTAGGTAAAGCGCCCTCAGGTGATGCATCAACTTCGCCACAAGGTAAAAAAGCGAAAGTACTTAGCTGCGATGATGCTGATTTGCCTGAAGTAATGTCTGTATTACGTGCCCTAGTTAAAGGAAAAGTTATTCAAGCTGAGCAAGTCGGCGGCATTGATGTGAGTGACTTAACTACGTTAGCTGAACAACTAAAACAAGCAAAATATTCAGTGGTTACTTGGGTTGCTGGTGATTTAGACTTTGATCATGCTGAAGCTACCGTGCAAACACTGTGTGAAATGGTTAAAGATCTTAATTTAGATACACGAAGTAGTGGTCTTCCTTTAGGTGGTAAAGAAGGTAGTATCACCGCTAACCAAGTATCTGCTTGGCAGTCAGGTTATCCAATGCGTACTAATTTTAACCGCAGTTATCCTGACTATGACCCGTATTTATCTGACTCGAAGCGAATGCTAGATAATGATGAAGTTGATGTTTTAGTGTGGATCTCTAGTTATAACATTGATCGTATACCGCCGGAATCAAAGGCAAAAACAATTGTATTAGGCCGTTCAGGAATGACTTTTAATAACGAACCAGAAGTCTTTATTCCTGTTGGTACCCCAGGTATTGATCATGCTGGTCGTACTTTCCGATGTGATGGTGTGGTTTCAATTCCATTAAGAAAATTACGTGACAGTGGTTTGCCAAGTACATTTGATGTACTAACAGCCGTCGAACAAGCGTTATAAAGGACGGATGAAGATATGCTTACAAAATTAACAGGTGGGAAAATCTACGATCCAGCACATGGTGTAGATGGTGAAATCAGAGATATTTACATTCGCGATGGTCGTATAATTAATCGACCACTAGATGAAAAAGTCACAACTGAAATTGACTTGCGTGGCAAAATTGTTATGGCAGGTGCTATTGATATGCATACTCATATCGGTGGCGGTAAAGTGAATATTGCACGTACTATGTTGCCAGAAGATCACGCACAAGATGTGATTGCGAGAACAGAGTTGATGCGTTCAGGTTGCGGTCATGCAGCACCGAGTACATTAACAGCTGGTTATCGCTATGCAGAAATGGGCTATACAGCTGGTTTTGAGCCAGCTATTTTGCCAATCAATGCTCGCCAAGCTCATATGGAAATGCACGATACGCCAATCATCGATAAAGGTGGTTATGCGATGTTAGGTAGTGATGATTTCTTATTACGAATGATGGCTTCTAATAATGATCAACAAGCCATCAATAACTATGTTGCATGGACATTAACACATAGCCAAGCCATTGGTATTAAAGTGGTTAACCCTGGTGGTATTAATGCATTTAAATTCAATCAACGTAAATTAGATTTAGATGAAAGAAATAAATTTTACGGCGTTACACCTCGTGAAATCTTATTACGCCTTGCACGAGCAGTAAAAGAATTAGGTATTCCACATCCACTTCATGTTCATGGTTGTAACTTAGGTGTGCCGGGTAATTTAAATACAACTATCGATACAATGGAAGGTATTGAAGGTTTACCAATGCATATGACGCACATTCAGTTCCATAGTTATGGTACTGAAGGTGACTTTAAGTTCTCATCAGGTTCAGCACAAATTGCTGAAACAATTAATAAACATAAAAATATCACCGCTGACGTTGGTCAAATATTATTCGGTCAAACCGTTACTGCTTCTGGCGATAATATGCGTCAACATGCAGCACATCCACATGCTCATCCAAATAAGTGGGTGTGTATGGATATTGAATGTGATGCGGGCTGTGGTGTTTTGCCGTTCAAATACAAAGATCAAAGTTATGTCAATGCATTGCAGTGGATGATTGGTCTGGAAACCTTCTTAATGGTTGATGATCCTTGGCGTGTATTCTTAACAACCGATCATCCAAACGGTGCGCCGTTTACCAGTTATCCACATTTAATCAAATTATTGATGGATAAAACATTCCGTAACGATGTGCTATCGACATTACATCCTGAAGCACAAAAAGCGAGTCACTTGGGCTCACTTGATCGTGAATATACGATGTATGAAATTGCTATCATGACCCGCGCCGGTGCTGCTAAATTAGTTGGTCTTGCTGATCGTGGTCACCTTGGTGAAGGCGGCGCTGCTGATATTACTGTTTATACTGATGATGCGGATCGCGAAAAAATGTTTAGCTCACCAGACTATGTATTTAAAGATGGAAAAATAGTTGTTAAAGACGGTCATTTGATTGATGTCACTTGGGGTACAACTCATGTTGTTAAACCTGAATATGACAACAGCATTGAAAAAGAGTTAAAACCTTACTTTGATCGTTACCACACTCAAAAAATGGGTAACTTCAAGATTAGTGATGATGAAATTGTTGATGATGGCAGAGGTAGTTTGACCGTGCAGCCGTTACATAAAGGAGGCGCGATATGATTATCAATGGAGTAACAATAGACGAAACGTTTGCAGAGGCTTTCCCGATGAAAGGTACACGCCTTATCATCACAGCACTTAATGCAAAATGGGCAATGATTTCAGCGCAAGCCTTCACTGGCTTTGCGACATCAGTCATAGCCTGTGGTTGTGAAGCTGGGATTGAACGAGAGTTAGATCCAAGTGAAACACCTGATGGTCGTCCCGGCGTATCAGTTTTAATTTTTGCAATGGGTGGTAAAGGCCTAGCGAAACAAGTGGAAACACGTGCGGGTCAGTGTGTATTAACCTCACCTACTTCTGCATTATTCTCTGGTTTAGATAATCCTGAAAAAGAAATCGCCTTAGGTCAAAACTTGCGTTACTTCGGCGATGGTTTTCAAATTTCTAAAATGATTGATGGGAAACGTTACTGGCGTGTACCTGTAATGGATGGTGAGTTTTTAACACAAGAGAAAACAGGTGTTCATGACTCTGTTGGCGGTGGTAACTTCCTAGTGCTTGCTGAATCACAAGCTCAGGCTCTGACTGCTTGTGAAGCTGCTATTGTCGAAATGAAAAAAATTCCTAATGTGATTATGCCGTTCCCAGGTGGTGTAGTTCGCTCTGGATCTAAAGTTGGCTCAAAATTCAAAGCGTTGAATGCTTCAACTAACGATGCCTTTTGTCCAACATTAAAAGGTCAAACGAAGAGTGATTTATCACCCGAAGTTGAATCAGTTATGGAAATTGTAATTGATGGCTTAACAAAAGAAGATATCGATAAAGCAATGAAAGTTGGTATTCAAGCTGTATGTGATCTAGGTGCTGATAATGGAATTCGTCGCATTAGCGCTGGTAATTATGGCGGTAAACTCGGCCCATTCCACTTTCATTTACAGGAGATTATGGCATGAGCGCATTAACATTTACACTTAAAGCTGCCCCAGCTCAACGTGTCGACTGTTCATTATTAACTCCTGATGAGTTAGCTGAAAAATCAGTTGCAGATATTGCAGCAATCGAACTTGCAGTAGGTAATACGGTTGAACGTGTTGATAGTTTGTTTGATATCAGTGGTAATGATGTCAATGATATTAAATTTAGTAATAGCTGTGACAAACTCGATTTTGTCGGCCGTAATATGACATCAGGTAAGATCACTATTGATGGTAATGTTGGTGCCTACCTAGGTATTTTCTTAGAAGGTGGCGAGATTGAAGTTAACGGTAATACCGAAGGTTATACTGCTTGTGAAATGAAATCGGGTCAAATTAAAATCAACGGTAATGCTGGTGATTTCCTTGGCGGTGTTCGCCCTGGTCGTCGTAATGGTATGACTGGTGGTGTAGTAATTGTGACGGGTGATACAGGAGCACGTACTGGCGATCATATGCGTCGAGGCATGATCTTAATCGAAGGTAATGCAGGTGATTACTGTGGTTCACGCATGATTTCAGGCACGATTGCTGTGCTAGGTAATGTTGGTTCACACCTTGGTTATGCCATGAAGCGAGGCACCGTCTTATTAACAAAAGCGCCTTCACAAGGTATTTCAGCCAACTTTAACGATTGTGGTTCGCACACCTTAGCGTTCTTACCTTTATTATTTGCCTCATTTACCAAGCTTGATAGTCAGTTTGCTAAAGTTGATAGTTTCTCACGTGTGCAGCGTTATGCTGGTGATGTTGGTGGTATCGGTATGGGTGAAATACTCGTTAAAATTTAGCCTTATGTAACACGAAAACCCAGTGTAAAGGAGTACGTATGTCTGGAAGTGGTAAATCAATAACGCAATTTATTATCGAACAACAGCGTGCTCACAAAGGTTCTACCGGTGAATTTACCGGGCTGATTAACGATATCGTCAGTGCCTGTAAAAAAATATCGCACTTAGTCAATCGTAGCGGCATCATTGGGCTGGGTGGGGCAGCTGAGTCAGAAAATGTGCAAGGTGAAGTACAGAAAAAGCTAGATATCATTACCAACGATGTGATGGTCGATCACCTAAATTGGTCAGGTAATATTGCTGCCATGGCCTCCGAGGAAATTGAAGAAATTATTCAAATTCCAGACAATATGCCGAAAGGTAAATATCTCATTGCCTTTGATCCTCTTGATGGATCGTCAAATATCGATATCAACCTATCCGTTGGCACCATCTTCTCCATCTTGCGTTGCCCAGAAGGCATCAGTCAACCAACCGTAGAAGACTTTATGCAAAAAGGCACCGAACAAGTCTGTGCGGGTTTTTGTGTCTATGGCCCAACTACCATGATGATTATTACTACCGGTAATGGCGTCAATGGTTTCACTCTTGATCGTGATGTAGGTGAATTTATTCTGACCCACCCTAATATGACCATCCCCGAAGATACCGCTGAGTTTGCCATCAATATGTCGAATCAACGTTTCTGGGAAGCGCCAGTGCAACGTTATATTGAAGAATGCATGCAAGGCGTGGAAGGCAGTCGAGAAAAGAACTTCAATATGCGTTGGGTCGCCTCTATGGTGGCTGAAGTCTATCGCGTATTAACCCGAGGCGGCATCTTTCTCTATCCACTCGATAACAAGCCAACAACCCAAGGTGGCAAACTGCGCCTGATGTATGAAGCCAACCCGATGAGCTTTATTGTTGAACAAGCTGGCGGGGTCAGCTCAACAGGGCGTGAACGGATTATGGAAGTGCAGCCTACAGGCGTGCATCAACGTGTGCCAGTAATTCTGGGTTCTAAGAATGAGGTTGAGAGACTCGTTTCTTATCATGATAAATAATTACCTAACAAACCAAGAAAAATAACTAGGATGCTATCCTAGTTATCACTATAAGATAAGTTGATAGTTTTGTATTTTTATTATAATACAATGAGTTACTAATAAATGGTGAGCGTAAAAATAATAAAACAAGGATTCCTTAACAATATTGATATATAGGACGGCATCCTGTATATCACACTGTTAGATCGCTAAATGAAATCAATATGATGCAAGCTGTAATTTTTGATATGGATGGGACGTTGATAGATTCTGAGCCCATGTGGAAAGAAGCTGAAAGAGATGTTTTCTCATCGGTTGGCGTTGATGTAACGGATGAACTGGCAGCTAATACGGCTTCTATGACGACACGAGAGGTAACTGAGTTTTGGTACCGTCACTTTCCTTGGTCGGGAAAAAGTTTACAGCAAGTTGAAAATGAAGTGGTTGATCGCGTTGCTAGACTTATTTCTGAAAAAGGGGCACCCATGGAAGGTGTGACAGAGATTTTGTCTTTTTTTGAAAGCAAGAACTTCAAGATAGGCCTCTCAACTAATGCGCCTTATAGGTTGATTCATGTGGTTTTACAAAAGCTTGGTATCTCTAACTATTTTCATGCTATTTCATCTTCAGAGCATGAAATAAAGGGAAAGCCTCATCCTGCAGTATATTTATCCACGGCAAAAAAACTAAAGGTTGATCCTTCAAAATGTGTTGCATTTGAAGACTCTTTATCTGGAATTATCGCAGCGAGTAAGGCCAACATTAAAACGGTGGTGGTTCCGCCAATTTTAGAATTTACCAATAAAAAATATGAAATATCTCATCTGAAACTTAGACGGTTATCCGATTTCACCGATGTTCATTTAGAACAAATAGCTAACTGTGCATAGTATGATTTGTGCTAATAGGTCATTCAGATAAGAGTGCCTTTGAATGGAGGCTTAGCGAGATCTTCAAAAGACTATTATAATTTGGGCACTAGAACTAATATGAAATACGAGCGTGGTTTTACATTAATTGAGTTGATTATGGTCATCATTATACTTGGGGTTCTAGCAGCAACGGCATTGCCTAAGTTTGCGGATATATCAACAGATGCCCATAAAAGCGCTGTCGCAACAACAGGGAGCGCGTTGAGAGTAGGGGTGAACAACATCCATCTTAAATGGTATGCATCTGGAAAGTCTGATGCGGTACTCGATTTTATCGTGGCGGCAGATTCAATTACCGGCGAATCATTATCTGTTAATGCTAACGGCTGGCCAGCTGATACGCAGGGAGTTAGCTTGACATTGAATAGTACACAGGACTGTATTGACGTTTGGAATGCTATTTTAGATGCAGGATCTCCCACCGTTTCATCCGACACGAGTAGTGAATATCAGGCCACATATGATGGAAGTAATGATTGCACTTATACTTATCAGAAAGATACGAGCATGAATATTAGCTATGATTCAAATACAGGTAATGTTGTAATTAATAATTAATAATTAATAATTAATAATATTAGTTTAAATTTAATAAGAGAGATAATAATGAAAACAATGACATGCAAACAGTTAGGTGGTGCGTGTGATACGACTTTTCAAGCGAATACATTTGAAGAGCTTGTGGAGATGAGTAAGCAGCATGGTATGGAAATGTTTCAAAAACAAGATGCTGAACATTTGAGTGCGATTATGGAGGTGCAGGCATTAATGATGGATCCAACTGCTATGCAGGCGTGGATTGCCAGTAAGAAGCAAATATTTGATGCTTTACCTGACCAATAAAATGCTTTGTTTTTAAATGATTAATGGCTTGAGTGGTTCTAGGGAGCTACGAATAATCACTATCGTTTTTTTACTAGTCTCTAGTTCTAGTTTTGCAGATATTTATAAATGTAACGTGAATGGAGAGCAAGTGTTTAGTGATCAGCCCTGTACTAGAAATGCTGAGAAAGTAGAGCTCAAGGTTTATCAGCCGAAAGCTGAAGATATTAATCAGCAACAGCGTGCTACGAAGCGTTATATCGAAGATTCACAATATGATGAAATAGATGCACTCAGAAAAAAGAATAAATCATTAAAAGTAAAAATTCATCAGTTAATAAAGCAACGTAATAAAAAAGTACAGTTACTGAATGAGAAGGTTTATGAGTATTCAGATACTATTATTGCAAGCAGTGATCCTGATGTATTTAAAAATATCGAGGCATTAAACGCAGAGTATTTAAGAAAAATTGATCAGCTTGAAGCTGAAATTCATCGAAATGAATTACGAATGTCTGAGATTAAATCATTAATAGATGCTAAGCATTAATGCGTTAATGGTGTGTTTATTTACTCGATAATTGCTAATACACGAGCATTGATTTCTGGGGCTAAATCAAGAGCGAGTTCATCATAAATATCACTGTGCTGATTATTAATTACTGGCATCATCGAAAGTAATTTTTCACCAAATTCTGTTTGATTAAATGCAACGATTTTTTGTAATTCTTCTAGCGAGAAAGCCTGATCGTAGATAGGAATGATTCTTTGTATAAATTGTTGTTGCTCGATTAATTGTTGTTTTACACTCGCAGAGACTTCATGGTTAATGTTAAGTAATGTTTCTGAGCTTATATTAGGGTGTGATTGTTTTAGGATTGAGCTGATTTGTTTTTGGTAGCTGTCAGTAAGTCGTTGGCTGATATCACTCTCTGATTGATGTGTTTGTTTAAGCAGTACTTTAATTAACGCTAGTTTTTTCTGGCTAATATTCTCGTTGGCAAATAATGGTGTAATTGCTAAGTTTAAAAAGATAATAAGCACAGCCCAAGCAGTTTTCATTATTTATCCCAAAGATCGCGAACATTAGTTCTTTCAAATTCAATTTTCAGTGATTCGCCAGATTTTAAAATTTCAACTAGGGAAATAAGCAGTGACACAACCATTGTAATGAGGCTCATGATAAAGCATATTTCACCGAGTGATTCTTGTTGCCAAAATAACATCATCATTGCTAATACACAGAATAAAAATGACACAACACCAAACGCTTGCATGTATTTAATTAGGTTGATGCGAAGATGAAGGTTTTTAATTTGCCTTACTCGATTTTTTTCATCTTGGTTTTTGAATTCTTTATTGAGAGAGCGAACAACACTGGCTAGGGCTAAATAGCGATTGGTGTAAGCTAAAAACAGTAAAGAAATACCTGAAAACATAATGGCGGGATCAGTGATATTTAAGTGCATGTTGAGGCCAATAGGATGAGTAAGGTTATTATTCTAACTAAAATTAATTGCTGTTACAGTCTAACTGAATGTTTGTTTGTTGAAATAAGGGTTTTATGGTGCGATTTCAAGGAAAGATAAGCAACTGGAATGACGTGAAAGGCTTTGGCTTTGTTAGGCCCAATGGCGGCGGAGACAAGTCTTTCGTTCATATTAAAGATTTTGTTCGTCGAGGTATTCGACCGATGAATGGCGATATTATTACTTATCAACAAGTTAAAGATAATACGGGACGCTTTAAAGCTAAAAAAATAGAATTTCCTAGACATGCTCGACGAGTAAATAAAACAAAATCTAAAACAAGGTTATTAGGTTCAATCATTACATGTTTATTTTGTCTTAGTTTGGTTTTAATGATGGTGACAGGCAAATTACCGTTGATTATTTTTGGGGTATATATCGTTGCAAGCCTAATTACCGTTTTAGCTTATGCTATAGATAAATCAGCAGCCAAGAAGGGGAGGTGGCGAACACAAGAAAGTACGCTTCATCTGTTCTCACTTCTGGGTGGTTGGCCCGGTGCTTTTTATGCTCAAAACCGTTTACGTCACAAATCTAGTAAAACATCGTTTAAAACTGTTTTTTGGATCACGGCTGTTATTAATTCCATGATGCTTGGTTATTTACTTACTGATAGTGGCGCTCATATTTTAAGAAGTATAAGTGCCTTCACTTATTAAAGACCTAGAAATATGAAAGCTAGTTTAGTTTGAGTTACTGAGATATTTACGTCATATTTTATGTGCTTGCAATGGCTTTATTCTGGCAGACTAATGGTTAGCAGCTTACCTTGTTGAGTTAATTTCAAATGCTTTAAAAATGACATACCTAAGAGTATTTCGTTGAAAGTCATGCCACTGCTAATGCTTGCAGGTACATTATTCATTTTAATTCCACCCAGTGTGAGAGTTTGAATACTGGTTTCATAAGAAGTACTCATGCCATTTGCTGTTTGTGATTGGAAACGTTGGCCTTTTTTCAAGTTCAATCTTTCAGCAATATGCTCTGGAATAGCAACCAGTGTTGCCCCCGTGTCTAGTAAAAAATCTACGTCATAGCCATTGATCTTTCCTGAAGCGACATAATGACCGTATCGATTACGTTCAAGAACAATTTCTTGTTCTCCATATTCATTTATCGAGATGGATAGTTGTTTGTTCGGGTTATTTATATTGTCGAGTACTGAGTTGAAAATAATAGTCGTGGCAGCAAGCAATACGATCCAAATAATAGCTATGGTTGATTTGCTAAAATTGGGCGGGCTACTCTGTGTTTTCATTGTTGTCAGTCCTTTTGTCCACTGATGTTTATCATACTTATACTAAATAGAGGTTGAAACTAGTATTTTCAAATAGAACTGTTTACCCTTTCTTTAAATTTTATTTTGGGTGTTACTGCGTGAGTTTTGATTTTAACCAATACGACGTTATTATTTTGGGGGCGGGTGCATCAGGGTTAATGTGCGCCTTTACCGCTGCTCAGCGTGGTCGACGTGTTTTAGTGCTAGAAAAAGCTAATAAAGTGGGAAAGAAGATCCTCATGTCTGGTGGGGGAAAGTGTAATTTCACCAATCACTTTGTAGAAGCGGATAATTTTATTTCTAACAATCCTCACTTTTGTAAGGCGGCATTAAAACGTTATAGTCAATGGGATTTTATCTCAATGGTAGCGCGTCATGGTATTGAGGTAGAAGAGCGTAAACATAGCCAGCAATTTTGTAAAAATTCAGCCAAAGATATTTTGGTAATGTTACTTGATGAATGTGCTCAGGCGGGTGTTGAGATTAAAACACACTGTGAAATACAAAACGTAAAGCCACTTGAATTAAGTGGTCACTCAGATAAACACCAGCATCAAGATAACCGTTCTCGTTATCAAGTAAGTATGTTGCAAGATCACCTCCCACACAAGTTACAGTGTCACTCATTAGTCGTCGCGACAGGTGCTTTATCAATTCCATCATTGGGTGGTAGTGGCATTGGCTATGACATTGCTAAGCAGTTTGAGCTAAAGTTGACTGATCGAAGAGCGGGTCTAGTTCCTTTTATGTTTAGTGATCAAACTAAAACACTCTGTGAACGATTGTCTGGTTTGGCTCTGGAAGTCGAAGTCACCTGTAATCAACAGTCTTTCACTGAGAATGTTTTGTTTACCCACAGAGGTATGAGTGGACCTGTGATGCTACAGATTTCAAATTACTGGCACCAAGGTGACGAAATTAGTATCAACTTATTACCCTACCTTGATGTGGTTGGGTGGCTGATTGAAACTAAAAAGAAGCAAGGAAAGTTATTGTTAAGAACTTTGCTGACTAAGAAACTAGCTAAAGGTTTAGTAAAAGAACTACAGTTATTATGGTGGCCGCAACAAGCAGAGTCATCACTAGCTGAAATGACTGATAAACAGTTAATCTGCATTGCAAACAATATCAATAATTGGCGATTAAAGCCTTCTGCAACAGAAGGGTACCGAACAGCTGAAGTGACGTTAGGCGGTGTTGATACTGATGGAATTAGCTCAAAAACAATGGAAGCAAAGCAACAAACAGGACTATTCTTCACTGGTGAAGTACTCGATGTGACAGGGCACCTAGGCGGTTTTAATTTTCAGTGGGCATGGTCCTCTGGCTATAGTGCGGGCTTGTTTGTTTAAAATTTGTGCAGGTATTATAAGTAGGCATAATCTGACTGCTTTCGACCCAAAGCAGACATTGTGCTACACAGCTATTTGGGTTTTA
>CALCCU010000180.1 GCA_937900515.1 uncultured Gammaproteobacteria bacterium | reverse complement strand
TAATCCTACCCTGATAGCCCTAATTCTTCTGCTGAACGTGTTTTATTCCAACGATGTCGAACCAATGTTTCTTTGAGGATATGCGCCTCTAATAATTCAATGCGATCTTTCAAGTTGCCTTGCGAACGACTTGCTACAAGCTTCATGTCATGACGCATTTCTTCTGGAATAGCCCTCAACACATGCGGCGACATCACATCAGCCCCTAATTTTGTATCTTGTGTTAATACCAACATACGCTTGATTTCATTCTCTAGCTCTCGCACATTGCCGGGCCATTGGTATTTTTGCAGACATTCAATGGCTTCAGAGGTAAAGCCAACTACCTTCTTTCCTAGTTCAGCCTGTAATTTAGTGAGAATATCTAATGCAAGATAAGGAATATCTTCGAGACGATCACGTAAGGTGGGCATTTCTATCGTAAAAGTAGCTAAACGGTAATACAAATCTTCTCTGAAACGGCCTTCTCTAACATCCTCAGCGAGTTTACGATTAGTAGCTGCAATAACACGGACGTCAATGGGACGTCTTTTATTACTGCCTAGAGGTCGGATTTCTTTTTCTTGTAAAACACGTAACAGTTTTAATTGAAAAGCCGGTGAAGTTTCGCCAATTTCATCCAGAAAGATGGTCCCTCCTTCAGCGCTTTCGAATAGACCTATTCGGTCATCAACAGCACCTGTGAAGGCCCCTTTTTTATGCCCAAATAATTCACTTTCTAGCAATTCATCGGGTAAAGCGCCACAGTTTTCTGCCACGAAAGGTTCTTTTTGTCGAAGACTATTATAATGAAGTGCTCGAGCGCATAATTCTTTACCCGTACCTGACTCGCCCATGATTAGAACATTTACATCATAGGGAGAAATTTGTTTGATAGTGGCACAAACCTTATTTAAACAGCTATCTGGGCTACGTACGATTGTGTCCATACTGAACCGTGCTTGCAGTGCTGTACGTTGAACCTCAATTGCTTCACGGAGCGTTTTGGGCTGTAATTTTAGTTCTATCGCTAGACGTTCATTCTTACGATGTAACTCAAACAATTCGATGGCATTAGTCAGTTTTAAAATAACATCTTCTGGGTGCCAAGGTTTGCTGATGTATTGATAAATACCGCCTTCATTGATCGCCGCGATAATATCGTCGGAATCAGTATAACCAGAGATGATCATTCGAATAATTTCTGGCCAACGTTCACGAATCTCAGAACAAAATTCAACACCTGTCTTATCTGGCATTCGTTGATCACATAATACAACCTGAATCCATTCACGTTCGAGGATTTGATAGGCATCTTTTATATTGGATGCAGTGTAGACATCAAAGTGCTCATTCAGAATTCGCTCAAGCGTTTCGATCGAACGCACTTCATCATCAACGATTAAAATGCTAGGCAGTACTTCATTCATATTTACACGGATACCTTCATGTCGACGTTTTTTGCATTAAGCATATCAGATCGTCCTATAAGTCTTAATTGTCTTGATGTACGAATCCATTGATCCATGCCTTCGCCTGTTGTCGCTGAAACTTGTAAAACGAGTATTTTAGGGTTCACTCTACGAGCATACTCAATACATTTAGCGACATCAAAGTTAAGATAGGGTAACAAGTCAATTTTATTCAAGAGCATAATATCTGCTGCAAAAAACATGTCAGGATATTTTAACGGCTTATCTTCACCCTCAGTCACTGACAATATTGCGACTTTATGTGCTTCACCTAAATCAAATGAAGCCGGGCATACAAGATTCCCTACATTTTCTATAAAGACAACACCACCATCTTTAGGTGCGAGTGTCTCCATCGCATGCTCAACCATATGAGCATCTAAATGACAGCCTTTACCAGTATTGATTTGCACTGCACTTACGCCTGTCGCGCGAATACGGTCAGCATCATTAGATGTTTGTTGATCACCTTCAATCACCGATAGACTTAGTTCTGCACTCAAATCGGTAATCGACTTAGTCAGTAATGTCGTTTTACCTGAACCTGGGCTAGAAACTAAATTGAGTGCAAGCATTCCTTTATCAGTAAAGTACTGACGATTTTTTTGTGCATATTCATCGTTTTTACTCAGAATATTTTTCTCAATTTCAACCATTCGAGATTGACTTAATCCTGGTGCATGAGAATGGGCTGGCCCTAAGCCAAAATGGATATTGTGGGTATGATTGTGCTCATAGCCATGATCGTGATCGTGATCGTGATCGTGGACATGATGAAAATGTTGATGACCTTCGATAGTTGTTTCGCCGCTTGCACATCCACATGTAGTACACATTTAATTCACCTCTAGTTCTTTGATCTTGAGCTCATCACCACTGCTAACTTGCAACTGATAACTGCCACATTGATCACACGCATCATAGCGCTGTTTTATAGTAATAGT
>CALCCU010000179.1 GCA_937900515.1 uncultured Gammaproteobacteria bacterium | reverse complement strand
TAAGCTAAGGATAAGAAGGAGTTTTTTTTGCGAGTCTTAGACTCATGTACACAACGTACAGCCCACATAGCAGAACGGTGCAGCCGACACCTAATGCATCGACCACACCGAATAGTTAAAGATTCATCATCATATGCTAAATCTTTGCGAAATACTAAAGAACGTTTTCCAGTATCATTAATATCTCTTGAACGCCATGCCGTCAAAGGACTGACGCACTTTAATGTCAAAAGCGAATACCCCCACGCATTGAGGACATATTATTTTTTTTGTTATACTTTTTTGCAGTTTTGCTAAACATTTTTTTTGACTTTTTATAGTTAATTTTTGAACGTTTTCTAGACATTTCATACTCCTATTTTTTTTTAGAGTGACTTGGTGTCACTCAACACACTTACAACAAGGGGAAGTGTGTTATGCAGCTGGCGCTGCGGGGGTCGGTTCAGTCGGCACAGGTTCCGACATGACCGGAGGAAGCTCCACGGCTTCCAATATACCAAGCTCTAGCAGCTTTTCTTTATTTGCAGGATTCTTGATGTAATCAAGAAGATTAGCAGGGTCATGCTTTAGCTCTTTTCGCAAAGAAGCAGGCAACTGCTCGAATGAGCTATTTGCATCGCTAACTAAGTTCATAGCTGCATGATAGTCTTGTACCTCAGTGACATCCAAGAATTGAGCATCATCCTGGTTCAAACGTGCTACGCCATCAGTACGCCATCTTTCCAGAATTAAATTTATATCACATTCATCTTTTGAGTCTTGTTTAACAAAAGTTTCTTCACCAGCATTTATAAATGCATAACGACGGCTCCCGTCGTTGTTGTCTATCCATTCCATATTTGGATTTTCAATCATACTCATTTTTTCATCCTCTCTAATGCGCGTTTTGCGCTTTTTGTAAGTTTACCATTTGGTTTTTTGCCTTTTTTTCCTTTTGGTGAAAATAAGTCTGTTACAGCCTTTCGAATCCGAGAGCCTTCCCATCCTGAATTTATTTTTTCTATTGCAAGCTTCTCAAGAGATTTTGCATTAGTAGAAGGATAAGCACGGGGAATTCCCAGGTTATGAGATATATCTTCACCGAGTTCAATCGCTGTATCTTTTGGGTTAAGTAATGCCTTACCAGGCATACCAAGAGTTGCCTCTTTAAATAAATTAATCCTATGTTGTTGTTGAGCATTTTTAATATGCTCAGTTGTAAGTTTTTTATCCTCCAGAGTTTTTTCTTCAGTTGCCTTCATGTTTTTTAGTTCTTGTTTTACACGGTCAGCTTGACGAACAGAAGCCGCCGTTTTGTCAATGTTTTCACCGACTTTATCGAAAACATTAGAGGCAGGAATGCCAGCACCCGAGGGGGTACTAGCACCGCCTTTCATATAAGCGAGCATAGGATTCAAATTTGCCTTTTTCATATCTTCCATTGAACGTTGATAAGCTGTATTGCTCATACGTTCTTGGAAAGCCATTTGCTCTTGAGATATGCCCTTGTTAGCGGCATTTTGCTCACGACCTCCAAGGACATTGGCAATTGCGCCAATTCCCCCAGCTACTAACGAACCAGTGAATGCATCAAACATCAGGCTTCGCCTTTTTTGGCTTGGCTTGTTTGCTTAATGCTAGGTATGCAGTCCAAAGAACATTAATAGCTGTCAAAATAGACTCAGCATTGTTTAGTAAATATAACATAATTATCTCTCCGATAGGTACCAGGGATAAACTAAAGCTTTATCCCTGGTTGTATTATTTTTTAGAAATGGTCAATCATGCCAGGTACTGAATATACAGGCATAGGGCGAGCACATTTTAGGGTGAAGTAAAAATCACCAATGAAATGAGGCTCTGTAGGTGTGGCAATAACACGGTCAATCGGTGGATTATCTTGTATGAATGTATCATTCAAAACAGGAAGCGCCGCAAAATCTTGTGACAAATGCCAGGAATCAAGCGTTCCAGCTGCATCACTTCTGAATAATGAAGTAATACGACTAGGCTTATAGCGATATTCTGCAAAAGCCTCTTGATAGCCAAATACATCTTCATCAGCAGAAGTATTTTGCGTAAAAATCTCTTTATTGAGAATTGTTTGTTCTCCCAGGTTAGCGAGGACAGGGTAGAAGTAATCGAATCTAGTTTGACGACTCCACATGCGCTCCAATCCTTGTTGGTATGTTAGATCAGCTCGCGCTGATACCATACCTAAGATGTAACCATGCTCAGTAAATGATTTTGTGAAACCATGGCCAGAACCAGAAGAAGTACCCATCGCTGCTAAGTTACCCTGGGGAGTAGTACCACTCTCACCAGTTTGCGCAATTGGGTTGATATTCACAGGTTGTGAACCGCCGCCTAAATATTCAGGACGTTGCAACCTGAAGTCAGGGCTGGTGGTGTTAAAATGTGATTTAATGAGCTCAACATATCGTGTGCCGCCTCTAGCATCCCTCTCATATAAGCGCTGTATTTGAAACGCTTCACGTAGTTGGTTAATAGTGGAAGCAGTTGCTGAAGATAAATCCACTTCTAATCCCTGGTCACCGAATAATAGATTACCAGTAGCAGCCCAGTTTGATTGAGCTTGAACAGTTTGAGTACCACTTACACCTTGAATCGGTTGTGGAGTACCACCAAAATAATTAAATAACAATACATTACCGTCACCAACGACAGGAGCTGTGCTTCCTAAAGGTAATGGTACGTCTGTCCCTTTTTGGGGCCAGGGTAAAGCAGAAGTAAAATAATCATGCCTTTTACCACGATTTAACAAAGCATAAGAATTTAATGGGTCAGGACCATTACCAGTATACTCTGTTTTGGAAGATTGAAGATTTTCCTCCCTGAAAAACTCATTCCAAATTTTTGTGTATGCTCGAAACGGCAAAGCCATGACATCAGTCGTTGCAACATCAAGTCCCAGAGGCAAACCGAAATAGTCACCCAATTCGCCCAATGTCACAAGGCCTGTTGCATGAGCTCCTTTTGACATAACAGGAACGGTGAAGTCGGTACTATCACCTGGATTATCTTGTGCACCGTGCATTTTTTCCCAGTTATCCCACAGTAAGCGACTAGGGACGAAAAAGAAGAAGCTGTCCACAAACATATTGTCCATTACAGGATGTAAAGGAGTTGATAGACGAAGAAAAGTGCTCATTTGCAAATTAAATGTGTCACCAGGTAAGACCTCGTCTACGAATACAGGAACAAGTTTTCCTCCATCAAAGCAAGTTTTTAACCCGTGCGACCGGTCAAAGCTTGAACGCTGAATATCAGCAGAGGGAACCTGTGCAAAATTATGATTACCCATTATAGATTTCATGATTTATCTTCTCCATGAGTTTTTTCATTGAAAACAATTTCATTAACAATATGTGTTAATTTATTAATCCGCTTTGGTTCACTATAAAAGTTGAACTCAGCTGTTGTATCTGAATATGCACCTAGTTCATAAAGAACTAAATCATCGGCATGTTCACCAATGCCTGAATTGGGATTTTTGTGTGCATCTTTTATCATACGAATTGCACTTTGTGTGTTAATTTCACAGAAGGGAGGCATATAAACCTCACTGATTGAATCGTAAATACAAAATACTTTTTTTATCATTTTTCATTCTCCAATGTTTCTAGAATATAATTTATTGTATGAAGCCTCAGCGGCTATATTTCGAGAGCGTAGTTCATATGTTTCTGGATTGTCAAGATTAAATTCAACTGAATCACGTTTTGCTTCAACCTCATACCATACATCTTCATCAAGCTTTTGCATGATTAAGTCGTAATATCGAGGTGGTTTTAAAGGTTTTCCATTCACAACACAGTTATCATGTGGATAAACATCGCCATGATTTTCCAGGAACCATTGTTTCCCAATGCCATTAGACATGGTAACGAACTCAGGAGCTAATTCGAATATTTGCCCGGTGTTAGAATCGAAGTATTGATAAGGTTTAAGGTCAACGGAATAACCAGGAAACTCTCTAGCTACAGACTTGTTAGCATCCTTACCAACAATCTTTTTTACAACATAACGCGCGACATAAGCAGCACTATTAAAAGTTACTTTGCCTATGTAGCAGTGTCCCAAACCCCAATCTGACTCAAGTAATTCAGACGTGTATACAGGATTTTTAT
>CALCCU010000178.1 GCA_937900515.1 uncultured Gammaproteobacteria bacterium | reverse complement strand
TAAAGCAACACTTGAGAGTGTTAGAAATAATATTTTAACTAAATTACTTTATATTTCACCGTTTCCTTTTTTATTGGCATTGTTTGTAGTCGCTTATATTAACAAGCGAATTAATTATTCAGTCAATGAACTAGAAACTAGTATTGAGCAAATCAATAAAGTATCTGACTTGGGCTCATTTAGTATTAATGAACACCCTGAAAGCTTTGAAGAATTCAACCAAGTCTATGAAGAAATCGAAAGGTTGTCGGATAAATTACATGAGCTTGCGGTTGATAAAGACTTATTGAAGTTTGAAATTACATTACTGGAAAAATTTGTAATTACGTCTGATGTCGTACGTGATTGGCATGAGTATATTAACCTTTTATTGATTGAAATCAATGAGGTTATGCCGGTTTATAATTTGTTTTCTATTTTTAAGATTGATGAAGATCAGTTCTTATTAGAAGTGTTTTGGATTAGTCCTCCATCAGAAGAAAGCGTGCGTTGGTTAGATTCTGAAGTTCGTGAAAGTGTTAAAGCTCATCCTATGTTTACGGAAGGAACAGAGCTTAAGGTTGTTCATAATATTGCTCAAAAGTCTGCTGATATGATTCAGCTAGATTATGATGATATTCACCTTCGGACAAAGTCCTTAGTGCTTGAGCAGCCTAAAATTGGTGGTATCGTAGGTATTGGTATTAATTCAGCTGTCGTTTCAGATTCAACTCGAATGTTAGTTACAAGTAGTATTTTATCGACGTTGATTAATGTTGTTGGTTCTGTAAAAGCAATCGGAAAATACACTAATGATCTGGAGTACTATGCGACACGAGATCCACTGACTCATTTACAAAACCAACGTGTTTTCTGGGAAATGCTTGAGCTTGAAATTATTCGAGCAGAAAGACACAGTTATGCATTTACTGTGTTAGTGATTGATTTGGACAACTTCAAATCAATTAATGATAATTTTAGTCACACGTTTGGCGATAAAGTGTTGCAAAGCGTTTGTGCCGCTATTCGTGAGGGGTTAAGAGTAGGAGACCTCTTAGCGCGCTACGGTGGCGATGAGTTCACTGTTATTTTACCTGAGTGCGACTTAGAACAAGCTAAGGTTATAGCCGACCGCATCTTAAAGGCTTCACACCGTGCCAACTATATAACGCCTAATGGTGAAAATATTGATGTCGCTATGTCTATAGGGCTTTCTGTTTATCCTGATCATGCTGATAATGGACGCGACTTGTTCATGTTTGCAGATAATATGATGTATAAAGCTAAGGCTGCAGGTAAGGACCAAGTTTATGTTCCTCATGATGAAGATATCATTGAGGCGTTTAAAGAGATAAGTGAAAAAAGTCTATTAATTAGTGCGGCTGTGAAAGAGCGAACTGTGATTCCATACTTTCAGCCATTAATGCGTTTAACTAATGGTGAGGTTGCAGCAACGGAAGTACTGTGTCGAATCAAAACAGTTGATGGCAACATAATGAGCGCCAATGATTTCATCGAACTTGCAGAAAAAATGGGCATTATCCATAACCTTGATTTCATTATGTTGGAGAAAGCACTAGAGCAGGCTAAGCTTGAGAATTATCAAGGCTTACTCTTCGTTAATATTTCGCCTAAATCTCTCGTTCTAAGTGAATTTATTACTGAAATTGTAAAAATTGTAGAACGCATGGGAATGCCTCGTGATCGAATCGTATTTGAAATTACTGAGCGTGATACGGTCAAAAATATGACCCTATTGAAGCAATTCGTAAACACTTTGAAAGCTGAAGGGTTTCAGTTAGCGGTAGATGATTTTGGCTCAGGGTTCTCTTCATTCCATTATTTAAAACATTTCCCAATTGATTTTGTGAAAATAGAAGGGGAATTTGTTGCCAATATGATTAATGATAAACGTGATCATTCCGTTGTTAAATGTATCGCTACTTTGGCGAAAGAATTAGAAGCCGAAACGATTGCTGAGTTTGTTGAAACCGAAGAAGTTTTACAAGCTATTAAGGCGCTTGGTATCACTTATGCTCAGGGCTACCATATAAGACGTCCACAGCCATATATACTCGCACCTGAAAAAGCAGTTAATTAACCTTCCTTTATCCTGTCAGATATAATTTTGTAATGGTATTTGCTATGGATGGAATAAATAATTAAAAACAGCATATGATGTCTCATCACTGAATTGATCTTAGTATGATGTTACGCAGTTATCTGAAAAGAATAACGATACTCTTCCGAATAAAGACTAAAAATAATAATGACCATGACAACAACAATTTTTATATTTAACCTGCAGCAGTACACAATGATAGAGCATTATTAGAGTGACTATTTTTCGCCTAAACACCCCATTTATGGGGTTTTTTATTGTGTTACTGCTTGGCTTTTTATCAAGTACACAGGCCTTTGCTACACTGCAACTCTCGGATGAGATGTCAGGTTTGACTCTCACCGCGAAGACACATGTCATAGAAGACTCACAACGCGAGCTTTCTATTGATGACATTCTCAAGATGGATTGGTCTGAATTTCAACTACAAAAAGACTATAAAAAAACGGTTCAAGGTGTCAGCGCTTCAGCATGGTGGGTTATGTTTGAAGTCGAAAACCAAACTGATTCAAAAATTGATTGGGTTTTAGAAGCTGTCTATACACATACCGATTTTATCGACCTCTATCACATTACTGAACAAGGCGAGGTAAAGACAAGCTTCACGGGTGATAAACGTCCAAATGACAAACGTTTGATTTCATCAGAATCGTATGCTTTCCCATTTTCTGTAGCGGCAGGCACGCATGAAAAGATAGTCGTACGATTTTCCTATGAGAAGGCGGGTATGATTGAACTATTGATGCGAGTTTGGGATCCTATCGCTTTTCAGAACCATCAATCCATAAGTTACTATTTATTCGGTGGTTTGTTTGGGGCTGGATTGTTTGTAATATTATTTACACTGATTATCCATATTCCTTCACAGTTACCCGCTTATTATTGGTATTTAGCATATCTACTGTTTGTTCTAATAGATGGTTTAGCTAATACTGGACTGGGCTATCGCTTTATCTGGCATGACTCTCCCTATCTGACTGATTCGGCTCACATACTAGCCACTACATTAGCCTTTATTTTTGCAATTCAATTTAACCGTGTTTTTTTACAGACTAAGCAGTTCATGCCTCGTGCTGATCGCTTGCTTCAGGCGCTTCTAGTTATCACTATCATCGCTGGCCTCAGTTATATTTTTGATTACCGAGCTCTGTCGATCAAACTGATTCTTCTCACTGGTATTTCTTTAGGCATTATGCCATTGATTGGTTTATGGGCATGGAAGGTACTTAAGCGTAGTGATGCGCGTTGGTATGTCATAGCTTGGGCTGTATGGAGCATATCGCTGGGTGTACTAGTTGGTCGTCTGATGGGACTAGTCGAGATGAGTGATACTGTACTCTGGGCTTCTCGAATGGGATTTTTACTAGAAACGGTACTGCTTAGTTTTGCACTGATTGATCGGATTAATGTTTTGCGTCAAGAGAAACTAACGGCAGAAAAAAATCTGATTATCTCACTTGAGAGTGCTAATAGCACATTAGAAGAAAAAGTACTTGCTCGTACCGTTTCATTGGAGAAAGCTCGGCAAGCAGCACAAGCTATGGCTGAGACAGATGTATTAACCGGTGTAGGCAACCGTCGTTACTTCTTTTCTCGAGGTGAAGATACGCTAAAATTGACTAGGCGGCTGGGGCATGCACTTACATTGGTAATGATTGATATAGATCATTTCAAGAAAATAAATGATTCTAATGGCCATGCTGCTGGAGATGATGTGATTAAACATGTCGCTGAGCTAACGCAGAAACGTCTTCGTTCTACAGATATATTTGGACGAATAGGAGGAGAAGAATTTGCGTTTTTATTAGTGGGATCTGGTCTGGATGAAGCCGTCAAACTTTCAGAACTATTACGCAAAGAGATTAAATCTACATTTGTGGATAGCCCGCTTGGAAAGATCACTTTTACGGCTAGTTTTGGTGTCACGACAGTAAAACTACAGGATGAGGGGCTCGATGCATCGCTGCAGCGTGCTGATCAGGCACTTTACAAAGCTAAGCACAATGGGCGTAACCGTGTAGAGTGTCACTAAATTCTGTATTTGGAGTGTCAGCCAACGGATAAAACATATATCTCATTCATTGTTTCTATCATTGGCCCCACAAAGTGTAACCGTTGTTTCAATGCTAGCTGTTGCATAACTTTATAGTAGGCAGAGTCGGACTGCATGACATTTAGTGTGAGTAAGTCATAAACTCTGATGTCGAATGGGGTATCATTTAGCCTCTCAATATTGCATCAAGACAGATACCAAAACGAGTTCCAATGTCAGAAGAAACCAGTTATCAGCTAAAAGGCTTAATCAAGCAGGCTTTTAGTTACAAGAAACATTTGATAAAGGCGAATTTCATCGCTTTATTGGCAACGCTCTGTGCTGTGCCAGTGCCGTTATTATTACCGCTGATTGTTGATGAGGTTTTGTTAGAGCAACCTGGTGCAACGGTACATTTTATTGAACAATTCACTCCGCCGGCATGGCATGGCCCGGTGTTATTTGTGATGGCTGTTTTGGTGTTCACATTAATCTTACGCATAGCCTCTGTATTATTGAATGTTGTCCAATCACGCTATTTCACCCTGATTGCTAAACACATTACTTATCGGATTCGTAAACGACTTATCAAACGTTTAGGCACGATTGCTATTAGTGAATTTGAAACACGCGGCAGTGCGGGTATTGCTTCACATTTCGTGACAGATCTCGAAGTCATTGATAATTTTATTGGCAATACGATAAGCCGTTTTATTGTGGCTACTTTAAGTATCATCGGTACGGCAGTGATATTGGTGTTTCTCCATTGGCAATTAGCGTTATTGATTTTGTTTTTAAACCCTCTGGTGATTTACTTCACGATGGTGGTAGGGAAGCGTGTAAAAGATCTGAAAAAGAGAGAGAATTCAGCATTTGAAATTTTTCAACAAAGCCTAACTGAAACACTAGATGCTGTGCAGCAGATACGAGCTGTTAACCGTGAGAAATATTATCTGAGTCGTGTTATTAGTAATGCTCGCCAAGTGAGAAACCATGCAGCAGAATTTGCATGGAAAAGTGATGCCGCTAACCGCTTATCATTTGTTATATTTTTATTTGGTTTTGATGTGTTCAGAGCGGTCAGTATGCTGATGGTAGTGTTTTCTGATTTATCGATTGGTCAAATGTTTGCTGTGTTTGGCTACCTGTGGTTCATGATGGGGCCAGTACAAGAAATACTAAATATTCAATATTCGTTTTATTCTGCAAGTGCAGCTGTGACGCGACTTAATAAGTTGTTCAAGATGAAGCAAGAGCAGTATTATCCTAGCCGTGTTAATCCATTTGAAGAGGGTAAACCATGTGGTATTCGTATCGATAATTTGCACTTTCAATATGGCGAGAACAATAAAGTATTGAATGGCGTTTCACTCGATATTAAGGCCGGTGAGAAAATTGCTCTGGTAGCTGCTAGTGGTGCCGGTAAATCAACGTTGGTTAATGTTTTACTGGGTTTATATCCGGCTGATAATGGCATGGTGTTTTTTAATGAAGCACCTGTGAGTGAAATTGGTTTAGACACGGTGCGAGAACATGTTGCCACTGTATTGCAAAGCCCTGCCTTATTCAATGACAGCATACGACACAACATTGCTATGGGTCGTCATTATGATGATGCTAGTATTTGGGAAGCAATTGGTATTGCCCAGCTAGACGATGTAATTACGGCAATGCCTGATCAACTCGATACGATTATTGGACGAGATGGCGTGAAATTATCAGGTGGCCAACGTCAGCGGTTAGCTATTGCTCGTATGGTGTTAATTAACCCAAGTGTGGTGGTATTGGATGAAGCAACTTCGGCATTAGATAGTGACACTGAATTTCAGCTACATGCTGCATTAGAAAGCTATTTAGAAAACCGTACGACAATTATTATTGCCCATCGTTTAAGTGCTGTGAAGCAAGCGGATAGAGTGGTGGTGTTTGATGGTGGTGAAATTATTATGGATGGTGACCACGATTCATTAATTAACCAAGAAGGTTTGTATCAAACGCTCTATGCAAAACAAGTGTAATTGGGTATCTAAGCACATGAAACATGTTGTTCGAGAGCTTAAATAATCAGCAATCAGCATACAAATGAATTTTAGTCATTTTGGGATAAAGAGATAAGCGTTATGGCAGTAGCACAAGCAGGTATTTTTGACAGTGATGGTTCAACGCATCATTACTATTTAGAGTTCGCATTAACTTCAGGTGTTGATATAAGAATACTTAAGCAACAATTAGCGACGATTGCTTTTCCTGAACACGCTCATCAAGTTATGGCATTTGGTCCGAATTGCTGGCATCGCTTACAGCCTGATATTCCACTTGCTGATTTAAATGATTTCGAAACTATAAACGGTATGAATGGCCACGTTTGCCCAAGTACACAGCAAGACATATTCTTTTGGTTACATTGTCCGACAGAGGAAGGAACTAGCTATAATTTTGATCAGGTGCTTAAAATTACTGAAGCCTTAGAAGGCCTTGCTACTTTAAGCCTAGAGATTCAAGCATTTAAATACCATGATAGTCGTGATTTAACTGGGTTTATTGATGGTTCAGCTAACCCTAAAGACGAACACAAGTATTTAGAAAGTTTGATTGCTGATGGTCAAGTGGGTGAAAAGGGTAGTTACTTGCTCACCCAAAAGTGGGTACATAACTTAAAAGAGTTCAACCATCTTCCACGGCCCGAACAAGAAAAAGTGATTGGCAGAACTAAGCCGGATAGTATTGAGTTTGAAGGTGAAGCAATGCCGAATAATTCACATGTTAGTCGTACTGATGCAAAGTTAGATGGCAAAGCTGCAAAGGTTTATCGTCGCAGTAACCCATTTGGTAATAGTCAGGAAAAAGGGCTGTATTTTGTTAGTTTCGCTAATCAACAAGCCCGCCACCAAATTCAGCTTGATAGAATGTTTGGTGTGGTTGGTGATGGCATTTATGATCGTTTATTAGATTTTAGCCAAGCTAAGTCTAGCTCTTACTGGTTTGCACCTAGCCAAACTGCGTTGGATGAACTGCTCACTTTGAATTAGTCGCTTTTTTATGCACCACTATTATATTTAGAATAATGAGTTTGCACTATCTAAGTGCAAAGTGAATCGTTGCTAACATCTAAAAACAATACAGCTAGAGCTTTATAGCTTCGGCACAGTATATGCGTGTTATTTCGACTAATCATTTTAGACCGAATTGAGTAAGAAAAACCTTGAATACAAATGACGCATCGAGAGCTCCAACAGAACAAGACGCTCCGATGCGTATTATTAAGAGTCGGCGTGATTACAATACATGGGTAGGGAATGAAACCTTAGAAGATTACGCGCTACGGTTTACACCTCATTCATTCAGAAAGTGGTCTATTTTTAGAGTATCAAATACCGCCTTAGGGGCGATATCATTTTTAGTTTTAGAAATGATTGGTGGTACATTGGCCGTTAACTATGGGTTCGTTAATGCATTTTGGTCAATAATCGCGATTAGTTTAATTATTTTCTTAACAAGCTTGCCGATTAGTTTTTATGCTGCGAAATATGGCTTGGACATGGATCTGCTCACACGAGGGGCTGGTTTCGGTTATATCGGTTCGACCATTTCATCCTTTGTTTATGCAACCTTCACTTTTATATTATTTGCTCTAGAAGCCGTCATTATGGCGTATGCCTTAAGGATGTATTTTGATTTACCTATTTATATTTGGTATCTCATTTCTGCTGTTGTAGTCATACCGCTTGTTACCCATGGTGTAACCTTAATAAGTAAGTTTCAAATGATTACCCAACCATTATGGTTATTTATGATGGCATTACCCTTCATCTTTATTTTAATGAAGGAGCCTGAAGTCATTACTGGATTAATGAGTTTTGCTGGTGAATCTGGTTATGACAGTAGCTTTAATATCTATATGTTTGCTACAGCGGTTGGGATTGGTATGGCCTTAATACCGCAAGTCGGCGAACAAGTTGATTTTCTTAGATTTATGCCTGATAAGACATCTAAGAATAGATTTCGGTGGAATTTAGGTGTTTTTTTAGCAGGCCCAGGTTGGATTTTTGTGGGCATGTTTAAAATGTTTGCAGGTGTGCTACTTGCCTATATGGCTATCATGGCGAAGAAGTCGCATGAAGAAGCTATTAATCCAACACATATGTACGAAATTGGTTTTAGCTATGTATTCTCAAACCCCGGAGTTATCTTAGCTGTCACCGTGTTTTTTGTGGTGTTATCACAAATAAAAATCAATATTACCAATGCCTATGCTGGCTCACTAGCATGGTCTAACTTCTTTGCACGTTTAACTCATAGTCATCCCGGTCGTGTCGTATGGTTATTATTTAATGTATTAATAGCAACTATGCTGATGTTATTAGATGTATTTCAAGCACTCGAACAAGTGCTAGGCTTATATTCTAATATCGCTATAGCATGGATTACTGCCGTTGTAGCCGATTTGATTATTAATAAACCGTTAGGCTTGAGCCCAAAAGGTATCGAATTTCGTCGTGCTTATTTATATGACATTAACCCTGTAGGTGTAGGAGCAATGGCAATTGCTTCGATCTTGTCAGTATTATCATTCATGGGCGTATTTGGCACTGAAGCTCAGGCAGCATCATCATTTATTGCTATGTTTAGTGCTTTGATTAGCTCGCCCATCATCGCTTGGTTAACGAAAGGAAAGTACTATCTCGCACGACAGCCATTCCAATTTCATCCAAATAAAACCAAAGAAACCTGTAGTGTGTGTGAACGTGAATATGAGATTAATGATGTAGCTCATTGTCCCGCCTACCAAGGCCCGATATGTTCTCTATGTTGTTGCTTGGATGTTCGCTGTGATGATGTGTGCAAGCCACATGCAAAACTTAATGCTCAATGGAAGTCGGTAATGACTCGGTTTTTACCAAAGTCATTAGGTGCTTATATCAATAGTGGGATTGGGCATTACTTGTTAATGATGACATTAACTTTTTTCTTACTGGTCTCGATATTTGGTTTGATTTATTTACATGTTGAGTTAACAGTTACCGAGAATGTGTCTTATATTTTATCTGCATTAAAAACGGGTTTTTTAAAAGCCTTTGCAGCGTTGTTTATCGTGAGTGGGATTATTGTCTGGTGGGTAACGTTAACTTCAAAAAGCAGGCAGGTAGCTCAACAAGAATCGAATACTCAGACGAGTTTATTGCAGCGAGAAATCGTACTGCATAAACGGACGGATAAAGAATTACAGCAAGCACGTCTGGTCGCGGAACAAGCTAATGAGGCTAAAAGTAGATACATCACTGGGATTAGCCATGAATTGCGAACACCCTTAAACAGTATTTTGGGTTACGCCCAATTACTTAATAATAATGCCACTGATGAAAAGAAAAGCGAGCGAGCGATTGAGGTAATCCTTCGCAGTGGTGATCATTTGCTTTCTTTAATAGAGGGTACCTTAGATATCGCTCGGATTGAAAATGGAAAACTGAATTTTGATGTAAAGTCATTACGTCTACCTGAGTACATTCATCATATTGTTAGCATGTTTGAACTGCAAGCCACCAATAAGGGCTTAGAGTTTAAAGTCGATATCAGCTCTGATATACCTGCCGTTGTGCGAACAGATCAAAAACGGTTAAGCCAAATATTACTGAATATTATTGGTAATGCAGTCAAATATACTCAGACTGGTTCTATACATTTACGGTTTACTTATGCGCGTGAATTTTTATCAATGCAGGTCGTTGATACAGGACCTGGCATCAAACCTTCGGAATTAGAGACGATCTTTGAGTCTTTTGCACGAGGTTCACAATCTACCGCTATTGGTGGCACAGGGTTAGGCCTTACTATTAGCAAGTTACTGACTGAATTGATGGGTGGCGAGATAGATGTCAAAAGTGAGGTTGGTGTTGGCAGCGAGTTTAGGGTTCGTCTATTTTTACCTTCGGTTGTCATTGAGGAAGAGTTATCAGCACTGACACTACAGATGCCAATAGGCTATAAAGGCCGAAAAAGAAAAATATTGGTTGTGGATAATGAACCAGTTGATAGAGAGTTATTGATTAACATTCTAGCCCCAATTGGTTTTGAGGTGAAAGAGGCTGCTTCTGGTGCTGAGTGCTTGAAACTGTATCCCGAGTTTCAACCGGAGATCATCTTTATGGACTTGGCTATGCCAGAAATGGATGGCTGGGAAACGATTCATTTGATTAGAAATGTTCATCAGTCCGATGTCATGATCGGCATTATTTCAGCTAATGCGTTTGATCGAAATCTCGACAATACCTCTGGTATTTCAGCGAAAGATTTTATTCTTAAGCCACTTAATCTATTAGAGTTAATAAACTGGATTGGTGAACGCCTCGATTTAGAGTGGGTTCAGCCCGAACGGCCGAATCAATTATTACCTTCAGTTAATGAGCAACTTTACGCTATACCTTCAGAAAAAATATTGAATGAGCTGTTAGAGATGATTGATATGGGGTATGTAGAAGGTGTGCGAGAAATACTGACAGGTATTAGTCAGCAAGAGGTTACCTATGATCAATTTGTTGCTGAAATACGCATCATGTTAGATAACTTTGACTTAGAAAGTATGAAACGATTTATTGAAGGAAAATTAGAAGATGTCTGATGAACAGCAAAATGCTGTTGTATTGATTGTGGATGATATCCCCGACACACTCGCTTTGTTACATGATGCGTTGGTGGAGTCAGGTTACACCGTATTAGTGGCAAACAATGGTCAAAAAGCACTGCAAATTAGTCAGAAAGTCCTACCCGATATCATTTTACTTGATGCGGTTATGCCTGAGATGAATGGGTTTGATGTATGTCGATCAATAAAGAATGATTTGAATACACGTCATATTCCTGTGATATTCATGACTGGACTTACAGAGTCAGAGCACGTTGTAGAGGGGTTTTCTGCTGGGGGCATTGATTATGTCACTAAGCCTCTCAGCCCTGTTGAAGTACTCGCTAGGCTCAATACTCACCTTAAGAATTCTCGAGTGTTAAATCAGACGCAAGGTGCACTCGATGCCTTCGGTCAGGCTGCGATTGCAGTTTTACCTCAGACCAGTAAAGTTATATGGCAAACACCATTAGCAAGAGAGCTGCTTGAAAAGTACACAATGGATTCAAATTCATTGGCGATTAAAATGCCTGATGCGTTTGATGATTGGGTAAGGCGTTTAAAAAGTAGCGGAAAGAAACGTTTACAGCCCTTCATTATTCAGTTGCCAACAGGTAAATTGATCTTTAACCCTTCTGACATTAATAGTGATGAGCAATGGCTGATCATTTTAAGAGAAGAGTCGGAAACAGCTCAAATAGAAGCCTTAAAAGCATTATTTAAATTAACTAAACGAGAGTCTGAAGTACTGCACTGGATTATTATGGGTAAAACCGATAAAAGTATCGGAGAAATTCTGGGTACAAGTCCTCGCACAGTGAGTAAGCATACAGAACATATTTATATCAAATTAGGCGTGGAGACTAGAACCGCAGCCGCTTCGCTTGCATCGAGTAAGCTGCGCTCTAGGGCATAATTGTTTTAATAAGCACCTTCCACTTTGTCAGACTTCGGTTTACTGAAGCATTATTTTGCAATGGCATACCATCCCATTTCTTTCATGCAGATCACAAAACCACGGGTGACTAGACTCATATTATTTTGTGGTTGATGGTCATCGCCTAATGTAGCAACACAACGTTCACCATCCATCATTAATTGGTTGGGTGAAGCTCCCATTTTCCACCATGAACCAATGTTAAGCTTGTCTAGAGGATCGCGTTTTTTGGCAGCGAGTGATTCATTGGCATCTTGTTGCTCATCTGGGCTTGAGAGCATAGCAGCATCTTTAATTAATGGTTTATCAGCACTCACGACTAGCCAACCATTTTCAGCAAGGCATGCATCAATTTTCTTATCAGTATCATATTGAGAGGTGCAATTTTCTTTTTGTGCCTGAAAATCAGTGGGGCTAGCTCCTCTTTTGTAACTAAATTCTCCACAGCCACTCATCGTTAATGTTAGTGATGCCAGTGCAAGCGTTGAAATGATCTTAGCATTTGTTTTCATTTTTAAGGTCTCCAAAGTTTTAGCTAAGACTACCCTAAATATCTCTGTTCGTTTCTACGCAATTTCGCGTATTTAAGATCCCACAACATATCTCTACTATTGCTCCTGAAGTTGCAGCTAATGGGCAACGAAGCGAACCAAGTTCAAAACTGTTTTCAGATAATTTTACTATAGGGGTAGTACATGAAAATCAAAAATAAAGGCCTTGCAGTTGCAATTGCGTTGGCAAGCACATCAAGCATGATGCCAGTCGCTTCTCAAGCAGCAGGCACTATAACGTTTGGTGAAGACAAATACGTTAGTGTCGGTTTCGGTATACGTAGCAGTTTCAGTAATGTTGAAGATGCTGCGAATGATGGTAGTAACAAAAATGATTTTAACTTAGATAGTGCCCGTCTTTATTTCTCTGGCTCACTCAATAAATACATCAAAGGTATGTTTAATACCGAAATGAATAGCGATGAATCGATGAAAGTGATTGATGCAGCCGGTATTTTTCAAATTACGCCTGATCTTGCAATCTGGACAGGTAGATTCTTATCGCCAAGTAGCCGTGCAAACATGGCTGGCCCTTACTACACCGGTGGCGATGGTTACTGGCAAAACATTGCAGCTCGTTATGGCTGGAATGGCGGCACAATTGGTCGTGATGAAGGTGCTGCTGTTGTTGGTACTGCGTTTGATCAACGCCTTGCATACTCTTTTGGTGCTTTTGAAGCAGACAAAATATTTTTCTACAGCGGTGTGAATGATGTAACAAATAACCCTGCTCAAGGTGATGAACTTATGTATGCCGGTCGTTTGCAATATAGCTTCTGGGATACAGAGCCTGGTTATTACGGTACGGGTAATTATTTAGGTGCTAAAGATATTTTCACTATTGGTGTAGCAGCACGTCAGAAGGGTGATGGTGCAGCATCAGCCGTTGCTGTTGGCGATTATAGCCAAGTAGTAGTCGATTTATTAGTAGAGAAAAAAGTAGCTGCTGGTGCCATCTCATTAGAAGCTGCCTATTACGATTATGACACGGATGATGTGTTCTTGAGTGAGCAAGGTGATGCCTATGCTGTTGGCACAGGATTTATCTTCAACGAAAAAGTAGGTTGGGGTAAATTCATGCCTTTTGTTCATTACCAAAACTTTGATGCTGACAATAACGTTGAAACAGAACGTACTGACTTTGGTGTGAACTACATTATTGATGGCTACAACGCTTCATTTACTGCTGTATACCGAACCCTAGAAACAACAGGCTCAGCCGACCAAGATACGTTTAATCTTGGTATGCAGCTTCAATTCTAACCTTATAAGTTAACTATTTTTCCAATCATGGAGAACTAAAAGATGAAGACAATAGTAAAACTCGATTTAGATAAAAAACCCTGGGAACAGGATGGACAAATACATAACCGATGGCATCCAGATATTCCAATGATTGCCATGGTTAAACCAGGCGATGAATTCCGTGTTGAATGCATGGACTGGACTGGTGGTCAGATTGGCAATAATGATAGTGCTAATGATATTCGTGATGTTGATTTAACCCAAGTTCATTATTTAAGTGGTCCAATTGGTGTTGAAGGTGCTGAAGAGGGCGACATAATGGTCGTTGACATCTTGGATGTCGGTACTTTTGATGATCAGCAATGGGGGTTTAATGGCTTATTTTCTAAAGAAAATGGCGGTGGCTTCTTAACAGACCACTTTCCTGAAGCCAGTAAATCAATTTGGGACTTCCATGGAATTTATACCACCTCACGTCATATTCCTAATGTGCAATTTGCAGGAATCATGCACCCCGGTCTAATTGGTTGTTTACCATCGAAAAGCATGCTCGAAGAATGGAATAAACGTGAGGGTGACTTAATTGCAACTGATCCTGATCGTGTTCCTATGTTGGCTTGTCCGCCAGAAGAAAAGTCTGCGGTGATGGGACGTTTAAAAGGTGACGAGGCTGCGGCCGCTGCAAAAGTCGGTGCACGCACCGTTCCACCTCGCGAACATGGTGGTAACTGTGATATCAAAAACCTAACAAAAGGTTCGCGTATCTACTTCCCTGTGTACGTCAAAGATGGTGGCTTATCGATGGGCGATCTTCACTTTTCACAAGGTGATGGTGAAATTACATTCTGTGGTGCGATTGAAATGGCAGGGTATTTAGATATCCGAGTCAACTTAATCAAAGGTGGTGTTAAGAAGTACGGCATTAAAAACCCAGTGTTCAAACCAAGCCCTGTCACACCTAATTATAACGACTACTTGATTTTTGAAGGTATTTCAGTAGATGAGCAGGGTAAGCAACATTATCTTGATGTCAACGTGGCTTATAAACAAGCTTGCTTGAACGCCATCGAGTATATGAAGAAGTTTGGTTATAGCGGGCAACAAGCGGTATCAATTCTCGGTACTGCACCGGTAGAGGGACATATCAGTGGGATTGTTGATGTACCTAATGCTTGTGCGACATTGTGGTTACCAACAGAAATCTTTGATTTCGACATTATGCCTAATCCAGATGGGCCACTAGAGTTGGTCACCCCAGGTATTAGTACTGCAAAAACATCTTAATTGATTAGAGGAAGAGTGTGATGCCTATTTATGACTATCGTTGTGAACAATGTGGTGAATTTTCAGCTTTACGCAAAATGAGCGAATCCAGCTTGCCATGCACGTGCGAATACTGTGGTGAGCAAGCTCCTAGGATTATATCTGCGCCTAACTTGGCCTTGATGGATGGTAGTAGACGTTCTGCTCATGAGCGAAATGAAAAATCTGCCCATGCACCTAGACAGGCGCGACGTTCAAGTTGTGGTTGTTCAGGCTCACACACTTGTTCTACATCTAATAAAGAGACTTCAAATAAAGAAAATTCAAATTCAGCGAATAAAGGAACAGGCCTATTGATGCAAACAAAGAAAACCGCAAGACCTTGGATGCTTGGACATTAAGTATCAACTTATTAGTAAAACTGTATTAAAAATTATATCAATCAGGAGATATAGAATGAGTAAATTTAATCGAAGAAAGTTTTTAGGTAAAACGGCTGCATTGCTCAGTGCAATGGTAGCTGCAGGTTTTATTTCAACGAGTGTAATGGCAGCAGAAGCGACAACAACAGGCCAAGCTGTAACAGATACCACAGTATCTGTGGGTATTTTACATTCCTTGACTGGCACCATGGCTATTAGTGAAACAGGTGCTCAAGAAGCAGAAAAATTGGCGATTAAGCAAATCAATGAGTCGGGCGGTATTTTAGGCCGACAAATTGAAATTATTCAGGAAGATGGGGCGAGTGATTGGCCTACCTTTGCTGAGAAGTCGCGTAAGTTATTAGTGCAAGACAAGGTTGCAGCTGTATTCGGCTGTTGGACTTCAGCATCACGTAAAGCAGCATTGCCTGTATTTGAAAAAGAAAATGGCTTGCTTTATTACCCGACATTTTATGAAGGTTTAGAGCAATCTCATAATGTCATCTATACAGGCCAAGAAGCGACACAACAAATTCTTGCCGGTTTGGACTGGGTAGCTGAAGAAAAAGGTGCTAAAACGTTTTACTTGATTGGTTCTGACTACATCTGGCCTAGAACATCTATGAAAATTGCCCGTAAACACATTGAAAATGTATTAGGTGGCAAAGTTGTGGGTGAAGACTACAAACCATTAGGTAATACGCAGTTCGGATCAACAATCAATAAGATCCGGCTTAAAAAACCTGATGTTATTTATGCGGCAGTAGTAGGTGGTAGTAATGTTGCTTGGTTTAAACAACTTAAAGCGGCAGGTATTACAAGTGATAAACAAACACTCTTGACGCTATCAGTTACAGAAGATGAAGTATTAGGTATTGGTGGTGAAAACCTAGAAGGTTTCTACTCTGTGATGAAGTACTTCCAAAGCTTGGATAATCCTAATAATGCAAAATTTGTTAAGGAATTCAAAGAAATGTGGGGTGAAGATAGTGTTATGGGTGACGTAACGCAAGCTGCATATTTAGGTCCTTGGTTATGGAAAGCTGCAGTAGAAAAAGCAGGTACATTCGATGTTGATGCGGTTGTTAAAGCTTCAGAAACAGAAGGTATCGAGTTAACTACAGCACCTGAAGGCTACGTTAAGTTACACCCTAATCATCACTTGTGGAGTAAAACACGGGTAGCTAAATGGAATAAAGATGGTCAAGCGACAGTTGTATTTGAGTCAGAATTAATTGAACCAAATCCATTCCCTAAAGGTTACCAATAAGCACTTGGTGATTAATTAGTTCGACGTTTAAAAAATAGGCTGGCCGTTCAGGCCAGCCTAACTTCAAGATAAAAATAGTGAGTAAGTTTATGTTTTCGTTAGAGTCCTTATTACGGAGTATTTATTATGGGTGACTATACAGTACAAGAGTTGACTGCAATATTTGCAATGCAAGGCTTTTCTGGTTTGAGTTTATTTAGTGTGCTGTTACTTATGGCTCTTGGTCTAGCGATTATTTTTGGCCAGATGGGCGTTATTAATATGGCCCACGGTGAATTCATGGCAGTAGGTGCTTATACGACATACCTGTTGTCAGTTATTAGTGAGAAATACTTCCCTGGTTTTGTTCAGTACTATTTCTTATTTGCCATTGTGGCATCGTTTATTGTCGCCGGTATCCTCGGATATCTCACCGAGTTTATATTGATACGGCACTTATACAAAAGACCCCTCGACACGCTACTAGCAACGTGGGGATTAAGCTTAATTATGCAGCAATCATTCCGTTCAATATTCGGTGCACGTGAGGTAAGCCCTGGTTTACCTGACTGGTTGATGGGGTCTTATCAGCCTACTGACATGATTGATATTCCAATCAACGGCATGTTCGTTTTAGCTTTAACAGCAGTAGTAACAATCGGCGTGTATTTACTAATGTATCGCTCAAATTGGGGCTTATCAGTCCGAGCAACGACACAGAATAGGTTGATGAGTGGTGCTGTTGGTATCAATACTAAAAAAATTGACCGCCTCACATTCGCTTTAGGTTGTGGTATAGCAGGAATAGCAGGTGCGGCATTTACAACAATTGCATCAACAGGACCTACTTCTGGTTCACTTTATATCGTTGATACTTTTATGGTTGTAGTTTTTGGTGGTGCAGCAAGCCTATTTGGCACAATCGCATCAGCATTCACAATTGCACAAGCACAATCAATATTAGAGTTCTTCATCAGTGGTTCAATGGCGAAAGTAATCACCTTGTTAACACTCGTAGTTATTCTGATGATGCGTCCAGAAGGACTATTCTCAATCAAAGTACGTAAATAAGCGACTAGGAGATAAATATGAATTTTGTGTATGAACGATTTTTAGGTGGGAAAAATGGCGCGATTGGTATCGCCATTTTAGCCGCACTGATTTTCCTAGTTTTTCCATTGTTTCTAGATGCATTTAGATTAGGCATGGTGGGTAAGTATCTTACCTATGCCTTTGCAGCGATTAGTTTGGTTTTGCTATGGGGCTATGGGGGGATTTTAAGTCTAGGTCAAGGTGTATTTTTTGGTTTAGGTGGTTATTGCATGGCGATGTTTTTGAAACTAGAAGCATCGGATCCAATCAGTACGAAGATCCAATCAACCCCTGGTATCCCTGATTTCATGGATTGGAACCAGCTAACCGAATTACCTTGGTTTTGGATTCCATTTGAAAGTTTCAGCTTCACCTTATTAGCCGTTATTTTGGTGCCAGCAATATTTGCATTCATTATCGGTTTCTCAATGTTTAAACGACGTGTTGGTGGTGTTTACTTTGCGATTATCACTCAAGTTATTGCGGTTATTCTGACTGTTTTAATTGTTGGTCAACAGGGCTTTACGGGTGGTATCAATGGTATTACTGACTTAAAAACACTGAATGGCTGGGATATACGAGAAGATTCTGCAAAATATATTCTGTACTTCATTAATGCAGCCTTATTATTTGCTGTTATTTTTATAAGCAGATTCATATTAACCAGTAAGTATGGTCGTTTGCTACTTGCAATGCGTGATAAAGAAGATCGTGTTCGCTTCTCAGGCTACGACGTATCTAACTTTAAGATTTTTGTATTTTGTTTTTCAGCTGTAATTTCGGCAATTGGTGGGGCTATGTTCACCCTACAGGTTGGATTTATGTCGCCTTCGTTTGTCGGTATTGTTCCTTCGATTGAAATGGTTATATTTGCAGCAGTAGGTGGACGCATGTCATTGATTGGCGTGGTGTATGGAACATTATTAGTTAACTTCGGTAGAACGACATTTTCAGAATCATTTCCTGAGTTATGGTTGTTCTTAATGGGCGGGTTATTTATTGCGGTTGTTATGTTCTTTCCTAATGGTCTCGCAGGGATCTGGGATAAATATGGCAAAAAACTAACGGCCTATTTTCCAAAAAAGGCAAAGCCAGCATTAACTCAAACTGATCCTGCTCTAGCAGCAGAAGACGCAAAGTAAGCTAATAGTTAAGGAAATATATTATGAGTAGTAATACTGATTACGCATTGGCGATTGAAGGTTTAACAGTTTCATTTGATGGTTTTAAGGCCGTAAATGATCTGAGTCTCTATGTTGATAAAGATGAGCTCAGGGTTGTGATAGGTCCAAATGGGGCAGGGAAAACCACCTTGCTTGATTTGATTTGCGGTAAAACCAAATCAACTGAAGGCAGTATAAAGTTCAACAATAAAGAGCTTTCAAAGTTATCAGAGCATCAAATTGTTCACTCAGGTGTGGGGCGTAAGTTTCAAACACCATCGATTTATGAAAACCTCACTGTGTATGAAAACTTAGAGGTCTCATATCCGAAAGGACGTACTGTATTTGGTGCGTTAATGTTCGAAAGAACAGATGAAGTCGATAAGAGAATCAAAGAGGTGGCTGCAGATATCTTCCTTGGAGACTTTCTTGAAATGGAGTCTGCTCTATTGAGTCACGGTCAAAAGCAATGGTTAGAGATAGGCATGCTGCTTATTCAAGATCCTGAATTATTGTTGCTCGATGAACCCGTTGCAGGGATGAGTGTAAAAGAACGCGAATTAACCGCTGAATTATTAAACCGAATTTGTAAAGGTCGCTCTGTGTTAGTCATTGAACATGATATGGAATTTGTTGAACGAATCGCACACAAAGTAACGGTTTTACATCAAGGAGCTATTCTTGCGGAAGGTAATATGGAAACTGTCCAAAACAATCCAGATGTCATCGAAGTTTATCTGGGTCACTAAAGTTTAAGAGGAATTAAATATGCTTGAAGTATCAGATTTGCGTGTAAGTTATGGGCAAAGTGAAGTTATCCACGGCGTTAATTTTGAAGCTAAAAAGAATGAAACACTCGCCATTATGGGACGGAATGGTATGGGTAAGACGACTCTATTTAAATCACTTATAGGTATCTTAGAAGCAGGTGAAGGCAGTATTAAAGTTGATGGACAAGATGTAACAGGGTTTGAAAGTCACGAGCGCGTTGCTAGTGGTATTGCTTATGTGCCACAGGGGAGAATGATTTTCCCAACGTTGAGCGTACAGGAAAATATTGAAACGGGTATGCAAGTCTCAGGACTTAAACGTGTCCCAGAAGATATTTATGCGCTGTTCCCCGTATTATTTGATATGAGAAACCGCAAAGGTGGTAACTTATCAGGTGGTCAGCAACAACAATTAGCAATAGCACGAGCTTTAGTCACTAATCCCAAGGTGCTTTTGTTAGATGAGCCAACAGAAGGTATCCAGCCATCAATCATTAAAGATATCGCTAAAATTCTTAACGAAATACAAGAAATGAGAGATATTACAATCATTGTATCTGAACAGGTACTTAGCTTTACAATGGCAATTGCCGATAGATTGATTGTCATTGATTCAGGTAAATTTATTCATGAAGATCTTCGTAAAGATGTGGATGTAGACAAAATAAGTAAATATTTATCTGTTTAAAATCAGAATGGTAGGCAATAAAATTAAAGTGAGAAAGTTATAGCTATGGCAATCAGTAACAGCTTGGCGACAATGTCGTCGTCAGGCTGGAAAGCACAATTAGACTTATCGTTTAGCCATAGAGCCGATAAAACGGTGTTATCTAAACGCGAACAAAGAGGTCCCTTAGCGGTTCAGCGTGCCTTTTATCCAGAAGGGGAAGTTTGCCATTTATATATCCTTCATCCTCCAGGTGGTGTGGTTGGTGGAGATGAATTGCAGATTAATGCCGATATTAAAGCAAAAGCTACAGCCTTACTAACGACACCCGGTGCGACGAAGTTTTATAAAAGCCAAGGTTATAAAGCATATCAACAACAGCGGCTCAATGTTGAGCAAGAAGCTGTATTAGAGTGGTTACCGCAAGAAAATATCTACTTTCCTGGTGCAATTGCACATATGGATACGCACATAACATTAGCTGCTAATGCCAGCTTTATCGGTTGGGAAACGCATTGCCTTGGCTTACCAGCTAATGAGCAAAAATTCACAACGGGTTCATTGCAACTTGACGTTAAATTATCACGTGATGATCGACCTTTATTAATAGAAAAAATGAAGGTTGAAGCTGCACGTTTAGACGCACCAACGGGGCTGCGTGGTAACTCAGTAATGGCAATGTTTGTGGCAACACCCGCTGATGAGTCCATGCTAGAAATCGTCCGTGAAATATTGGACAATGAAACACAGATTCTTATTGCAGCAACACTTATTGAAGAATGTATCGTCGTGCGTTATTTAGGAAGCTCTACTGAACAATGTCGGCGACTATTTACTCAAATTTGGGTGGCATTAAGACCGTTGATTACAGAGCGTAAAGCCTGTCCACCAAGAATATGGGCCACTTAGTAGGATAAATCATGAATTTAACCCCAAGAGAAAAAGATAAATTACTTATTTTCACTGCCGGACTGCTTGCTGAACGCCGTAAAAACCGTGGTGTAAAGTTAAATCATCCTGAAGCGATTGCCTTTATTAGTGCTGCATTATTGGAAGGTGCAAGAGATGGCATGAGTGTGTCTGATTTAATGAATTACGGTCGAACACTACTGACCCGTGATGATGTGATGGATGGTATTGCTGAAATGATTCACGATGTACAAGTTGAAGCGACGTTTCCTGACGGCACCAAGCTTGTCACCGTTCACGACCCGATTATTTAAGGAGCAGATCTATGATTCCAGGAGAAGTTCGAGTTGCAGGAGGTGAGATAACCCTTAATGAAGGTCGTGAAACGGTTGTTGTTAATGTTGCCAATACCGGCGACCGGCCGATTCAAGTCGGTTCGCATTATCATTTTTTTGAAACCAATCCAGCACTAACATTCGAACGCGATAAAAGTTATGGTTTTCGTCTTAATATTGCTGCAGGTACTGCGGTTCGCTTTGAACCGGGTCAAACGCGAGATGTTGAATTAGTAGCCTATGCTGGTGACAGAAAAATATTTGGTTTTAATGGCCAAGTGATGGGTGGTTTGGAGGATTCGAAATGACTACAATTAGCCGCCAAGCGTATATGGAAATGTATGGCCCTACTACAGGAGATAAGGTTCGCCTAGGTGATACTGAGCTGTGGATTGAAGTAGAAGATGATCGCACTATTTATGGCGACGAAGTTAAATTCGGTGGGGGTAAAGTTATTCGTGACGGCATGGGGCAGTCTCAACGTATCGATGCTGAAGTTGTAGATTTAGTTATTACGAATGCTTTGATTATGGATCACTGGGGCATTATCAAAGCCGATGTGGGCATCAAACACGGTCGTATTGTAGGCATTGGTAAAGCTGGTAATCCTGATGTGCAACCGGGAGTCGATATTATTGTTGGGCCAGGCACCGAAGTGATTGCCGGTGAAGGTCAAATTTTAACAGCGGGCGGGATAGATTCGCACATTCATTTCATCTGCCCTCAACAAATTGAAGAAGCCTTAATGTCTGGTGTAACCACTATGTTAGGTGGTGGTACAGGTCCTGCAACTGGCACTAATGCTACTACAGTAACACCTGGTATTTGGAATATGCACCGAATGTTAGAAGCAGCAGAAGAGTTACCCATGAATATTGGTTTTTTGGGTAAGGGAAATGCTAGTGCTGAAGCACCATTGATTGAGCAGGTAATGGCAGGTGCAATTGGGCTTAAATTACATGAGGATTGGGGTACGACACCAGCATCAATTGATACCTGTTTAACTGTAGCGGATAAAATGGATGTGCAAGTTGCCATTCATACCGATACGCTTAATGAGTCTGGTTTTGTTGAACATACTTTAGCTGCAATGAAAGGTAGAACCATTCATACCTACCATACCGAAGGTGCAGGCGGTGGTCATGCCCCAGATATCATCAAAGCATGTGGTGAGTCATATGTTTTGCCTTCATCGACTAACCCGACCCGTCCTTACACAGTTAATACCGTCGATGAGCATCTCGATATGTTGATGGTCTGTCATCATTTAGATCCCAATATTGCCGAAGATGTCTCCTTTGCTGAATCACGTATTCGTCGTGAAACTATTGCTGCTGAAGATATTTTGCATGATCTCGGGGCTTTCTCAATGATTTCATCAGACTCACAAGCGATGGGTCGAGTAGGGGAAGTCATTACGCGAACATGGCAAACCGCCCATAAAATGAAAGTGCAACGTGGCCCATTAGAAACAGATACCGAAGCCGATAATTTCAGAGCAAAGCGTTATGTTGCTAAATACACAATCAACCCTGCTATTACACATGGTATATCGCATGAAGTAGGGTCGATTGAAGTTGGTAAATTAGCGGACTTGGTACTATGGTCACCTGCGTTCTTTGCGACTAAACCAAGTACGATTATTAAAGGTGGAATGATTGCTGCTGTGCCAATGGGCGATCCTAATGCTTCTATTCCAACACCACAACCTGTACATTATCGGACTATGTTTGGTGCATTAGGTGGTGCACGTCATGCAACACGCATGACATTTGTTTCTCAAGCAGCGGCTGACGATGGAATTAAGGATAAGTTGGGCTTGAAAAGTATGATTGGTGTGGTGAGAAACTGCCGAAATATCAGCAAGTCAGACATGATTTTGAATGATTATCAACCGAATATTGAAATTGACTCTCAGACATACCAAGTATTTGCTGACGGTGAATTATTAAGCTGTGAACCTGCTGAAGAACTACCTTTAGCGCAACGATATTTCTTATTTTAAATATGATTGAATTAACACAAAAATTAACAGATACAGCGACGGCTAATACTACATTAACCTTAGATTTAGCCAGCCGAGTTAAGAGCAGGCTACGTGCTACGTTGGATGATGGCCAAGAAGTCGGTCTATATTTAGAACGAGGCCAAGTGCTCCAAAATGGTGATTTATTAACTAATGCTAATGGTTTTGTCGTTAGAGTTGTTGCTGCCAATGAAGTTGTCTCAACAGTAAGGTGTACTGATCCATTATTGCTCGCACGAGCCAGTTATCATTTAGGCAATCGCCATGTTGCCGTGCAAATAAATTCGGGAAAATTACGATATCTGCATGATCATGTATTAGATGACATGCTGATAGGGCTTGGTTTAGATGTAACAGTCGAACAAGCACCGTTTGAACCTGAGTCAGGTGCCTACGGCAGTGCCGGCTCGCATCACCATCATGAACATTAATTGGGACATATTATGAATAAATTACTCATCACACTGGTTGCTCTATTCCCTGCTTTAGCATATGCACATGAAGAACATGGTCATAGCTTATTGGAAAACATAAGCCATGTATTTTCTAATCCAGAACACGTGTGGCCTTTAACTTTAGGCCTCGTACTAGTAGGTATTATTGGGTTTGTCCTTAATAAAAAATAAATGACCATGCAATCCGATATCAGCTTGATTAGGCTGATGCAATTATGTAGTAGTGCATTACCTATTGGTGGTTTTACCTATTCTCAAGGTTTGGAGTTCACCGTTGAATGTCAATGGGTTAATAGTGAAGATGATTTGCGTGAGTGGTTATTGGATCTAATTAATACCAATCTGCAAAAACTCGAAATCCCACTATTAATTAGAATGGCAAAAGCATGTGAACTCAAAGATGAATTGGCTCTGAAGCATTGGTCAGATATTTTATTGGCGTATAGGGAAAGCAGTGAACTGAGATCAGAAGAAAGCAACCGTGGTAGAGCGATGACACGGTTATTAGTTGATTTAGGTGTAGAAATAACTAAAGGCTGGCAGCCAGTTCTAGCTAAAACACAAACAGCAGGTTTTGCATTAGCGGCACAACAATGGGCTATTCCAATAGAAAAAGCAGCGCATGGTTTTGCATGGGCATGGTTAGAGAATTTGGTTATTTCAGGCGTTAAACTAGTGCCTTTGGGACAAGTCTCTGGGCAACGAATTTTACGTGATTTAGCAGAACCATTAGGAAGGGCTGTAGTAGTGGGAATGTCACTGGCTGATGATGACATTGGCAGTTCTTCACCAGCTTTAGCCTATGCAAGCTCTAAACACGAAACACAATACACACGATTATTTAGATCATAAAAAACAAAGAGAATGAAATGACAGAAAACAAATCGCCTTTACGAATTGGTGTCGGTGGGCCAGTTGGCTCAGGCAAAACAGCGCTTTTAGATGCATTATGCAAAGCGATGCGTAATGACTATGACTTAGCCGTCGTGACCAATGATATCTATACCAAAGAAGATGCTCAGTTTTTGACTCGAAGCGAAGCATTAAGCGCTGATCGCATCGTTGGTGTTGAAACTGGAGGTTGTCCTCATACTGCGATTCGTGAAGATGCTTCAATGAATTTAGCTGCGGTTGAGGATCTTAGTCACAAATTTCCTGATTTAGACCTCGTTTTTATCGAAAGTGGTGGTGATAATTTATCAGCAACATTTAGTCCTGAATTAGCTGATATTTGTATCTATGTTATCGATGTAGCAGAGGGGGAGAAAATACCAAGAAAAGGTGGCCCTGGTATTACACGCTCTGATTTACTCGTGATCAATAAAATCGATTTAGCACCCTATGTCGGTGCCTCTCTAGAGGTGATGGACAGTGATACTAAGCGTATGCGTGGTGACAAACCATATGTATTTACGAATCTAAAAGAAAGCCAAGGTTTAGCCGATATTATTGCCTTTATCATTAAAGAAGGAATGCTATAAAGATATATAAATTAATGCGTTAAATGTCTTTATTGAACTGTTATATC
>CALCCU010000177.1 GCA_937900515.1 uncultured Gammaproteobacteria bacterium | reverse complement strand
ATTTATATTGAATGAACTTCCGTTAGCTAACGCTGATGCCACCGTGAGAGAAATAGAGTTTAATCAGACTGAGCTTATAGATGTAGTTAGAACATTATCTGAATTATCTGACAGTAATATCATTGCTACACCAGATGCAACAAAGAAAAAGGTCACCATTCATTTAAAAAACATTACTGTTGAAAATGCTTTGAAATCGATTAGTCGAATCACTGACTTATGGTTCCGCTATGATGAAGACACCAATACTTATCGCTTAATGACACGAGAAGAATACGCAAAAGATATAGTGGTAAGTGAGAGTGATCATATTGAGATATTTAAGGTTCGTAACGCGAATGTAAGAATTATTGCCCAAGCAATAGAAGACTTATACGGTAGTCGAGTTGTTTTATCTCTGGGTGAACAGGTCGGCGGAGGCACTGGAAGTTCAAACTCAAACTCAAGTCGTTCATCTGGCGGGGTAAGGAATTCACGCTCTACCACTAGAAATAATGACTCTTCCAATTCAAATAGTCGTTCTGGTTCAAGTTCTAGAGGGGTAACGTTTGATACCAGTCAGTTAACGGTCGATCAGTTTGAGAAGTTATCAGCTCAAATGAAAGGAGCGTCATCATTAGAGAGTAAAGTACTTGAGCAAGTCAGTTCACAGGTTCAACCTATTTATATTACCGTTAATAATGAACACAATATGATTATTGCTCGTACTGATGATAAGAATGTACTGAAGTCCATTGATTATTTAGTTCAGAAAATGGATATTGAAGTGCCTCAAGTGATGTTGGAAATGAAAATTATTAGCATTTCATTAGGTGAAGACTTCAGCTCTATTTTTAATTTTGAATTGCAACCGAGTGGTGGTAATGACTCGGTAAGTCCTATAAAAATCGGTAATAATGCATTGCCTGGTTCGGGCACTGTGATTTATGAGTTTTTAAATAGCCGTTTACGAGCCAATATTGAGTTTTTAGAAAAAAATAAGCGCATCAAAGTTTTATCAAACCCGATGGTTTTAGCGTCTAATCATCGACAAGCAGAACTATTTATCGGTGAAGAGAGTTTATTGGTGCGGGGCTTTACCTATAATACAGCAGTTATAGACAATGGCATTGTTGTTTCACCAGGCTTTATTGAAACCGAAACAGAGTTACAAGAAATTGGTATTACCTTGCGTATTGTACCTCGTATTAATGCTGATAATACGGTGACCTTAGCCCTTGAGCAAGAAAGCTCTGAAATTAATCCAGGTGGTGCAACACTACCTATTTCTGCAAGTGATGGCACTGTTTTGAATTTACCTGTAGATACAGTTAACTCATCACGTTTAACAGGTACGGTTGTTGCCAAAAATAATTTAACGGTCGCTGTCGGTGGCTTGATCAGAACTAGTAAGAATATAAATATTCAGAAAGTGCCTGTGTTATCTGAAATACCAATCTTAGGAAATATATTTAAAAGTACGTTGGAAAGTGAGCAAGAAACTGAAACTGTATTGCTAATTACCCCCCGTATTCTTACACGCACAGACGATAGTGAAAGGGTGCGAAAAACAGATAACCGTTTTTATCAGGACTTAAATCGTGGCCATCCTGATTTAGCGCCGTTTGACAATAAGTTTATTGATAAAGAAGTAAAACAAGTTCCTGTCACAGCAGCACCAATTACTCAGTCTAAAACTGGTAGACAGGCCCTATACATGGAAATGAGTCAATATGCTGCGAACACAGTTCGAATACCACAAATCGAGCGACTAAGAAGTAAAGACTATCAGCCTGTTCGATTTAGTAATTCAAACATAGCTAAATTGTTTGATAATAGAAAGCTCAGCCCTAAAGCCGTGGCTAGCTGGCAACGTGGCGGAATGTTTGTCACTGTTGTTGAGGTTATTAACAATTCACCTGAACAATTAGAGATTGATTACCAGAACATTTCAGGACGCTGGCTAGCATCATCTATTGAAAACAGTAGCTTATCGTCTAAAGGTAATGTGAATGATAGAACGTACCTATACTTAATATCAGCCTTATCGTTTGAGGAGTCATTAGCTAATGGTCGATAAATTTCAGTATTCTGTTGCTTATTCATTACTATTGATTTGCCCATTAGCAATCTCTGCACCTAAGCTACAAATGCATGTATTTGAGGAAGAGGGTGGGCAAACCGAACAAGTGATGAGTAAAAATAATCAAGCGCCACAGCTACAAATGCATGTGTTTGATAATTCAGCAGCACTGCAAAATAATGCTGTTGTGCAAGATCACTACACAAGACCACAGGAAGGCGAGTCTGAAAAAGTCGCTTTTTCTTATGTAAAAGCGGAGACGTATATAAAAACTGGCTATCGGCGTGATGATTTTAACTATACTATTGGTACGAGACGTGC
>CALCCU010000176.1 GCA_937900515.1 uncultured Gammaproteobacteria bacterium | reverse complement strand
CTTGCTTGGGCTTCTCTGCTGATCTTGTGATGCAATCATTCTGTCATACAGCCGCGTATCCAAAACCAGTCGATATTAAATTACAACATTCCTTACCTGACTTTATGAGCACGCGTGCAGGTGTTGCACTGCGCCCTGGTGATGGTGTTATTCACTCTTGGTTAAACCGTATGGTATTACCAGATACTGTTGGTACCGGTGGTGACTCTCATACTCGATTCCCGATTGGTATTAGTTTTCCTGCAGGTTCAGGTCTTGTTGCCTTTGGTGCAGCTCTAGGTGTAATGCCGATTGATATGCCTGAGTCTGTATTAGTTAGATTTAAAGGTGAAATGCAACCAGGTATCACTTTGCGTGATCTAGTTAATGCCATTCCGTATGCGGCTATTCAAAAAGGTCTATTAACGGTTGAGAAAAAAGGTAAGAAAAATATCTTCAATGGCCGTGTATTAGAAATTGAAGGTCTTCCTGATTTGAAAGTGGAACAAGCATTTGAATTATCTGACGCTTCTGCCGAACGTTCGGCTAACGGTTGTACGGTTCATTTAAATAAAGAACCTATTATCGAATTTATGAAATCTAATATTTCATTATTAGAATGGATGATTGCTGAGGGTTATGAAGATGCTCGTACTTTACAGCGTCGTATCGAAGCAATGAAAGCATGGCTTGCTGATCCTCAGTTAATGAAACGTGATGATGATGCTGAATATGCTGAAGTGATTGAAATTGATTTAAATGAAATCAAAGAACCATTATTAGCATGTCCAAATGATCCTGATGATGTGAAACCATTGTCAGAGCTACAAGGCACTGAAATTGATGAAGTATTTATCGGTTCTTGTATGACGAATATCGGTCATTATCGTGCTGCTGGTAAGGTGTTAGAAAACCTAGGTAACTTACCCACTAAACTATGGATTGCTCCACCAACGCGTATGGATCAACACCAACTTCAAGAAGAAGGTATTTATAGTATCTTTGGGCGGGTTGGAGCTCGAACAGAAACACCAGGCTGTTCATTGTGTATGGGGAACCAAGCACGAGTAGCTGATAATGCAACGGTGGTTTCAACATCGACACGTAACTTTCCGAATCGTTTAGGTAATGGTGCAGATGTATACTTATCATCAGCAGAGTTAGCAGCGGTAGTTGCAAGTATTGGACGTTTACCAACTGTTGAAGAATATCTGGAAAAAGTAGCGGGTATTGAGCCTATGTCAGATGAAATTTACCGTTATTTGAACTTCAATGAAATGGACCATTACAAAAGTACAGTTGCTTAAACTTTAAACTTTTAAAAAATAAAAGGCTGTTACTTCATAAAGAGGTAGCAGCCTTTTTTGTTTCTGAATGAGTTAAATTAGGCGAGCTATGTTTCCCTATTATAGACATAATTACCTTAAGTGACAGCAACTTACAATTAAATTGCTGACTTATTTTAGCTATAAATATTGTTGACTAATTTCTAATAGCTGGTTAATCTCAGTAATTATACGGATATGACTACTAGTTTGATCTAATGGATTAATTGTGTGATTCGTGGGTTTAAATGTGTGAGAGTCGTCTCATCTTCAGCATTATAACCCGAGCTTAAAAAAGCAAGTGTGGCACTACAATTGCTTTTTTCCTTGAACATATTATTAATTGCCGAGCTAGCTATGAAAAATAACCAACCCGTTACTGATAATGAAGTCCCTTTTCCTAAAGGCGAAGAGATTATTTCTACTACGGATCTTAAGGGTATAATCACTGGTTACAATCAAACCTTTATTAATATCAGTGGTTTTTCAGCAGAAGAATTAGATGGCGTTAACCACAATGTGGTTCGACATCCAGATATGCCACCTGCAGCCTTTTCTGATTTATGGTCGAATATGAAAGCCAAAAATAATTGGATGGGGATAGTAAAAAATCGTTGTAAAAATGGTGATTACTATTGGGTTGATGCTTATGTCACACCAATATTTGTAAATGGTGAAATAACAGGGTATGAGTCGGTAAGAGTTAAACCATCCGTAGAGGCTGTGCAACGAGCCGAGCATATCTATAAAGCAATCAATGCAGGAAAAACACCTACGGTTGGTAGCTTTCTGGAGCGTTTGACAATTGCTAAACGGTCATTCATAACCACTACTTTAGGACTATTAGCTGCTGGAGCGGCAATAATGTTCACTTTAGATAGTTTCGGGAGCTTGTCTTACTTATTTGGAGGACTTACTGGTATTGTTGTGAATTTCGTTGGCAATAAATGGGTTTTACAGCCTTTGAATGAGGCTTTGAAAGGTGCTCAAAAAGTAGTTAATAACCCATTAATGGCTATGATTTATACTGGTCGAGCTGATGAAATTGGACAAATTCAGTTACCTAGTATGATGTTAGAAGCCAAAATACGTACTGTATTAGGCCGTATTAACGACGCAGCATTGGCTATGTCTGATTTATCGGTTCAGAGTTCAGCTTCAGTTCACAACATTAATGAATCATTGCAAGCACAGGCTGGGGAAACAGAGCAGGTTGCAACGGCAATCACTGAGATGACCTCTTCTGTGCATGAGGTTGCAAATACTGCCTCTCACGCAGCCTCGGTGGCAGCAGATGCCGATACTTTATCTCAAGAAGGCGTTGCTCATGCTTCGAGTGCAGCTGATGGACTACAAATGATGACGGCAGCAGTTAATAATATTGCTGACGTTGTTGCACAGTTAGCAGATGATACAAAAAATATAGATACTATTTTGAGTGTGATTCAAGGGGTTGCTGAGCAGACGAATTTACTTGCTTTAAATGCGGCGATTGAGGCAGCACGAGCAGGAGAGCATGGTCGTGGTTTTGCTGTTGTAGCTGATGAAGTAAGAACCTTGGCCAGCCGAACTCAGGAGTCTACAGAAGAAATACATACTGTTATTAATAAACTTAATCAGGCAGTAGAAACTGCGGTAATGGTGTTAGGTAATAGTCAGCAATCCGCTACTGATAGTGAAGGTCAAATCTTAGATGCAATTGAATCTCTTAAAGGTATTGCTGTAGAAATTCATAATATTAACGATTTAAATACTCAGATAGCCAGTGCAGTTAAAGAACAAAGTTCAGTGAGTGAAGAGGTGAGTGGTAACGTTAATAGAATTAGTCATTCATCTGCAACAGCTTTAGATGGTGCCGGTAGTGCTGAACAATCAGCGATTGTTTTAGCTGATAAAGCAAAAGATTTACAGGGTATGATTGTACGTTTCCGTAAGTAACTTTACTATGTAGCGACTTTATATTAGCTTTATTCAAACACGAGCGTTAGTCTTCTGTTAATGCTGGTTTATTGGATTCAGCCTTTAACCACTCAGTATTAGGTTGGTAATTTTCTAACCATGTAACAAACTGATCTACAACAAGTGGTCTAGATATAGCGAATCCTTGTGCTAAATAGCAGCCCATACTGATGAGCATGATGCCATGATCAGTGGTTTCAACACCTTCGGCAATGACTGTACGACCAAATGAATCAGATAATGCGATAACACTATCAATAATGGCATAGTCATTGGTATCTTCGAGCATATCCCTTACAAAACTTTGATCTATTTTTATGGTATTAACAGGTAGGCTTCGTAAATGAGTCAGAGATGAATACCCCGTGCCAAAATCATCAAGAGCAACATGAACGCCCAAATCATGTAGGCATGAACGAAGTGTTTTTCGAACTGCTTTTAAGTCTCCCAAGGCACTGCTTTCTAATATCTCTAATTGTAATGAATGAGAGTCTACTGTAGGGAACTTAGATAAGTGTTTTTCAAGATCATGGCTGAACGTTTTTGAGTGTAAGTGATGGGATGCAATATTAACGCTGACTTGAAGCTTAATGCCTTGTTGCTGCCATGAAAGGAGTTGTTTCAGAGCATGCGATATTACCCAGTCTCCAAGTCTGATTTCTAATTCTGTATCTACAATAATAGGTAAGAATTCAGCTGGTGGTAGAAGTCCTTTATCTGGGTGGTTCCAACGAATCAGTGCTTCAGCACCAAAGACCTCTCCTGTGAGCATATTAACTTTAGGTTGATAGTAGAGTTCGAATTGGTTTCTCTCAATTGCATTTTCTATATCATGCATGATTTGATGTTTATAGGTTATTTCTCGATCATGCATTGGGTTAAATAGATAATAGCGGTTACGACCTAATTGTTTTGATTGGTACATTGCATGATCAGCATGGCGAAGTAATGTATCTATATCACTATCATCAACTGGATATAAAGTAATACCGCTTGATGCTGAAATTCGATGTTGAACATTATCAATGATAATAGGATCAGAGAGTGAGTCGTGGATACGCTTCATAGTCTGTTCACATTCTTCATATGACAGAATATCGTTGAGTAGTAGTGTAAATTCATCACCACCTTGACGTGAAACGGTATCTTCTGCTCTGATGTTATCAGTAATACGTTGAGCAACTTCAATCAGCAATTGATCGCCTACTTCATGGCCAAAATTATCATTAACGGGTTTAAAGTTGTCTAAATCGAGAAAGCAAACAGCTAATTGGTGTTGAGTTTGTTGACTATGAGCAATGGCCTGATGGAAACGTTCAACAAATAAATTGCGGTTAGGTAGACCTGTCAGTGCATCATAATTTGCGATGAACTCGAGCTTTTCTTGATGCTGTTTATTTGCCGTAATATCCGTAAACATTGCAATATAATTCGTTATTATGCCTCTCTCATCTTGAATTCTAGACACAGAAAGGAGATTAGCGAACAAGTCACCATTTTTCTTCTTCTTCCACAGTTCACCTTGCCACGTACCATGAGTATGGACAGTCAAAATTATGTCTTCGAAAGTATGCTCTGCTGTCTTGTTTGGGAACAGTATTGAGGGATGCTTTCCAATGACTTCACCTTTGCTATAACCAGTAATTGTAGTGAAAGCAGGGTTGATATCAACAATGAGCTGGTTTGGATCGGTAATAGCTATGCCTTCTTGGCTATGCTCGAATACTTGGGCTGAGAGTTTAAGTTGTTCTTCACTAGATTTTCGTTCGGAAATATCTTGGTGAGTACCACACAAGCGAAGTGGCTCTTTTGTTTTATAATCATATTCAACTACTGCACCTGAGCCTTGTATCCAAACCCAGTGGCCATCGCGGTGTTTCATGCGAAAGTCCGCTACATAAGCTTGGCCATTTTTTATATGGTCTTGGACCGTATTAATCATATATTGCTTATCGTCGGGATGAATCAGATTTTCCCAATCAGTTATATGATTATTAATATCTTGCTGAGTTAGTCCCAGCATAGTTAGCCAACGGTCATTGACATACTGCGAGCCAGTTTGATAATTCCAATCCCAGTAACCAAGCTGAGCACCATTAACGGCATATTCAAGCTGCTGTTGCGTTATTAACGAGCGAGCCTCGTTTCTTTTGATACGTTTATTTTGTATTAAGAGTTTAACTCCAGCTCCAATAATAATGAGGCTGAGAAGAATGATAGGAACTATCCATACAGCATATTGATGCCAAAGGTCGATTAAACGGATTGTAGGTCTAACATCAAATGGCGCTATGTGTAGTGAGCGTAATACCTTTTCTACACCATCATAATTTTTAGGAGTGCTGAAGCTATAGAGTTGCTCTTTTATAAGTGCTTGATCATGAGAATGCTGTGATAGTAATGCTATGGTGATGTGATGAGCTAGGTCATCATCAACTCTCGATGTTACAGATACTGGCCATTCAGGATAGAGGCGGGTAGATACAAGCAATGGATAGCTTGAAAGCTGTTGTTTATTGACGATTTTTACTTGACTAAGATCGAGTGTTCCTTCCTTAACCATTGCCTCAATAACGCCACTTCGAATAAATCCAGCTTCTGCTTTATAGGTTAAAACCGCATCAACAACACTGTCATGTGAAATGCCTGTTGCTAAAAGATTGTATTTAGAAGGGGTGGGGAGTCCTGCGGATTTAAATTCGTATAGCTGTGCAATATAGCCGCCAAGGGAATCAATATTACTGACGGCTATCACTCTTTCTTGTAGGTCATTTAGAGAAGAGATTGTCTTAGTATCTGAGCGAGTGAATATAACCCCTGCAAAAGAATCTAATAGTGACTGCTCAGTAGTATTGACTTGTGTGACGAGTGGGGGGGAAAGGTTATTTCTATGTTTGAGCATTATATAGTGAGCAGGGTTGGTGATAACTACGTCTAACTGAGATTGCTTGATTGCTAATTCTAGTTCTTGTGAACTGTAGCTATATATCTTTACTTTACGCTCAAGCTGCTCTGATAAGTATTTTGCAACGGGCTGCCAATTTTGTGTGGTTTGAGTATGTGGACGAAAGGAAAGAACGCCAACCTTTAGAGGTGTTTGCATTTGAGCTGCAGCAGGAAAAATGCCTATAGCGGTTAGCAGTAATATTGTAGTCACTAAGGAAATAAGCTTCATAGGTTTTCATAGTCACTTGGCAAGTAATCAGAACTCATAAAGTTAACTAGTTTATCTTCTTTTGATATGAGCTTGTTGTCGAGTAAGACTTTTGATATTTGACGAACAGCAGGTATGAGTCGACCATTAGGACTTGATAAGTACTCTCGGTTTGCCTCTAAACTAGGTTGGATGATTCCAGAAAAAGCACGCTTAACTTTCTTAAAAGATATTTTTTGATGGTCAGCAATTCGATATAGGGCATCATCGTAGTTATACCTAATGTGATTTACACTCTGAAAATGTGCTTGTACTAATTTTTTTAATAAGAACTCATGGCTTGTTAAAAGCTCTGTTTTTACAGCTAGTACATCGATGATAGTATCTGGAAGCTGGGAACTATCGAGAAGAACGTGGCCTGATTCATTAAGAATAGTGTCGGAGGTAGGACTATAGGTGATAATTACATCTACTTTATCGTTTAGCCAGTATTCTTTTTGCTTGTCCAGAGGACAGTTAATGACGCTTATATCACTTGGTGATAATTCTGAAATAGTCAGCAGCTTAGCAACCATTAATGATCCTAGAGCGCTATTCTCTACGCCAATTCGTTTGTCTTTTAACTCGTTGAGTGAGCTTATATGTTCTCTTGCAATGACGACATCAGCACCAGCAGATACATCAAAGACAGTAATAGCTGTAAGAGCAATTCCTCTGTCGCGCGCTTGGAGCATATCATCGACAGTGATACAGACTACATCGAGTTCTCCTGATATCAGTCTTGTCAGCTTCTCTTCAGTGCTCTGAAATTCGATAAGCTCAATCTCTTTTGGCAGCCAATGGAGATTGTTAGCCAAGCAAAGTGTTTCAAAACCTATCCATGGTATTAAACCAACCTTAAGTGAAGATGGCTGACTACAACGGGTAAATAGTGGCAATGAACAAAGTGCTACTAAACTGCTTATAAATTGGCGTCGATTCATAGCTATAAGATTCAAATATCTTTGAAGGTAGGAGGATATTCTAACTGTAAGTTTGTGATTTGTATTGCTAGATCGCGAAAAAAATTGAATTAATGAAAGTCCCCTTGAATCCAGAATGTGTAATAGATTTAGTGTGATTAGATGGACGAGGTTGATTGTCTAGCTGAGAGAGTGATAATACTCGCCAACTCAACAATGTATTGAGCTAGTTCAACAGAGTGGGAGCTTGTTTGAAATACAAATTTAGGTTATTGATAGACATGAGGGTAATATTCCTCAAATATCTGGGGCGCAGTAAAAAGTAGTCACAACTGAATAATTGCTTTAATAGAGAAAAAGAATAGTCTATGACTAAATGCTTTTTATGAGGTTAATATACAAAAAAGCAGCTAACCACTAAGTGATTAACTGCTTGATTTTGTACCAAATACATGGTGCGCCCGGCACGATTCGAACGTGC
>CALCCU010000175.1 GCA_937900515.1 uncultured Gammaproteobacteria bacterium | reverse complement strand
GTTACCTACAAGGTACACTGGAAGATATTTTAAGTAGTCTTGGTGATGACTATGAAGAAGTTGAACTCGATGAAATCGAAGCTGTTTTGCATCGGATCCAACATTTTGATCCTATTGGCGTCGCCTCTAGAGATCTACGTGAATGCCTGTTAATTCAACTCAAACTATATGAATCAGATCTAGAACAAATAGAATTAGTTACCGAGCTTATTGATAAACATCTCGACACCCTAGCCAAGCGTGACTATGCTCAAATTAAACGGGCACTAAAAGTATCAGATGAACAACTTACAGAGTTAGTTCGAAGCATTCAATTACTTAATCCTCGTCCAGGAAGCCATATTCAAGTTGATAAAACTGAATATATCGTGCCTGATGTCTACACTCGTAAAATCAATGGTAAATGGCAATTATCACTTAACCCTGATAACGCACCAAAAATTCAGGTCGCTGAACATTACGCCTCGATGATTAAGCGAGCGGACAATAGTGCAGATAACACTTATCTAAAGAATAATTTACAAGAAGCCCGCTGGTTTTTAAAAAGCCTTCAAAGCAGAAATGAAACACTTCTAAAAGTTTCAGAAGCAATTATTGAAAGGCAATCGGGCTTTCTTGACCATGGTGATGAAGCAATGAAACCTTTAGTATTAGCTGATATAGCTGAAAAGGTAGAAATGCATGAATCAACCATTTCACGAGTCACTACAAGAAAATACCTACATACGCCTAGAGGAATATTTGAACTTAAGTATTTCTTCTCTAGTCATGTAAGTACTGATGCAGGTGGTGAGTGTTCAGCAACAGCAATTCGTGCCATCATCAAAAAATTAGTGCTCGCAGAAAACCCAAGAAAACCACTAAGCGATAGCAAAATTGCTGAAATATTAAATGAGCAGGGAATAAAAGTTGCCAGAAGGACCATCGCAAAATATCGCGAAACATTGGCAATTCCACCATCAAATGAACGTAAGAGACTGGTCTAAAACCAGTTGTTATTTGTAAAACTAGGAGAGAAACTATGCAATTAAATTTAAGTGGACAACATATTGAAATCACTGATAGTTTACGTGACCACGTTAATAGCAAATTAGAAAAACTAACTCGTCATTTTGACCATATGACTAATGTGCACGTTATCTTATCCGTCGAAAAAGATCGCCAAAAAGCAGAAGCTACTGTTCATGTTAGTGGCGCGGATCTTTTCGCATCAGATGAAAATGAAAATATGTATACCGCTATTGAACATTTAGTAGCAAAACTTGATCGTCAGATCATTAAACATAAAGATAAAATTAAAAATCATCACCAAGCCGCTGGTGTTGATATGAAACAAAACGCTGGTTGATTACGGAAATAAAAAATGCTTATAGCAGCTCTACTTGTTGATGCTACTAATATTGATTGTAATAATACTGCATCGAGTAAAAAACGTATTATTGAAAACATCAGTAAGATGTTAGCAATAAACACCCCAAAAATTGGTGCTGAAACTATTTTTAAAGCACTACAAGAAAGGGAGCGCTTAGGCTCAACCGGACTAGGAAGGGGCGTGGCAATACCGCACGCCCGCATCCCAGGCTTAACTCATACTGTTGCAGCAATGATGACCCTTGAAACACCGGTCAACTATGAGTCTGCTGATAAAAAACCCGTCGATATTGTTGTGGGGTTATTAGTTCCAGAAGAAGGTGGAGAGCACCACTTGCAACACCTTGCTCGATTAGTGACTTTATTCCGAGAAACTAAAACCTGCACTGCCCTCCGCGATGCAAACAATGAAGAGCAAGTATTCGAAATCTTGCTGTCTATTGATGATGACTAGAACTTAAAATCACACTGTGGATACAACAATACCCCAAAAAAACCTGCACGGTGTATTACTATCCATTGCCGATAAAGGCGTCTTGATCATAGGCGAAGCTGGAGTAGGAAAAAGTAGCCTTGCTATAGAGCTGCTCTATCAAGGTCATCACCTTATTGCTGATGACAGTATTGAAATAGATAAAGTCGATCAGCAAATAATCGGTAAATGCCCACCGTTACTAAATAATATTTTACACTCCAGAGAGCTAGGTCTTATTTCTATTCCAGACATCTTTGGTGAAAATGCATGGCAACATCAACATCGTATCGACTGTGTTGTAAGCTTACAAAATGTAGCCTCAGCAGAAGTTCACTTTTCTCAATATCACAATCACTATACCATCGCGAATATAGAATTACCGTTACTCATACTCAACACACAGAACCCAGCATCGTTATCACAACGTCTATTATGTTGGCTAAAAATGCAATCGCATCAGCATCAAACAGAAACACAATTGATGGAACGCCAACAGAAGATGATGGCATCATGAAGCGAACTATTGCTCAACACTATTTGAGAGAATTTATATGGCTGTAGGTCTATTACTTGTATCCCACAATCAAATCGGCGCTGAGCTAATAAATACTGCTCGGCAGATGTTGTCATGCTCACCTCTACCGACTAAGGTTATTTCTATCAGAACGAGTGATCACCCTGAAGCAATCACCTTAAAGCTAAATCAAGAGCTAATCGGACTCGATCAAGGAAATGGAATCCTTATTTTGACTGATATGTTTGGCTCTACGCCCAGTAATATCGCTTGTTCCGTCTCAGATCGAGATGATATACGAGTAATATCTGGACTCAATTTACCTATGCTTATTCGCGTCTTAAATTACCCAAACCTTGATTTAGATGCTCTCGAAATAAAAGCACTATCAGGAGGACAAGAAGGCGTCGCACGATGTCATAAGTCAGGTGTATGTAATGATTAAAAAAGAATTTACAATTATCAATAAATTAGGTTTGCATGCACGCGCGTCAGCAAAGTTTGTCACCGTAGCTTCACAATTCATGAGCGATATTCACGTATCTCGTAATGACCGTTCAGTCAATGGTAAAAGTATTATGGGTATGATGATGCTGGCTGCAGCTAAGGGAACTAAAATCGAAGTAGAAGCAGGTGGCGAGGATGCCGAACAAGCATTAAATGCAATCGAAGCATTAATTAATGACTACTTTGGAGAGGGAGAATGAGCCTCGAACTACAGGGTATGGGAGTATCGCGAGGTATCGCGATTGGACGTGCTCATATTGTTTTCCACAATAAACCAGATATCCGAGAGTATTTAGTTGATGAGGATAAAATTGAACAAGAAGTGCTTCGCCTTCAACAAGCCACTGAAACAGCAAAATCACAGTTAAAATCAATCCGCGATAATATTCCAGCAAATGCGCCGACCGATGTCGCTTCATTTATGGATACACATATACTGATGATGCAAGACTCATCATTAACCAAAATTCCAACAAATATGATCCGCACTCGTCGCTGCAATGCTGAGTGGGCACTACAATTACAACGTGACGCATTAATCAATGTCTTTGATGAGATGGATGACCCTTACCTAAGGACGCGTCGTAATGATGTTGATCATGTTGTTAATCGTATTCTTCGCTTTTTGGCTGATGAAAATGGTCATGAACATGATGTAACTGAAGCTCGTCTCAAAGGTCGAATCATTATCGCTGAAGATCTTACTCCAGCAGATACAATGCTTATGCAACATCAAGAAGTCGGTGCTTTTGTTACCGAACATGGTGGTGCAACCTCACATACAACAATTCTTGCTCGTAGTTTAGGTATTCCTGCCATTGTCGGTGTAGGCTCACTTCGTCGATATATTCAAGATAATGAGCTACTCATTATTGATGGTGAAACAGGCACATTAATCGCAGGTGCAGACGAAACAAGTCTTGCTGAATACAGAGAACGACGTAATAGTTTTAAACAACATATTGCCTCTCTTAATCGCTATAAATCAGGGCCAACTCAAACACGTGAAGGTAAAAGCATTACATTACAAGCAAATGCTGATTTACCAGAAGATATCACCACTATTAGTAACACTGGGGCCCAAGGTATCGGTTTATACCGAACGGAATTCCTTTATATGAACCGCACCTCTCCACCAGAAGAGGAAGAACAGTTAGCAGCTTATCGTAAAGTGGTAGAAGGTATGAATAATCAACCCGTTACCATTCGTACTTTTGACTTAGGTTCTGATAAAACCGTTGATGGAGGTCGAAATTTAAACCAGGCTGCAACTAACCCAGCTTTAGGTTTGCGCGCGATTCGCTTATGCTTAAAACAGCCAAGCATGTTTAGAACACAATTACGTGCAATTCTCCGGGCCTCAGCCTTCGGTAAAATAAGAATCATGTTTCCTATGTTGTCTAATATGCAAGAACTGCTACAAGCACAGCATATGCTAAAACAATGTATGTTAGAGCTTGATCACGAAGGTTTAGATTACGACCGCCATATTGAAACAGGCGCCATGATCGAAATTCCTGCTAGTGCAATTTGTGCTGAAATGTTTGCTAAAAATGTCGATTTTCTCTCGATTGGTACTAATGACTTAATTCAATATACATTAGCTATCGACCGTATAGATGATCATGTGAACTACCTATACGATCCACTCCATCCAGCCGTATTACGATTAATAAAAATGACTCTGGATGCAGGTAAGAAACATAATATTCCTGTTTCAATGTGTGGTGAGATGGCCGGGGATCCGAAATTTACTCGCCTACTACTTGCGCTTGGCCTAGATAATTTTAGTATGCACCCCAATGCACTATTAGAAATTAAGCGCGTAATTCATAAGACAGACATGAAACAAATCCCTATGAATACACTGAGTATCATGGATATTAGTGACCCTTACGATGCAGAGTTATTTTTAGAAAAAATAAATAGCCATGTCCACTAGCAGTTACGCTAAAATAGAGAGCTAATAACACCTTTCGGTGCCCTATCGCCCTTTAGGACGAGAAGATGTCTGACAACGATCAAGCAAACAGCATGAATCATCCTATCAACACGCTCGCTGAAGCATTAGAAAGCGGGCGTTTTTTGCGTATGCGCCGTTTACTAGCAAGCTTACATCCGGCAGAAACAGCACATCTACTAGAGTCCCTTCCACCTGCTGAACGCAAGGTCACTTGGCCCATTATTAACCCCGATCTTCGAGGTGATGTACTTTCTTACTTAGGTGAAGATGTTCAGGCAGCACTTATTCAGGATATGGACACTGCTGATCTGGTTAATGCAACTGAAGATCTAGCGCCCGACGATGTTGCTGATATCCTGCAAAACTTGCCGAATCACATCACACAACAAGTATTAAAAGTGATGGATAGTCAACATCGCCGCAGAGTTGAGGCTATTCTTGCCTATGATGAAGACACTGCCGGTGGTTTAATGAATACCGATGTCGTGACAGTACGTTCAGACATCACACTAGAAGTGGTTTTACGCTATTTGCGTTTACTCGGCGATCTACCTGAAAACACAGATAGTCTTTATGTCGTTGATCATAAAGACCATTACCTGGGCACATTAACACTGTCTCAAGTTGTAAGTCGAAGTCGCTCCCTGACTGTAAGCCAAGTGATGTCTCATCAAATTGAAGCTATCCCTGCTCATACTGATGAAAGCGACGTAGCGCTTCGATTTGAAAAACACGATTTAATCTCTGCACCCGTTGTTGATAAAGATAACCATTTATTAGGCCGAATCACCATCGATGACGTCGTCGACGTTATCCGTGATGACGCTGAACATACTATGTTAAGTATGGCTGGTCTTGGTGAAGATGAAGATACCTTTGCACCAGTAAAACGAAGTGTTCACCGTCGTTCTTTATGGCTTGGGGTCAACCTTCTCACTGCATTTTTAGCCTCATGGGTCATTGGCCTATTCGACACGACGATAGAAAAACAAGTCGCACTAGCGATACTTATGCCTATTGTTGCCAGCATGGGTGGGGTCGCAGGAAGTCAGACTTTAACTCTAGTTATTCGGTCTATGGCCTTAGGTCAACTGAACGATAAAAATCAGAACTGGCTATTACGTAAAGAACTTTCCGTTGGAAGTATAAATGGTCTTCTTTGGGCCGTTGCTATCGCATTCGTCACTTTTCTTTGGTTTAACAGCTTGGAGTTAGGAGCCTTGATCGGCGCTGCTATTATCATTAATTTAGTCGCAGCAGCATTAGCTGGCGTTATGATTCCATTAGGGTTGAGACGCTTTGGCATTGACCCAGCACTTTCTGGTGGAGTACTTCTCACCACAGTTACCGATGTAGTAGGCTTTGTCGCTTTCCTCGGATTTGCTACTCTATTTATCGTTTAATATTTAAGATTCAACCTTCAATTTACTTGGAACACCCTTATGTCAGGCAATAGCTTCGGAAAATTATTCTCCATTACTGGTTTTGGCGAAAGTCACGGCCCATCAATAGGTTGTATTGTTGACGGTTGTCCTCCAGGTTTAGAACTGAGTGAAGCAGACCTCCAAGGTGACTTAGAACGCCGCAGACCAGGTAAAACTCGCTTCGTAACCCAACGAAAAGAACTTGATCAAGTAAAAATACTTTCTGGTGTCTTTGAAGGCAAAACGACGGGAACATCGATCGGAATGATCATTGAAAATACCGATCAGCGTTCAAAAGATTACGGCAATATCATGCATCAATTCCGTCCCGCACATGCCGATTACACCTACCATCAAAAATATGGCTTCCGAGATTATCGTGGCGGTGGCCGAGCATCGGCACGTGAAACTGCAATGCGTGTTGCTGCAGGTGGTATTGCAAAAAAATACTTACGTCAGCAATTTGGCATTGAAATCCAAGGTTACCTTGCTCAATTAGGCCCAGTCGCGGTTGAAAAGTTAGATTGGGATCATATTGAAAAAAGTGCTTTCTTCAACCCAGATCCAGATAAAGAGCAAGAAATCGAAGACTATATGAAGTCGTTAAAAGGTGACTCTATCGGTGCTCGCGTTAATGTAGTTGCACGAAATGTACCGCCAGGCCTTGGTGAGCCTATTTTTGATCGTCTCGATGCTGAAATAGCTCACGCCATGATGAGTATTAACGCCGTTAAAGGTGTTGAAATTGGTGCTGGATTTGATTGTGTTACACAAAAAGGGACTGAACATCGTGATGAAATCACACCTGAAGGCTTCCTGAGTAATAATGCTGGCGGCATCTTAGGTGGCATTTCAAGTGGGCAAGACATTTTAGTTAGCATGGCACTCAAAGCAACATCAAGTCTCAGCATTCCAGGTCGTTCAGTTAATACTGATGGTGAGCCGATCGAAGTCGTCACCAAAGGACGTCATGACCCCTGTGTAGGTATTCGTGCAACGCCAATCGCTGAAGCAATGTTAGCGATTGTTTTAATGGACCATATGCTTCGTCATAGAGCCCAGAATCACGATGTAACAACGAATACACCAATAATTCCTGCCCAAGCATAAAAGAGGCGTGCCACTTAAACATACGCCCTACTGGCGCTTATCTGGCTTTTACTTTTTTTATTTCGCATCACTCGGAGTAATCGTCCCCTACTGGGGACTTTACTTACAGTGGGAAGGCTTTTCCGCACGAGAAATCGGTGAATTAACAGCCATTTTACTCGCCAGCAGAATTGTGGCACCTAATGTCTGGGGCTGGATTGCTGATCACACTGGCCAGAAGATGCGTATTGTTCGCTTGGCATCACTGTTCAGCAGTCTTGCCTTTGCAGCCATATTATTAAGTCATAGCTATGTATGGTTTGCCATTGTACTATTAATTTTCAGTTTCTTCTGGAATGCCTCCCTGCCTCAATTTGAGGCAACCACTTTGCAACATTTAGGCAACAATAGTCATCACTACAGCAAGATCCGCCTGTGGGGATCGATTGGCTTTATTATTATTGTTGTTCTACTTGGTATTTTGCTCGAATACTTTGATGCTAGCATCGTCCCCTATGCCATGTTGATGAGCTTAATCGCCATTTGGTTTATCAGTTTAACTGTGCCTGAATCATCGTCAAACCACTTAACGCAAAGCCATGAGCCACTTCAAGACTTATTAAAACGCAAAGAAATCCTAGCCTTTTTGGCAATCAGTTTTCTAGTGCAAATGAGTCATGGCCCCTACTATACTTTTTATACCATTTATTTAGAGGAGCACCTCTATAGCCGCAGTTTGATTGGTCAATTATGGGCATTAGGTGTGGTCGCAGAAGTTGTTATTTTCCTTTTTATGCACCGCTGGCTTCCTAAATATGGCATCCGAAATGTGCTATTAATCAGCTTACTTCTAAGTTCTCTACGTTGGCTAATCATAGGTATTTTCCCTGAATCATTATTACTATTACTGTTCGCACAGCTATTACATGCCGCAAGTTTTGGTACTTTTCATGCTGCAGCAATAGCATGGGTTCATCACTATTTTGTAGGTAAAAATCAGGGAAGAGGGCAAGCACTATACAGTAGTATTGGTTTCGGAGCAGGAGGCGCACTGGGTAGCTTATTGAGTGGTTACCTATGGTTATCACCTGGCCCGACTGCCACATTCAGTTTAGCCGCCTTGACTAGTTTAATTGGTTTTGGAATAGGCTTACGCTGGCTGGTACCTATTAATACAAAATAATCACTGTTTTTTCGGAATATTCCTTGAGAACACCTTCCAATAATGTTTAACAATACCTATACTAGATAGCATCTTAAGCCTTAAGGAGTTCGGTAGAAGACAAACTTTATGTCTCAATCCAAGCATCTATGCATTTTTCAATAAAAAAAGGGCTCACACTGCCCATTGCAGGTCAACCTGCACAAGTGATTAGCGATGCTAACCCTGTCACTTCAGTTGCTGTTTTAGGCAATGAATATGTAGGCATGAAACCTACTATGCTAGTGACAGAAGGTCAGCAGGTAAAATTAGGCCAGGCCTTATTCTCCGATAAAAAAATACCAGGCGTTCAATATACAGCGCCAGGTACGGGGGTCATTAGAGAAATAAGGCGTGGAGCTAAGCGTGCCTTACAAGCTGTTATCATTGATTTAGAAGGCGATGATGAAATTAACTTTGAGAAGTATTCATCAAAGCAACTCGCCTCACTATCTGCAGAAAAAGTAAAAGCAAACTTACTCGACTCAGGTTTATGGACAGCGATTCGCACTCGTCCTTATAGCAAAGCAGCAAACCCTGAAACGACTCCTCACTCTATCTTTGTAACTGCTACAGATACAAATCCTTTAGCAGCCGATCCAGCTATCATCATCAATGAATACGCTGACGCTTATGCTTTTGGTTTGACCGTATTAAGTCGTTTAACTGCAGGTAAACTATATATTTGCCAATCAGAATCGTCTCCTACTGTTACCAATATGCCAAGTAATGTAGAAACACATACATTCTCAGGCCCTCATCCAGCAGGTTTAGCTAGTACACATATTCACAACCTCGATCCAGTTAGTGCTCATAAAACAGTTTGGCAAATTAACTATCAAGATGTGATTGCCGTCGGTAAGTTATTTACAACGGGTAAATTATGGATAGAACGCATAATTTCACTAGCAGGGCCCATGGTTAAAGAACCTCGGCTCATTCGTACTCGCTTAGGTGCATGCACTGAGCAGCTTGTAAAAAATGAAACAGAACTAGTCCAATCACGTATCGTATCTGGCTCAGTACTACACGGTCATACAGCAACCAACTGGGCTGGCTACCTCGGCCGTTTCCACAACCAAATTTCTGTTATTGCAGAACCAACGGAGCGAGAGTTCTTCGGTTGGATAAAACCTGTAGGTAAGAATAAGTTTTCAGCATTAAATGTATTTCTGCCCAAAATATTTGGCCAAAAAGATATCAGCATGACGACATCTCAAAATGGTAGTCCTCGTGCGATGGTACCTGTTGGCGCCTTTGAATCAGTAATGCCTATGGATATATTACCTACGCAATTACTCCGAGCATTAGTTGTTAGAGATACAGATACTGCTCAAGCATTAGGCTGTCTTGAATTAGATGAAGAAGACTTAGCTCTTTGCTCTTTCGTATGTTCAGGTAAGTTTGACTATGGCCCGGTATTACGAAGCAACCTCACTCAAATAGAAAAAGAAGGATAAGCATGGCTGGTTTGAGAAAATTCCTTGATAGGCTTGAACCATCGTTTCAAAAAGGTGGCCCTTATCATAAGTATTTTGCCGTTTTTGAAATGGTTGATACATTCTTGTACTCGCCTAGCGATACAACTAAAGGCTCTCCGCACGTACGTGATGGTATAGATTTAAAACGTCTAATGACCTATGTCGTATTAGCGACATTCCCCGTCATATTAATGATGTTGTGGAATACAGGGCATCAAGCTAACACAGCAATGGCTCAATTAGGTATGACCGAACTTGAAGGCTGGCGTGGTTCAATTCTAAGCTATCTTAACATTGGCTTTGATCCCAATAGTATTACGGCAAGTATGATCCACGGTTTGCTGTATTTCTTACCGATCTACCTAACAACATTGATTGCTGGTGGTACATTTGAAGTCTTATTTGCTGCAGTTCGTAACCATGAGGTTAATGAAGGTTTTTTAGTTACCTCAATGCTCTACACATTAATCATGCCGGCATCTACTCCTTTATGGCAAGTTGCTTTGGGTATTATTTTCGGTGTAGTTATCGGTAAAGAAGTATTTGGTGGTACAGGTAAAAACTTCTTAAACCCCGCATTAACAGGTCGAGCATTTTTATATTTCGCTTACCCGGCTTCAATGTCAGGTGATGCTGTCTGGACAGCTATTGATGGCTTTAGTGGCGCAACACCACTAGCTTTAGGTGCAGCCGGCGGTTTAGAAGCAATCACTAGTGCTGGCTTTACTTGGACACAAACTTTTCTAGGTTCAATGCAAGGTTCAATCGGTGAAACATCGACTATTGCCTGTTTACTAGGTGCGGCGTTCTTATTGTATACACGTGTCGCTTCATATCGAATTATCTTCGGTGTCTTTTTCGGCATGATAGCAACAAGTATGTTGTTCAATATTATCGGTAGCGATACCAACCCAATGTTTGGCTTGCCTTGGTGGTGGCATTTAACTTTAGGTGGTTTTGCATTTGGTATGATTTTCATGGCAACCGATCCTGTATCGGCAGCAATGACCAATAAAGGCCGTTGGATTTATGGTGCTTTGATTGGTTTTATGACGGTGTTAATTCGTGTAGTTAATCCAGCCTTCCCTGAAGGGATTATGCTGGCAATTCTATTTGCCAATATTTTTGCACCTCTCATTGACTACTTTGTAGTGCGAGCTAATATTCAACGACGATTAAAGCGAAGCTAAGGTTATGGCAGATAATAAAAATAAAGGTATGTTCGCATCGATACTTGGCTTGCCAAACGATGACCCTAAGAAAACGATCATCGTTGCATTTCTACTTTGCTTAGTATGTTCTGTATTAGTGTCTACATCTGCAGTTATGTTTAAGCCTCTTCAAGTTGCAAATAAACAAGCTGACATCAAGAAAAACATACTTGCGGTGACGGGTTTGCTCAATGAGTCATCTGATGTAAATACACTCTTTGAACAATTTGAAGTAAAAATCATTGATCTTGAAACGGGTGAATATTCTGATATTGATCCTGATACTTATGATCAGAAAAAAGCAGCAGACGATCCTGCTCAAAGTATTCAGCTATCCCAACAACAAGATATTGCTAATATCGCTCGTCGAGCTAAATTTGCAAAAGTGTACTTATTGAAAGACGGTAATAACCTCAAACAAGTTGTTTTACCTGTTCATGGCTACGGCTTGTGGTCGACCTTATATGGTTTCGTTTCAATTGAATCTGACTTTAATACTATTGGCGGCTTACAGTTCTACTCACATGCAGAAACGCCAGGGTTAGGCGGTGAAGTCGATAACCCAAAATGGCGTAAACAATGGCAAGGAAAGAAAGCATTTAATGATTCTGGCGAGTTAAAAATCGAAGTAATTCGTGGGCACGTTGACTTTCAAGTAGCAGGTGCAGAACATCAAGTTGATGGTCTATCTGGTGCGACACTAACTAGCCGCGGCGTATCAAACCTCGTTAACTTTTGGCTGGGTAACGATGGTTTTGGTCCCTATTTGAAAAAGATGAGTGAGGCTGAGAAATAAAAATGGCGAGCGAAATCAAATCGAGTGTAGTTGATCCACTCATTGACAATAATCCGATCACATTGCAAGTACTCGGGGTATGTTCTGCTCTAGCGGTAACAACTAATATGATGGCTGCATTAATCATGAGTATCGCCCTAACTACGGTCACAGCATTTTCAAGTGCGATAATCAGTTCCATACGTAATCATATTCCATCAAGCATTCGTATTATCGTGCAAATGACGATTATTGCTTCATTAGTAATTATTGTTGACCAGCTGTTAAAAGCCTATGCTTACGAAGCAAGCAAGCAACTATCAGTCTTCGTAGGTTTGATTATTACTAACTGTATAGTTTTAGGTCGTGCAGAAGCCTATGCAATGAAAAACCCTCCTGTACTTAGCTTCTTTGATGGTATCGGTAATGGTTTGGGCTACAGCTTAATTCTACTTGTCGTAGCGTTTTTTAGAGAACTCCTTGGGACAGGTAAGTTATTTGGCCATGTAGTTATTCCTGTTGCAAATGAAGGCGGCTGGTATATACCAAACGGCTTAATGCTATTACCACCAAGTGCATTCTTCGTAATAGGGCTTTTAATCTGGCTCATTCGTAGTCTTAAAAAAGAACAAGTTGAACCAGCTGATTATCAGATTCACCAAGTTCATCGTACGGAGGTTCTATAAATGGAGCATTACTTAAGCCTCTTTGTTAAATCTATATTCATAGAGAACTTAGCTTTATCTTTCTTCTTGGGTATGTGTACCTTTTTGGCCGTCTCAAAGAAAATCGAAACAGCACTTGGTCTGGGTATCGCAGTAATACTTGTTCAAATGATTACCGTTCCAGCTAATAACCTTATCTATCAGTTCTTACTTAAAGATGGTGCTTTAGCTTGGGCTGGCTATCCTGACGTTGACCTTAGCTTCCTAGGCCTTATCAGTTACATTGGTGTAATTGCAGCCATGGTTCAAATATTAGAAATGGCTATGGATAAGTTTGCACCTGCACTTTATAACGCATTAGGTATTTTCTTGCCATTAATCACGGTTAACTGTGCCATCCTCGGTGGTACATTATTCATGGTTGAACGCGACTACAACCTAGCTGAAAGCGCTGTCTACGGTGTTGGTAGTGGTCTTGGTTGGGCTATGGCAATAACAGCCATAGCAGGCATACGAGAAAAACTTAAATATTCCGACGTACCAGATGGTTTACAAGGTCTTGGTATCACATTTATAACTGCTGGCCTGATGGCGCTTGGTTTCATGGCATTCTCGGGGATTCAACTGTAATGGAAGTCATCTTAGGTATTGTTCTATTTTCAATTATCATTATGGCACTGGTCTTCTTGATCTTAAGTGCCCGTTCAAAACTTGTCTCCACAGGTGATGTATCCATCAACATAAATGATGAAAAAACCATTCACTTACCTGCAGGTGGAAAGTTATTAGGTGCGCTAGCAGATTCAAATCTCTTTGTATCGTCCGCCTGTGGTGGTGGTGGCACATGTGGCCAGTGTAAAGTGAAAGTATTGGAAGGCGGAGGATCTATTCTACCAACTGAAGAATCACATATTACTAAACGTGAAGCTGCTTGTGGTGAGCGCTTATCGTGCCAAGTTTCTGTCAAACAAGACATGAAGATCCAAGTACCTGAAGAAGTGTTTGGAGTAAAGAAGTGGGAGTGTACTGTTCGCTCTAACGACAATGTTGCCACTTTTATTAAAGAGTTAGTACTTGAGTTGCCTAGTGGTGAGAATGTTAACTTTAAAGCAGGCGGATTTATACAAATCGAATGTCCTCCTCATATCAGTGAGTATAAAACTTTTGATATTGATGGTGAATACCGAGAAGATTGGGATAGATTCGATATGTGGCGTTACACATCTAAAGTAGATGAAGATGTAATCAGGGCATACTCTATGGCTAATTACCCTGAAGAAGAGGGTATTATTATGCTTAATGTACGCATCGCATCACCTCCTCCTGGTGCAGGTGATGATATCGCTCCTGGGCAAATGTCATCCTATATATTTAACCTAAAACCTGGTGACAAAGTGACCATCTCCGGTCCTTTTGGTGAATTCTTTGCTAAAGATACTGATAAAGAAATGGTATTTATCGGTGGTGGTGCAGGTATGGCGCCAATGCGCTCACATATTTTCGACCAATTACGACGCTTGAAAAGTACTCGTAAAATGTCATTCTGGTATGGCGCTAGAAGTGTCCGTGAAATGTTTTATGTTGAAGACTTTGACACTTTAGAAGCAGAGAATGAAAACTTTAAGTGGCATGTTGCGTTATCTGATCCAATGGAGGAAGACAACTGGACAGGCTACACAGGCTTTATACACAATGTATTACACGACAATTACCTGAAAAACCACCCAGCCCCAGAAGACTGTGAATTTTATATGTGTGGTCCTCCAATGATGAATTCAGCCGTTGTAAATATGCTAGAAGATCTAGGTGTTGAACCTGATAGTATTTTCCTTGATGACTTTGGTGGCTAATGTCTACTTTTATCGCAACACTTATTGTTTTGTTAATAGCCGTAGCTGGTATGGCTATAGGCGTATTGTTAGGACGCCCTGCTATTAAAGGTAGTTGTGGGGGCTTAAATCAAGTCGGCCTTGCAGGTAGTTGCAGTGGAGCATGCTCTAGTGAAGAAAAAGAGATGTGTGAGTTAAAAAAAGCAGCATTAAAAGAACAAAAATAATAAAGGAGAGAGACTATGCTTGCATCACTAAAAGTAAAAGATTACATGTCGGTGAACAAATGCACCTTTACACCTGATATGGAAATTTTACGAGCAATTCACCATATGCTTGAATCACGAATTTCTGGTGCTCCTGTCATCGACCAGCATGGAAATATGATAGGTTTTTTGTCTGAAAAAGATTGTATGCAAGTCGCCCTAAATGCCGCTTACCAGCAAGATGGCGCTGCTGGACGTGTATCTGAGTTCATGACTAATAAAGTCGATGTATTGGACGTTGAGACACCTATTATAGAAGTTGCAGAGTTATTCCTGAAAGGTTCATACAAACGATTCCCTGTCGTTATGGATAACCGCCTTGTTGGCACAATCACTCGTCAGAATATCCTAAGAGCATTGCAATATGTGTCTGATCCTGAAAGCACACATAAGCCTAGCCATAAACAGAATACTAAACAGCATAACGTTAATTAATTTTAGCTTTCATTCAAACAAACTCGGCTGCGGTCATATCAATATGAGCGTAGCCAGCAACAGTCTCGCTTCAAAACCTATCAGCACTAGATCTCAGCCACTTTCTCCTCCTCAAATCTTTGATAAATACCTTCAAAAAATACAAGTAGTGAAGTAAATAACTCAAGCTTGTATGATTATAGAACTACTCACTTATAGTGGCGAGCTGTACATCAAGCTAATTGTTAGGATTCATTGATGTACGATCATACACTAGCATGCTAGGAGTAACGCTAAGCACACAATATAGGGGAGCATATTATATTAGCTCTAAAAAGATATCCTCGTGATTCAATTTACTACGGTTCTTTTCATAGTTACGTATCCTCAGTATTTGTAGCATTCGGCGTACTCATTGGTATGTCCGTCACATCGCCTTAGCTCAGAGCTACGGTGCGCAGTCTCTCCCGCTCTTCTCATCCTGCTACGGTATTCCTAG
>CALCCU010000174.1 GCA_937900515.1 uncultured Gammaproteobacteria bacterium | reverse complement strand
GGTGTAACTCATAGTTCGCATAATATATATTCCTGACTGATGGATTTTAACGAAGCTCGTTATGTTTCACGCATGACTACTCAAGATATTGCTGATTATCTTGAGATATCTCACCGTACAGTTCTACGCTATAAAAAAACTGGTATTGCTCCCAAATCAGTTATTGAGTGCATGTTAATGATTGGTGGCCATTGTCCATCATTCACCCAGCGCAATGACTTCACTGGTTGGTCTTTTGGTTCTGGCTATTTATGGTCTCCAGAAGGTGACAAGTTCACATCGGGTGATGTTAGAGCAGGGAAGATGGCATTGCTTGAGTCTTATCGACTTCATCGCCAGTTAGTTTCTGATCGTAAACAGAAGAAGGAACAGAACACCGCTAAGATTATTCCGTTCCCCGTTGCTGCCCAGGCTAAAAAGAACCTGGTTAAGTAACACCAATTCTAATTAAGCCCGAAGGACAGCTATGCGTAGCATGCTAAACCGACGTCCAGAAGGGCTAAAGGTCTCGGAAGATATACAGGGAAACATTCTTCAAAAAGTATTAGAACGCTATTGCCCTGCTAAACCATACGATCTTAAATAAATACACTATCCTTTCTTCGATAACTCCTGAGTTTTCCCTCTTAACTGACCAAAGTTAAAAAAACTAACCGGATTGCTCTCGCCTATTTTCTGATATGCAACAGCTAAGCAGTACTTATCTATTATATTTATCAATGCTTCTCTTTCATCTTCTGGCAACTCTACTAGTCTTTCTAGCGCCATTTCTAGTCTTCCGTTCGTACTGGTTTCTGTCACGTCATTAAGTAAAGCATTTGGAGTGCATTCGAGAGCATTTATTAGTGAATAAATCGTATCTAATTTAGGTTTATCTTTATTCCTCTCTATCTTAGAAACTTGACCTAAACTTATTCCTGCAAGATTCGCCAGTTTTTCCTGATTCCATCCTTTGTCTCTTCTTAATCTGCTTAAATTTTCACCTAAAGCCATAATTTAATCCTCTTATTGGTCTTGTAGAATTAATTATAACCGTATATATTTGCTATCATGTTTCTAATTAGTTCTATAGGTTTACTTAAATATGTCTTACAAGAGTATTGACAGCTTTTTTAGTCTATATGTCGGGTGTCTAGTAATAACCCGACATTACTATCAAAATGAGAGTGACTAGCGTCCAATGATTGACTGGTCAACTTCCGTTTTCCCACTCATTCATGAGCCGATTAGTACAGGTAAACTGACTAAAACTGACTCTAGTGGTGAGCTACTTTGGGAATCCAATGACCTTTTTCATTTATCTGGTTCTTTTGATAAAAGAATGTCTGTAAAAAGTGTAGGAGGGGATGGAACAGGACTCGCAACACACTTACTTGTTATGGGTAATCCTTCAAAATTCCTTCAAGGTCATAATGTGTTCGGTAGTGATAATTTAATTGCTATTAATTATGCTGTTTATAACACCATCTGTGATCACTTCAACTTTGAACCTTCTTTAACTGATATTGATAATGTTTCAAAAGGTAATTATGAGATAGGGCGCACAGATATAAATTACTCATACAGCCTTCCTTCACAAGCTGATGTTATGGCTTGGCTTAGAGCAGCCGAAACAAAGGGGTCAACTAGAATGGGTAGGGCCCAAAACAAAAAAGGCTCTATTTACTTTGGCTTTACATCTGAATATCACAAACAAGTTTTTTATTCTAAGCATCTAGAACTACAAACAAAAAGAGGACAATTACCACTAGAATTACAAGAAAAAGGCATTGAAGAATGGTCAGAAAATGTTCTTCGTGCAGAATTACGTTTACTCAGAAAAGAGTTAAAACGATTAAATATAAAAACGGCAACCGACTTAATGGAATATGGCGTTACACGCTTGTTTCATGAATATATGGGGAGAATTGAAATGCCTGAGCAAATTCAATTAAACGACGAAGCTCTTCTAAAATTACCAACTAAATTACGCTCAACTTATACCTTATGGATGGAAGGTCATGATCTTAGAAACATGCATTCACCAGCAACATTCTATAGACATAAAAAAGAGCTTAAACAATACGGTATTAACATCGACTTAAAACCTGAATCCACCCGAAAAACTAACGTTGTACCTTTGATTAAGATTCTCGAAGCTAAACCAGCAACTATTCCAGATTGGGCATTTGAACAAAACCTAATCCATAAATCCGCATCTAACTTTTAAGGAATAACCAATGTCAGATCAATTTACTAAAGATCAAGCACTTGTATATCTTGGCGAAGTATTCTCATTCAAGACTGACTTCCAAGAAATTATCGACTCTAAACCTCAACGACTAATCAAAGCTGGCGAAGTTGGAAAAGTTAAATCCGTTGATATCTGGGATGGTAGCATCAAAATTGCTTTAGACGTCTATGGTGATTATTTCTCAGTTGATAAGCAAACTTTTGAAACGCATTGTGTAATTCTTCGACCTGAGATTATTGCACATCACACACAACAAATCATTAACTGACAGATTGGCATTAAACAGGTGATAAGCCTCATAACAGCACGCAGTACTGGTATGTGGTTAAGCGCCTATTTGGTGTAACTCATAGTTCGCATAATATATATTCCTGACTGATGGATTTTAACGAAG
>CALCCU010000173.1 GCA_937900515.1 uncultured Gammaproteobacteria bacterium | reverse complement strand
GAAGAAACTAGAATTAAAAGACTAGAGAATCTAGCGAAGAAGAACGAGAAAGAAACAGCAAAGCTAAGGGATATTATTGAGAATAAGATAAGCGATATTATTGTAGGCATAGCTACGCAGAACATAAAGATTGATGTGCAGCAAGACCCGTCAATAAGAGCGAATGAGCTGCTTACTCTTGCGGCGCTTGAGCGGGAAATGAGCAATGGCTAGTCAATCTGACCCTTCACCGTGTTGCCGTGCTCCTCTGATGCTGTTCCCATCATTTAGTGAGGTGATGTGTCATGAGTGTAGACGGCGGTATAAAATCAACTATGAGACGGGGCAGCTTATAATTAGCTAAAGCTAGAGCCGATAAAATACATGCGTTAATTGATTGGCAATAGCGGAGGTTATAACCCCAAAAGTTAATGGAGCGAGCTTGCGAGCTTCCAATTGAACGAGTTGTTATTGCAGCGCATGGAGATAAAAATGGAAACAACAGAGCACCAAAACCGTTTAATGCATCACACCTGCGGGCTTTCAAACGGAGAAAGTCGTAACTGGTTTGTAACAAACCCAACAAGTAAAGATGGAGTTGAGTTTGAAAAGCTAATTAATGGTGGGTTAGCCATCAAGCAAGCAGCACCGTCATGGGCTGGTGATAAAGTAATTTATTCTTTGACTGAAAAAGGAAAGCAGATAGCCAAAGACACCATGCCTAAGCCTCCAAAATTAACCAGGGGACAGAAGCGATATAAGAGGTTTCTTGAATATGGAGATTGCTTTGATTCGTTTATTGAGTTTTGTCGGTGGGATGCAGAGCAGAATAGAAAAATTAAAAGCGCGCTATAACCTGCCGATGTGTTGCCGGAGCGCAGCGAAGGTCAAAACTATGGCGTTGTTAGGATTCTTTCTTGGAGATTGAAATTGTTAGATAAAACGAAATGCAGCAGCTGCAAAAGACCAATTCTTCCTGATGACGACGCTTACGTTTGTGTGAAGTGCGGAGGGAGAAATAACTTGAACGCTGCTGGAGAAAAAAGCTCTGGAGTTATTAGAGCGTTCTTTATGTGCTGGTTACTGGACAAACCAGCTCCGAGCACAGCGATGACAAAAGGTAAATTTGGCGGGCGCGGCGATGCGTATGATCAATGGAGTACATGCGCGAGGTGTAGTGGCCTAATTCATAGAGATACACACATGTTTGGCGACGGAATTTGGCGGCACACAGAACCCTAACACTGTAATTAACGGGAATTGTTAAGGGTTGAGTTGTGTAAGTCACCCTTTGGAGTGGCTTTTTATTGTCTGTCTACCTGCCTCAGTCTAACTATATCTTCTAAGCTGGTAAGCCGCTGATCGCCTTTAGCTGATGCTATGCGCTCAAGGGTTAGCTTCTCATTCATAGCCGTTAATAAGTCGGTTTGCTTGCTACTATGCCCTATCAGCAGCTCGAACTTATCATTGATAGTTTTATTGAGTTCGTCCTTTTCCTCTTTGATTTGCTCTTTAAGTTGCGTGTTCATTTTTTCACCGCGCTCTAGATCTGACTTGCGAAACATCCAGAACACTCGAATCATTATGATCATAGACGCTATAAAAGGCGCGTATACACGCGAGAATAAAAGCTCCATTAGTTCGTGCTCGGTCATTCCTTAGCCCTTAATAGCTTGATGATTTTGATGGCTAGCAGAATGATTCCTGATACCGCCATTGCTGTGATCATGCGCCGCCTTCCATAGTTGCCAGTAGAATACCAAGTAGATGACTTGCGAGTAATAGCCGAAAGATGTAGCTTGATTTACGCCTATATCAACAAGCATCAGCATGTACCCAAGCGCGACATGGCTTGACTTGCACAGTAACCCAAAGATAAAACATAGCGGAGTGAAAAAGTAGAACCAATACTTAAAATATTCAGTTTCAAACAAAAAGAAAGAAGCGATAGATGAT
>CALCCU010000172.1 GCA_937900515.1 uncultured Gammaproteobacteria bacterium | reverse complement strand
ATCGTTGGGCTTGAAGCACAATAAACACATATTTTCTTCATTCACTTACTCCAATTTGGCTTAGTTCAATTGATACTATGATAGACGATAGTTGTTACAATTATTCTTCAAATTATTAGCACACCCCATAAGGCATTATGAGTCTCTATCTATTTCAAGTTATTACAAGGCAGTGGGATAAAAGCCAGCTGTCAGAGCAACATCAGGCGGAACGTACTGCACAAGCCGATCGTCTCCCATTATCGAGAGAACATGCTTTTTATGCGTTTGATAAGCAATGTGTAATAGATAGGCAGGGTGATAATGTCATGAATAACAGCATTGAACAGCGACAAATTGATGCAGACACCATACAAATAGATTGCTTTCAGATAACGTTAAGCGAGGCTAAGCTGAGTTTTATTGGTTTAGATGAGGCCGAGCTTGAACCTTGCCAGATAGGCTCAGTAGAAAATAATTTCATACAATGTCAATACCAGTGGCGGCAGCACGTGTATGAAGGTGGATTTTTCTATTGGCTTTATGAACAGCGTATCATTAATGTGATAAAAGTTGCTGAGCTTAATGAAACTGTGTTCGTTGATAACCACCCAGAAGTGTTTATTTTAAGTTAAAAGACGATCGTTCACTTACCATCTTGAGTTTAAGTATTTTCTCGACGGATTTTCTATCAAATAAAAAGAAGTCAATCCAAGAATAATACTTATTAAGAGTGTTAAATAGCCTTGCCCTCCCCAAATGTAGAGTGGCTGTTGCCATAAATAGATAGAAAAAGACCAAATGCCTAATAATTTTAATGGCGTAAAGCTAAGTAGGTTTTTAAATATTTCTGGAGTTAAATTTAAATGATTTACTGTGAATGCTAAAAGAAACGGTGACAATACCCATGAAGCATTTGAACTGGACTTTAGATAGCATATAGCAGCTAGAGCTAGAGTAATAATCGGTGTCCAGCTAGGAATATACTTTTCAAATTTATGTTTGAGTAGTGAGTATGCTGCGGAAATCAAGATAAAACTGGCAACTGTTTCAGTTCTTAAGTAGTAGT
>CALCCU010000171.1 GCA_937900515.1 uncultured Gammaproteobacteria bacterium | reverse complement strand
ATCACGATTTTCTGAGTGAGTACTGAAAATCATGTCACCGAATTTATCCCAGTGGCCAGATTTTTCCCACAGGGTACGATCGACAACCTGAGGTGTACGTACTTCTTGGTAATCATTATTCTTTAATACATCACGAATATAATTCTCAACTTCGCGATAAATACGCCAGCCATTGTCATGCCAGAACACCATTCCTGTCGCTTCTTCTTGAAGGTGGAATAGGTTCTGGTTTTTAGCTATTTTACGATGGTCACGTTTTTCAGCTTCTTCTAGACGAAACAGGTACGCTTTTAGTGCTTTTTTATCAGCCCAAGCAGTACCATAAACTCGTTGTAACATCTCATTTTCTGAATTACCGCGCCAGTATGCACCAGCTAATTTCATCAATTTAAATGATTTTAATTTACCTGTGCTAGGCACATGTGGACCACGGCATAAATCGATGAAGTCGCCTTGACCGTATAAAGACAGCGTTTCGCCTTTAGGAATATCTTCTAGAATTTCGGCTTTGTAGTTTTCACCAATTTCACGGAATTTTTCAATTCCCGCTTCACGAGAGATTTCTTCACGACGGATGGGTAAATCTTGCTTAACCAATTCTTCCATACGTTTTTCAATTTTTGTTAGATCTTCAGGAGTGCAGCCTTCTTTGTATGAAAAATCGTAGTAAAAACCATCATCAATGACTGGACCTATTGTTACTTGCGCTTCTGGAAACAACTGTTTTACTGCTTGAGCCATAAGGTGAGATGTTGAATGACGAATAATATCGAGCCCTTCATCATCTTTAGCTGTAATAATGGCAACATCAGCATCTTGTTCGATGAGGTGTGTCGTATCAACTAATTGGCCATTAACTTTACCAGCTAATGCCGCTCTTGCTAGTCCTGTACCTATATCATTGGCAATATCATAAATAGAAACTGCATGGTCAAACTGTCGTTGACTACCGTCAGGAAGTGTAACTGAAATCATAAATATCAAAATCCGGTTGAGGCCGATACAAAGGGCCGTAGAAACCAAAAAAGCACCTAAATAGGTACTTTTTTATTGTTGGC
>CALCCU010000170.1 GCA_937900515.1 uncultured Gammaproteobacteria bacterium | reverse complement strand
AAGACCTCGCTACATTTGATTTTCCTATAGTTCAAGTTTATCAGCAACCTCAGATACATCTAGCTCAGCAGTACCTGTAACACCTTTAATTGAAACATAATAAATAAATCCACGAGCATATTGAGCAATTTTTTCCATACGCTCAACAGATGTTGTTGGTGCAACAAGGAAGATTGTATCAATCTGTTTAGAATCCATAATCGATAAAAACTCATCAGATTCTTCTGGCGGCATATCAACCGTTAAAACACCATCCACACCGACCTCTGCAGCTTTATCAGCAAAAGCCTGATATCCCATCGCTTCAAGTGGGTTTGCATACCCCATAAGAACAATAGGAGTCTCATTATCTTTTTCTCTAAACAGACGCACCATTTCTAATACATTGTGGATGGAAACATTATATTTTAATGCTCTTTCACATGCTTTTTGAATAACAGGTCCATCAGACATAGGATCAGAGAAAGGTATCCCTACCTCTAAAATATCAGCGCCAGCATCAACAAGTGCATGCAGCATTGGTACGGTTACCCATGGCTCAGGATCGCCTGCAGTGATATAAGTAATCAATGCAGTTTGACCATCAGCCTTTAATTTTTCAAAACAACCTTTAATTCGACTCATGTTCAACCTCTAAAAACTTAAACCAGCCATCTCGGCAACGGTATGCATATCTTTATCACCTCTACCAGACAAGTTAACTAATAGAACCTGGTCTGGTGACATAGTAGGCGCTAATTTCGTCACGTATGCTAATGCATGACTTGACTCTAATGCAGGAATGATACCTTCAATTCGAGTCAAATCGTGAAATGCTTGTAATGCTTCATCATCTGTTACTGATACATATTGAGCGCGACCTAAATCTTTCAATAGTGCATGCTCAGGCCCTACACCAGGGTAATCAAGGCCAGCTGAGATAGAATGTGTATCAATTATTTGTCCATTCTCATCTTGCATCAGGTACGTTCTATTACCATGCAGAACACCAGGCGTTCCTGCAGACAAAGGAGCTGAATGCTTACCAGTCTCAATTCCGTGTCCAGCGCCTTCTACGCCATAGATCTCAACGTCTTTATCTTCTATAAATGGATGAAATAAACCGATCGCATTAGAACCACCACCAATACATGCAATTAGTGCATCAGGTAATTTATTTGTTTTATCCAATATCTGTTTACGGGCTTCTCGACCAATTATCGTTTGAAAGTCTCTCACCATTTCAGGGTATGGATGTGGGCCAGCAACCGTTCCAATAATATAAAATGTATCATCAACATTAGTTACCCAGTCACGTAATGCCTCATTTAAAGCATCTTTCAAAGTACGAGAGCCAGATTCGACAGGAATAACTTCTGCGCCAAGCAGTTTCATGCGGTATACATTTTGTGCCTGACGCTCTACATCAGCTGCGCCCATATAAACAACACATTCCATACCTAGGCGTGCAGCTACGGTAGCGGTTGCAACACCATGTTGACCTGCTCCCGTTTCAGCAATAATTCTAGTTTTACCCATACGCTTAGCTAGCAAAGCCTGACCAATCGTATTATTTACCTTATGTGCACCAGTATGATTAAGGTCTTCACGTTTAAGATAAATTTGAGCTCCACCTAGGTGCTTACTCCAATTTTCTGCATGGTAAAGAGGTGATGGACGACCAACAAAATCAGCTAAATCCTTATCGATTTCAGCCTGAAACTGAGGATCATTTTTATATTGTGTATACGCTTCTTCAAGCGCATAAATCGCTTCCATTAGTGTTTCACCAACAAAACGACCACCATGGATTCCAAAATGACCATTCTCATCAGGATAGGTGTCGTAATAGTTACTCTCTACTTGTTTAGTCATTTAGGACCTCTTGCATAAAATCGCATATTTTTTGTTTCTCTTTTATCCCTTTTGCCAGTTCAACGCCACCACTGACATCAACAGCATAAGGTTTTACCTGCTCAATAGCTGTAGCCACATTACTTGCATCTAATCCGCCGGCTAGAATCAGTGGCTTATCAACTTGCTTGATTAGAGACCAGTCAAACACTTGCCCAGTTCCCCCGGGGATACCTGGTTTATAACTATCAAGCAAAATTGCAGATGCAGATTGATAACGCTTAGCTTCAGCAATCAAGTCAATATCATCAC
>CALCCU010000169.1 GCA_937900515.1 uncultured Gammaproteobacteria bacterium | reverse complement strand
TTAGAAAGCCCTCTTCCACAGTTGCTTCATAATCAAAAGCCATAACAAAAGATTATGGAATTATTGAAGCTAGTAAACATATACCTCAGGCTTCTATACCTATTGAGGTCAAAGGTGATGAGGATAGTCTTTCTCTTCAATCAAATGAATCTCAGCGAGAGCAAGCTGAATTAGAAGTGGTTATGCAAGAAGATATAGATGAACGTGATGAGAAATTAATACTTCAACATGATCTCTTGGCAGAAATTTCTGACGCAATTCATGAAAAGCCATCAATTAACGTTATTATCGAAATGGTATTAGAGGGGATACTTCGCGGAATCGATATGGACAGATCGATATTTGCTATTATTTCTAAAGATCATAAAACGCTGATTTGTAAATATGCCTTAGGAAAAGATGCCAGTGAGTTAGCAAACCTATTTAAGATTGATGTATCGACTAAGACTAACGTCTTTAATAAGGTGATTACCACACATAGAGGCTCCTTGATTCCTTCAAACCCAAAAGAGATCAATGGCACAATTAATAAAAACACACTAGATAGTTTAGGTCTGCCACCATATTTGATTATGCCTGCTGTCGTTAAAGATAAGGTAATAGGGGTTTTTATTGCAGATAGACATGTAAGTAAACAACAAGTTGATAAAAAAGATTTCCTTGTATTTCAACAGTTTTGTGAGAAAGCGAGTGTTGGTTTAACTTTTTTAACTAAACAACACTAGTTTTCTTTAAGATCTATGTCTATAATAGCCGACTTCATCAGATAGCGAGTTATCTGAGCAACAGTTTTTGCGAGAGTGGCGGAATTGGTAGACGCGCTAGATTTAGGTTCTAGTGGGGTAACCTGTGAGAGTTCGAGTCTCTCCTCTCGTACCATCTATGTTTAGTGCTGATGACTTCGAACATAGTCATCAGCTACTAGCAAAAAATTCCATGTTTGAGGTTTATAATGCAAGTTGCTGTAGAAAATGTTAGCGAACTCGGTCGCCGTATGACGGTAACAGTTGAAGATGCAAATATTGAACAAGCTGTTCAAGAACGCTTAAAAGCACTTCAGCCAACAGTCAAAATGTCTGGGTTTCGTCCAGGTAAAGTTCCAGCTAAAATGATTGCTCAATCTCATGGTGCATCTGCACGTAGAGATGTAATTGATGCGCTAGTTCAAAGCAGCATGCAAGAAGCTTTCACTCAAGAAAAGATTAATCCTGCAAGTCCTCCTCACATCGAAACAATGAAAGAAGAAGATGCTTCTTTGGTTTATAGCATGATCTACGATGTTTTCCCTGAAGTTAAAGAAATTAACTTGGATGGCATTGAGTTGGAAAAAGTTGCTGCTGAAGTACAAGCTGAAGATGTCGATACTATGCTTGAAACACTTCGTGAACAACGTATGACATGGGAACCATTGAAACGTGCAGCGAAAGAAGAAGATGGTGTTACTATTGATTTTGTTGGCAGCATCGATGGCGAAGAGTTTGACGGCGGAAAAGGTACCGATGTTTTAGTTGTTATCGGTGACGGTAACATGCTACCTGAGTTTGAAAACCAATTAGTGGGTAAAAAAGCAGGTCAAGAAGCAACTATTACTATGACATTCCCTGCAGACTATCGTGCTGAACATCTTCAGGGAAAAGAAGCAAGCTTTGCTGTTACAGTTAAGTCAGTTGCTAAGAAAAAGCTTCCTAAATTAGATAAAGACTTTGCTACTTTATGTGGTGTTGATGGTGGTCTCGCGGCTTTGAAAAAAGAAGTTAAGGCGAATATGACTCGCGAATTAACTTCAACGCTAAAATCACAAAATAAACGTAAAGTGATGGATAGCCTTGTAGCAAATAACGAAATTGCATTACCTGAAGGCCCCGTCCAACGTGAAGCTGAATTCTTAATGGAGCAAGCTAAAACCAATTTACGTAACCAAGGCGTAAATGTTGAAGGCATTCCTTTTGATATTGAAAACTTTAAAGATTCTGCTAAACAACGTGTAGCTTTAAGCTTATTAATCGGTAAGATTATTTCTGATAATAATATTGAGCCAGAAGAAGCTAAAGTTAAAGAAGTAATTGACGGCATCGCAGCAAGTTATGAAGATCCTGAAGATGTAGTAAAATTTTACATGAATGATCAGCAAAAACTTTCTGAAATTCAAATGAT
>CALCCU010000168.1 GCA_937900515.1 uncultured Gammaproteobacteria bacterium | reverse complement strand
TGTTTATAGTTATTATTGAACTCATAACGGTGACGATGACGTTCGCTGACTTCACTCGCGCCATAGATTTGTTGAGCTAAACTACCTTCACTAAGAACACACTGGTAACCACCTAAGCGCATTGTACCGCCAAGATCTGAATCATGATCACGTTGTTCTACACTACCATCTTCTTTTTGCCACTCAGTTATCAAACCAATAATAGGATGAGGAGTATTGATATCAAACTCAGTACTGAAAGCACCTTCTAAGCCTGCTTTATTACGTGCATACTCAATAACAGCAACTTGCATACCCAAACAAATACCCAAATAAGGAATATCGTTTTCACGTGCATATTGTGCAGTTAAGATCATGCCCTCAACACCACGCTCGCCAAAGCCACCAGGGACAAGAATAGCATCCATATCAGCGATAGCTGCTGGACCATCTTGTTCGATAGTTTCTGAATCAACGTAATGCACTTTCACTTTAGTTCGAGTATGAATACCAGCATGAATCAATGATTCGGATAATGACTTATACGCTTCGGTTAAATCCATATATTTACCGACCATAGCAATATCTACTTGGCCTTCAGGATTATTAACATTATCGGCTACTTGTAGCCATTCAGTTAAATCGGCTGGTTGAGCATCTAATCGTAATTGCTCAACAACAATATCATCAAGACCTTGTTTATGAAGCTCTACAGGGATTTTATAAATACTGTCGACATCAACGGCTGTGATAACTGCTTTTTCGGCAACATTAGTAAACAATGAAATTTTACGGCGTTCCGAATCAGGTAATGGACGGTCCATACGACAAAGCAACACATCAGGTTGAATACCAATTGTTCTCAATTCTTTAACAGAATGTTGAGTAGGTTTTGTTTTTATTTCGCCTGCAGATGGAATATAAGGTACCAATGTCAAATGAAGGAACATGGCATTATCGCGACCAAGCTGTGTACCCATCTGACGAATAGTTTCTAGGAAAGGTAATGACTCAATATCACCTACTGTTCCACCTATTTCAATTAATGCCACATCAGAGTCGCCCGCACCCTCATAGATGCAACGTTTAATCTCATCAGTAATATGAGGAATAACTTGAACAGTATTACCTAAATACTCACCTCGACGCTCTTTGCGAATGACATTTTCATAAATCTGCCCAGTAGTGTGATTATTGGCCTTGCTCATCTTGCCATCAATGAATCGCTCATAGTGACCAAGATCAAGATCGGTTTCAGCACCATCTTCAGTGACAAATACCTCACCATGTTGAAGTGGGCTCATTGTACCTGGATCAACATTGATGTAAGGGTCGAGTTTCACCAAAGTCACTTTGAGGCCACGCGCCTCAAGAATAGCGGCTAATGATGCTGCTGCAATTCCTTTACCCAAGGAAGAGACAACACCACCGGTTACAAATATAAATTTAGGCATAGTTTTAGGAGAATTCTAATTAAATGGTGCAACCAGAATAGTGGCACACAAATCAGCTATACAAAGTAACAGAAATGGACATTTCTCTCAATCAAAATATGGCCACTCAAGCATTTTTTATTACAGGTAAATACACTTGCTGACTATCATTAACAGTTGCAATATCACTGCAGCAATACTCTGCGACAACAATCAATTCATCATTAAGAAAAATTAAAGGAACTCGGCTTCTCAACCAAGAAGGTACACCCCACTCTTGGAACAAGTGTTTCAGTACTTTATGATGCAAACTACCTGGGGGTTTTATCCTCTCCCCACCCTGACGGAAACGTAGGGTCATCCCTTTCCTTAGCATCGATATATCAACGCCTTTTTCACTTGTCTTTTCCCAGTGGAGAATTCGCCCATCACCTAAACTAATATCATCAAAATTGTTAATTTCCAACTGTTTATCAGGATTATAAACAGCTAATGGTTTCATGAAATAAAGTTGATTTTGATAGCGACGCACCTCAATACCAGACCAACTGACAAGAGGTTCACTATCCTGTTTTGCTAGACAAACTTCATCAATAATTCGCTGTAAATTAATCGTTGAAGGTGCTGGAAGTTTTTGTGAATGTATAAAAAAGCGTAATAGATTATTGCGTCTTGCTTTGCTCAAGGCAAGTAACTCATCAATAGGCAAAGCACTAGCTGCTGTCAGTGTAGTTAAACTATCAAGATCTTGTTGTGCCAAGTCGTCAAGTAATTCACTGGCTTCTGCACAATGCTCCGCACTTCGGCTTAATGTCTTAGCAGAACTAGGCCAACGCTCAGTGATAACAGGCCATAAAGAATGCCTGAGATAATTGCGGCTCCAACGAGTATCCGCGTTGCTAGGATCTTCAATCCAGTGCAAATTATGTTGTTGCGCGTAATCTAAAATATCATTTTGAGATTGATTGATTAATGGTCTAAACACATCAACATCACCCAACATGAACTCAGAAGCCATTGCTGATAAACCCTTAGGTCCTGCGCCGCGGAGCAATTGTAAAAGTAATGTCTCAGCTTGATCTTCTTGATGCTGAGCTGTCAGTAAAATATCATCATCGCTTAAATACTGCTCTAAAGCTTTATACCTCGCTTCACGAGCAGCTGCTTCCATACCTAAGCTATCAATATTTTCTACTCTAACGCTGATAGATACAAAGTGAACATTTAATGCCTCCGCAGTGTTTGCACAATGTTTTACCCACTGCACAGAGTGAGGTTGCAAGCCATGATCGATATGGATGGCATTGACTTGAATTGCTTGCTCGCTAGATGCCGAAGCTAATAGGTGCAGTAGAACATGGGAGTCAACACCACCACTATAAGCAATCCAAACTTTCTTTTTTGCTGATTTATCTTTAACTAAATCAGCTATTTGTTGTTGATTTAACACCCGTTCTTAAAGGCTGATCAGCCCTCAAATTCACCGTAACTCAATAGGCGTTCTTGACGTTTATCAATTAAATCTTCGCTTGATAACGCCTCTAACTCTCTTAATTTAAGTTCAATCGCATCTTTTACTCGCTCAGCCATATCTGAGACATCACGATGAGCGCCACCTAATGGCTCTTTGATAACCTGATCAACTAAGCCTAGCTCAGATAATCGTGTCGATGTCACACCTAAAGTTGTAGCCGCTTCAGGTGCTTTTTCAGCACTTTTCCAGAGGATAGATGCACAACCTTCAGGAGAAATAACCGAATAAATACTATATTCAAGCATCATTAGATGATCAGCCACACCCACAGCTAGAGCACCACCAGAACCACCTTCACCAATAACAGTACTAATGATTGGTGTTTTTAATTGAGCCATTTCAAATAAATTTCGAGCAATAGCTTCACTCTGACCTCGTTCTTCAGCGCCAATACCTGGGTAGGCACCCGGAGTATCAATAAATGTGATGACAGGCATCCCAAATCGCTCGGCCATTTTCATAACGCGAAGTGCTTTACGGTAACCTTCTGGTCTAGGCATACCAAAATTACGTGCTACTTTTTCATTAGTATCACGGCCTTTTTGATGACCTATTACGACAACAGAACGACCATTCAACCTACCAATACCAGTAATTAAGGCTTGATCATCAGCATAAGCACGATCACCATGTAGCTCTTCGAAATCAGTAATAATTTGTTCGATATAATCCAGCGTATAAGGACGTTGTGGGTGACGCGCCATTTGCGTCGTCTGCCATGGTGTTAATGATGAAAAGATAGACTCCGTTAAAGAAACGCTTTTATCTTGTAATTTTTGAATTTCCTCAGTGATATTTAAATCACTATCGTTGCTCATATAGCGCAACTCATCAATCTTTGCTTCTAATTCAGCAATAGGTTGTTCATAGTCTAGGAAATTTAACTTCATCATTGTTACCTTAATTTCAAATTTGGGGTGAATTATACACGTTGACCTAAATTAAGCATCAAGCAAAACTGAGTATTACCTCAACTTAAGATTAATTCTGCATTGTCGTCATCTGAGTTAATATCGGCATCGCCGCCCATACGTACAGCCAGACTAAGGTCATTTTTCGAATCAGCATTATGAATTGCTTCGTCCAAGGAGATTTTACCTGCTCGGTATAAGGTCAATAAAGCTTGATCAAAGGTAATGGTTCCCTCTTCTGAGCTTTCTTTCATCGCCTCTTTGATACCGCTGATATCACCTTTAGTTATTAACTCTGCAATATAGGGTGAATTAAGCATTACTTCAACAGCTGGTACGCGCTTATTATCAACTGTTTTAATTAGCCGTTGCGAGATAATTGATCGTAAGTTGAGTGAGAGATCTGTGAGTAGTTGCCTATGAGCGGTTTCAGGGAAAAAGTTTAGAATACGATCAAGCGCCTGATTCGCATTATTGGCATGTAATGTTGCTAAACATAAGTGACCTGTTTCAGCATAATTGATTGCATGCTTCATGGTTTCCATATCACGAATTTCACCAATCAAGATGACATCTGGCGCTTCGCGGAGGGCATTTTTTAGTGCGTTTTCATAAGTGATGGTATCAATGCCAACTTCACGCTGTTGCACGATAGATTTTTCATGATTATGTATAAACTCAAGTGGGTCTTCAATCGTCAAAATATGTGATACAGAGTTACGATTTCTATGGCCAATCATTGCCGCCAAACTCGTTGACTTACCAGAGCCCGTTGCACCCACAACAAGAATTAAACCGCGTTTTTCCATGATGATCTTTTCTAAAGCTACGGGTAGATTCATCTCATCTATACGAGGAATATGGCTCTGTATATAACGTATAACAATAGAGACTTCACCGCGTTGCCGGAAGATATTGACACGAAAACGACCTACATCTTTAAGAGGGATGGCAAAATTACACTCTAATGTTTGTTCAAAACTATTTTGTTGCTCATCATTCATTATCTTACGAGCCATCGTTTCAACATCACCAGGCTCTAACTTTTGAGTGCCTACAGGGCGGATGTTACCTTCAATTTTAATGTGAGGTTCAGCTCCGGTACAAAAGAAGACATCAGAAGCATTTTTATCTGCCATTAATTTTAAATACGGAATAACGTCCATTAATTGAGACCCTTTATCTAAAAACTAGTATTACTTATTTGTTAGTCTAATCTTATACGATAGACTTCAGCGAGTGAAATCTCTTTCTTGCGAGCACGTTGCAATGCATCTTCAGTTAAAGAAGTCATACCTGCTTTAATTGCATATTCATGTATATCACTAGTAGCCACATTTTCTTTAATTAGCTTTTTAAGTTCATTGTCTACTTTTAATAACTCATATACGGCTAATCGTCCGTTAATACCCGTTTGGTTACACTTCTGGCACCCTTTGCCAATGTAAAACACTTCATTGGGTGGAATTTTTAATGACTTTCTCACTAGAGCATCAACATTTTCAATTTTCAAGCAATGAGGACAGTTCTTCTTCACTAAACGCTGTGCTAACACGCCTAATAAAGAGCCATTCAATAAATAAGCTTCTACGCCCATTTCTAATAGTCTTGTAACTGCACCAGCCGCATCATTGGTATGCAGACTACTCAAGACTAAATGCCCTGTGAGTGCACTTTCCACAGCAATTTTTGCTGTTTCTTCATCACGAATTTCACCAACCAGAATCACATCAGGATCATGTCGTAAAATATTACGCAAAGCACGAGCAAAGGTATAACCAGTCTGATGATTTATCTGAATTTGTTCAATACCATCCATATGATATTCAACAGGATCTTCTACTGTAATGATATTAACGTTCTGTTGGCGCACCTCTTCTAATGCAGCATACAACGAGGTAGATTTGCCTGATCCCGTTGGACCAGTCACTAAAAAGACACCATTACTTTTATGTATTAAGTCTATAAACGTATTTTCGTCTTTCTGATTAAAACCTAAGCCATTAATTGATTTTAGGCCTACTTGTGAATTAAGTAAGCGAATAACAACACTTTCACCTTCAACCGTTGGCATAATCGAAATACGTAAATCAACGACACTCAAAGCCGTGCGAACACAACTACGGCCATCTTGTGGCATTCGTCGTTCTGCAATGTTCATCCCACCAATAATTTTTATGCGGCTCACGACTGCGGCTAATAAAGATTTACTAATAAACCGAATTGTCGTGAGAGAGCCATCAATACGATAAAGCAGCTCAACATTTTTCTCACGTGGACGTAAGTGAATATCTGAAGCCTTCCTATCAATGGCATCACGTATAATATTATTCACTAAGCGAACAATAGGCTGTTCTCGTCCTAAGCGCTCTAGTTCATGTTCAGCAACGCTATGCTGTTCATGATGAGCATCAATGGATTCTAATGCCAGCTCATCATCTTGTTGACCATAAAATCGACGAACAGCCCAATCCACATCTTGTGCACTTGCTACCGATATATCAACACTCATACCCGTTATAAAACCGATCGATTGGAATACGTCTTGTTGCTGAGGGTCTGCCATTGCAACCGATAACCGCGACTGAGAAATAGCCAAGGGAATAACGTGATGATGGCGTGCAAACTCTGCTGGAATCACATTTAAAACAGACTCGGTAAAGTTATAGTCTTTAAGGGATATAAAAGGTAAACCGAAGTATTCGGCTGACTCTTGCTCCGTCATATTCTTTTTTGTGACAGGATGTTTGGCTACCAGAGTTTCTTTTGCAGCACTTAGGTCCTCTGCAAACAGTTCAGTTTTATCTTCTTGAGGATGTTTATCTTTGCTGTTCATAAAACATCAAATCCTATTACTAACCGTTATATTTCATAATAACAGCATCTACTGCAGCTAAAGCTTTTAAATCCTCTAGTAAGGCATCTGATGGTTTAACATTCCACTCATCACCTAAACGAATCATAGTTTTAGCCGTATTATTTTTGTAGGCGACTTCTACCGGAATCATGCCTTCTCTCCATGGAGAAATAGTCTGTTGTAGAGATGAAATCCATCCCTCATCACCTAAATCATTATCAATGCTTATCATCAATGATTTACCGCACATTTCACGAGCTCTAGTCATATCATAGACTGTATCAGCCGTTGCAGCTAAACCACCACTGAAATTATCTTGACCAATTTTACCCTGAATCACAACCAACTTATCAGGTTGAAGTAATGACTGATAGTTCTCGAATGCCTCAGCAAAAATACGCACTTCTAAGCGAGCGGTTTGGTCATCTAATGTAATAAACGCCATCCTGCCACCATTTTTACTCTTCATAGTACGAATCGCCACAATCAAACCAGCCGTAATAACGGGGATTTCATTACGTTGATACCCTTTCGCTTCGGGCGCATCTAATTCACTAATTTTTTTAGGTACAAAACGTGCTAATTCATCCACATAGCGGTCAATAGGATGGCCACTCAAATATAAACCTAAGGTTTGCTTTTCAGCCGTCAATAAATGTTCGTCGGACCAAATAGGCATCTCTACCAATGGTTCTTCATCATGAACTTCTTCATCAACGGTCATCAAACCAAACATATCATTCTGGCCGCTATCGCTATTTTTACGATGCTGATCAGCAATCAGTAACGCTTTCGGAATGCTCGCTTCTAAACTCGCTCTATGCCCGCCCAATGAATCAAACGCACCTGATTTCACTAATGAATCCATAACCCGTTTATTCACTTTTTTCATATCAACGCGTTGACAGAAATCATACAAGCTTGAAAAAGGCTTACCTTGAGCACGTTCACTGACAATACCCACCAATGCAGCTTCCCCTACTCCTTTAATCGCACCTAAGCCATAACGGATTGATTTTGGGTCCGCGACTGTAAACTGAATTTTACTGCTATTCACATCGGGAGGCAGTACGGCCAACCCAAGATCTCGACAATCATCAATTAAGCCAACAACCTTATCGGTATTATCCATATCAGCAGATAGCACCGCCGCCATAAATGCCGCTGGATAATGCGCTTTGAGCCATGCCGTTTGATAGGCTACAAGTGCATAAGCTGCCGAATGCGACTTGTTAAAACCGTACTCAGCGAATTTTTCCATCAAGTCAAAGATAGGCCCTGCAGTATCTTCACTAATATCTCGGTTCTTTGCCCCCTCTAAAAACAACTCTCGTTGCTTAGCCATTTCTTCGGGCTTTTTCTTACCCATGGCTCGACGTAACATGTCAGCCCCACCGAGGCTATATCCTGCAAGCACCTGTGCGATTTGCATTACCTGCTCTTGATAAACGATAACACCGTAAGTTGGTTTTAATACTGGCTCAAGATCAGGATGTGGATAATCAACTTTCGCACGACCATGTTTACGATTAACAAAGTCATCTACCATGCCTGATTGCAACGGCCCCGGACGGAATAGCGCCACCAAGGCAACAATATCCTCAAAAGTATCTGGTTGCAGCCTTTTAATAAGCTCTTTCATACCACGCGATTCCAGCTGGAATACAGCAGTCGTTTCGGCTCGTTTTAATAGATTGTAGCTTTCAATATCATCAAGAGGGATTTGAGTAATATCAATCTTGGCAGCCTCTTCAGGCGACAACATCTCTTTTACATTTTTAACAGCCCAATCAATGACCGTTAAGGTTTTTAAACCCAAGAAATCGAACTTAACTAAACCGACATCTTCAACGTCATCTTTATCATATTGTGATACAAAACTAGCACCGTTTTGTTCACAATAAACAGGCGTATATTCAGTTAAGGCTTTTGGCGCTATTACAACCCCACCAGCATGTTTACCGACATTTCGCGTTAGACCTTCTAGCTGCAAAGCTAGATCAATTAAGGTTTTAACATCGTCTTCTTTATCGTAACGTTCTTGAAGTAATGGCTCTTGTTCAAGGGCCTTAGTTAGCGTCATTTTAATTTCAAAAGGCACTAACTTTGCTAGACCATCGACTAAACCATACGGAAAACCGAGTACTCGCCCGACATCACGTAATACCGCTTTGGCAGCCATGGTACCGTAGGTGATGATTTGTGATACATGATCTTTACCATAATGCTGAGATACGTATTCGATAACACGATCACGCCCTTCCATACAGAAATCGATATCGAAATCGGGTAAGGAGACACGTTCAGGGTTTAGAAATCGCTCGAATAGTAAATCGTATTGAAGTGGGTCAATATCAGTAATCTTTAATGCATAAGCGACCAAAGAACCCGCACCAGAACCCCGACCAGGTCCTACTGGTACTTCATTATTTTTAGACCACTTGATGAAATCGGCAACGATTAAGAAATAACCAGGGAACCCCATTTCATTAATAACGTCTAGCTCAACCTGTAAACGGTCTTCATATTCTTTACGGTTTTCAGCCAGTACATCGGGATCAGGAAATAAAATGGGTAAACGTTCTTCTAAGCCTTCGTATGATTCTTTAGTAAAAAACTCACCAATCGTCATGCCTTCTGGCACAGGGAAATCAGGTAGATAATGCTCACCTAATGTCAGTTGAGCATTACAGCGTTTTGCTATTTCAACCGTATTTTCAATCGCCTCAGGAATATCACTAAATAAGGCAGCCATTTGCTCGGACGTTTTTAAATATTGTTCTTCAGAATAGTTGCGTGGTCGTCTTGGGTCATCTAATAAGCGACCTTCATTGATACATACCTTGGCTTCATGTGCCTCAAAGTGATCGGGCTCCAAGAAACGCACATCATTAGTTGCCACAACGGGCAAGTCATGACTAACAGCGAGATCTAATGCAGCTGCAATATAGCGCTCTTCGTCAGGTCTACTGGTTCGAATTAACTCCAAATACAAACGATCTGGAAATAAATTTTTCCAATGCGCCGTAATTTTCTCAACGTCATCAGTCAGATTATTGAGTAAAGCTTTACCTAAGATCCCCTCACGGCCCCCCGCTAAACAGATCAAACCTTCGGTATAACCATCTAACCATTCAAGATCTAACATAGGCACGCCTAAATGCTGACCTTCAATATAAGCTCGGGACAATAGGCGAGATAGGTTTAGGTAACCTTCTGTATTTTGACATAGCAATACAAAACGACTGCTTTTCTTACTATCACTAGGATCACGCAAACGTAAATCTGCAGCCAAAATAGGCTTAATGCCTGACTGCTGAGCGGCTTTATAAACTTTTACCGCAGCAAATAAATTATGTTGATCAGTAACAGCAACCGCAGGCATTTCTGCATCAGCAACCGCTTTAATTAATGGTTTAATTCTCACTAAACCATCAACAAGAGAATACTCACTATGTAGATGTAAATGGACAAACTCAACAGTCATAAAGGCTTAGTGACTCACTCTAAAATATACAATCTAAAATTAAGAAAAACGTACAGGTTCAGGTTTTACGCCTTGCCCTAATGTGCCATCAACTATTGCCGTTGCTTCTTTGCGCCCTAATTCAAACGCATCTTGCTCCGTCATCGCCGTTTGAAATCCACTTGTTTGCATATCTCTTGGCACGGGTTGATTATCTTGCTTTAAATAAAGCGTCTGAGTTGGGAAAGCAAACTCAATATTTAACTGTTTTGCTAAACGTAAAATATCCAATAAGAAACGATGGCGTTCGCGTAGTTCCGTATTCCAATCTGGCGTTTGCCAAAATACATACACCAAGATATTTAATGATGCAGGCCCATATTCATTAAAGTAAATCTGATAGTAATCTTTACGCATATAAGGATGTAGCTTAATAAGCTCGCGGATCCCTTCACAGAACGCATCAATTTTTTCAGGGCTCGTATCATAGGTCACTGACAACATCGTCCTCATTCGTCTATAACGACGAGCGCCCATATTATCGATTTTACTGGTTGTTAATAATGCATTCGGCAAGGTGATCATCGAATTATAAAAGGTTCTTATTCGAGTACTTCTAAAACCTACCTGCTCAACCGAACCTTCGACATCACCAATAATCACCCAATCACCAATATGAAATGGACGATCCAGTAACACCGTCAAAGACCCGAAGAAATTGCCTAATAAATCTTTCGCAGCTAAAGCAAAGGCTAAACCACCTAAACCAAGACCTGCTAATAAACTTGAAACATCAATATTTAAGTTATCAGCAACAAAGACTATGCCGATGACCACGACAAACACCTTAAATGTTTTCGTCACCATGGGCACTAATAAGTCATCGAATTTAGTCTCCGTTTTACTCACTTTATTCATTAACAAAGCATCAACAATATCGACTAGTCGGAATGCACTCCAAATACCAGACAAACTCACCAATAACTTAACCGAAATAAACAGAATCGATCCTAACAACTCCGGCAATGCTAAGGCGCTCAATCCTACCCACCAAATCAATGCCATTGCCATCAACCCTAACGGTCTTAATATATTAGAATCTAAGCCATTAAAAGCAGTGTAATGTTTAAGCCAACGCTGCATATTTACCTTAAGCAACCATGCAAGCGATTTATCAGCGACCGAACCAATAAGAATCGCTACTAGTAAGCCTATCCACTGCCAGTATTCAAGTAAAAAACCGCCGTGTAAAAACTCAGGTAACTTAGATACATATTCACTACTTTCAATCACAAGAGTACTGTTTAAATCCAGTATCTTTTTGTCACTAGTATCAGCCACTTCTTCAGTGTCGACTGCAGTGTCTTTAGTTATTTGTGTCGATGAAGCTGCTGCGTTTACGGCTACTGAGTTTGCACCAGCATAAGCTGTAAGCTGAATGAATAGAGCAATAAATAATAAAACAATTAAACTGATTTTTTTCATGCTAAATCTAACTCCTGCTCGGGGTCAGGTGCATAGCTCATCACAGTGTCTACAGCTGTTTTCCACTCCTGACTGGCAAATAATTCATCGCGATCAAATGCATGTCTACCATGCAACCTGACTAAACGCATATGACGTAAAGGATCCGCCTTCATTTTCAAACCATCAATCACTTGAATCGCACTTTCCGGCTTATTACACACCAACACCATGTCACAGCCAGCATCTAACGCTGCTTCAGCACGTTCAAGCGGGCCGCCAATGATTGCTGCCCCTTCCATACTCAAATCATCACTCAATACAGCACCTTGAAAGCCGAGTCGGTCACGTAAGACTTCTTTAATCCAAAATGGCGAAAAGCCTGCTGGCAGTTGATCACTTTTTTCGTAGACAATATGTGCCGGCATCACCCCTGCTAACTCTGATTGGCATAATTGACGAAACGGCAATATATCGGCCTGCCACATATCTTCAAAATGGCGTTCATCGACAGGTAAACCTAGATGTGAATCCACTTCAACCGCACCATGGCCGGGGAAATGCTTACCCACCGCAGGCATCCACGCACGCTTCATACCCTGAATATAAGCATGAGCCATTGACGCAACAGCTTCAGGATCCCGATGGAATGAACGATCACCTATAATTTCACTCACGCCATAATCAAGGTCTAAAACAGGGGCAAAACTAAAATCCACACCCACAGCACGCAATTCTGCCGCCATTAACCATCCTGTTTGCTCTGCTCGTTCTAAGGTTTGTTTTGGGTGCTGCATATAATGCTTACCCAAAGAACCTATTGGCGGTAGACGTGAAAAACCTTTTCTAAAGCGCTGTACACGTCCGCCTTCATGATCAACAGAAATAATCAGGTGAGGATTACGTAACTTTCGAATACTCGCCGTCAATGCAGTGACTTGTTCTGGCGACTCATAATTACGACTAAATAAGATAACGCCGCCCACTAGCGGATGCTGCAAAACTTCTTTTTCTACTTCAGTCAGTTCCAAACCAACTAAGTCGACCATCAAAGGGCCTAATGTCATAAATCACTACCTTATTCATGGATCATGACTCGCGTGCCTGGTGAAACCAGATCAAACAGAATCATCAAATCCTTATTATGCATACGAATACATCCATGGGACAAAGGCTCGCCCATTGGCAAACTATCGGGGCAACCATGGATGTAAATATAACGCTGCATTGTATCAACATTTGATAAACGATTTTTGCCCAATTCCATGCCGCTTAGCCATAAAATTCGCGTTAAAATCCAATCACGGTCAGGAAATTCACGCCCTAGCTCATTAGTATAAATTTCTCCAGTAGGCCTGCGCGCCACAAACACCGTATTCTCAGGTTCATTAGCACCAATACAAGCTCGTACTATATGTAAACCTCGTGGAGTGCAACCACTATTCTTCTGCTCACCAGCACCATTTAACGCGGTAGATATCGGTGCAGAAAACACCACCTCACCGTCAACCATTAACTGACAATACTGCTTAGCAATAGATACCTCTAACACACTCATTTTGATTTGCTCCATTAGCCTAAATCCAAACTTTCTAAAGGACTCACCACTGCCTGAAGATTTTGTTGCAATACATGCGTATAAATCTCCGTCGTTTTCACATCAACATGACCTAATAGCTTTTGAACAACACGAATATTCGTACCCGCTTCTAATAAATGAGTCGCAAATGAATGGCGTAAAGTATGCGATGTTACCCGTTTATCTATGGCAACTTTAGATTTTGCTGCTCGTAAGGCTTTTTGCAAACCTGTCTCATTTAAATGATGACGACGAACAATACCTGTACGAGGGTCAGTTGATAGAGTTTTGGATGGAAACACATAGTGCCAACCCCATGTCACACCCGCGTTAGGGTACTTCTTATCCAAGGCATTGGGTAAATAAACACCCGCAATATTATTCGCTCGATCTTGCTCAAATAATATTTTTGTTTCGAGTAAGTGTGCGTGTAACTCCTCCACAACAGATTTAGCCAGTAAGGTTGTTCTATCCTTGCCGCCTTTACCATCACGTACTATTAAATAACCATTAGAAAAATCCACATCTTGAACGCGTAAACGAAGTGCCTCCATCACACGTAAGCCGCCACCATACATCAACTTTGCCAATAAACCATTCACACCCGACATAGCAGATAACAATAATGTAACTTCAGACTGACTTAATACAACAGGCAATCGAACAGGCTTTTTTGATCTAATCGGCTCTAAGTCTTCGGCGATAGGTAAATCTAAGACATGTCGATATAAAAAAACAATCGAATTCAACGCCAAATTTTGAGTTGCAGCGGCATAATTCTTGTTCACAGCCATATCCGATAAAAAACCTTCTATGTCTTGCTTACCTAAATCTTTAGGGTGTTTTTTACCATTAAAACGAATAAAAGCGAGGATCCACTTAATGTAAGAGTGCTCAGTGCGAACCGAATAATGATGATAGCGAAGTACTTCACGCACTTGGTCCATCAAACGAACTGATTGAGGTCTAAATTTGGGCTTTTCAGCTGACCGTGCATCATTAGCCATAATAATTCCTGCTTTTATCTTGATTATTCACTTACAGGGAATTATAGTCCGTATATATCTAAGAATTACAGGGAAATTTTTTCCTGTTAATAACAATGTTAGGACGGAACCGCTCGCTACCGCGACCGGTTCCGTCCTAACGGCTGTCGGCAATGA
>CALCCU010000167.1 GCA_937900515.1 uncultured Gammaproteobacteria bacterium | reverse complement strand
TAATGAAGTAGTAATTACTAAGAACTATCCAGACTCTTTTGTACAAACCGAATTGAATGAATTACTGAAACAGGCAGATATAAGTAACCTTATTCTTACCGGCTTTATGTCTCATATGTGTGTAAGTTCAACTGCTCGAGGTGCCTTTAGCTTGGGATATAACCCAACCGTTGTCGCATCAGCAACGGCTACTAGGGCTCTACCATCAAAAGTCACAGGAAAGATCTTACCATCTAAACAGGTTCAAGAAATTGCTCTAGCGTCACTGTCTGACCTGCCTTCAGCAGTTGTCGCTTCAGTAGGGGATATTCAGGACTAGGTCATTATTTCTCCACCTGTGCCGATTCGACTCCGGCCCTAGATACTAATATATTCATGAGCCTATCTCAATTTGCAAGCTTCTCACACTGATGGTAAGTTAAATAGTGTTTCCTCAGGCTAAGTAGTCAACATCGGTTGTCTAGTCATCTATTTTGAAAACTTTCACCTGCTATCAGTGTCAGATTCAAAGACACTTCATTTTCACATCACCCAACTTATGAGTTTATCAATGGATCTACTTCAAAAGTTAATTGAAAACCTTAATTACACTGCAGTGCTGAACAGTTCAGTTCGTATCATTTTCGTTCTTTTTCTTGGCTGGGCGCTGAGCGTTATTCTTAAAAAAACATTATTCAGACTCGAGAGCTTCTGGGAAAATCACGCGTCTGAAAATGGTGAAACAGCATTAGAAGCCACCAAAAGAATTGAGACGATTGTTCGATTACTCAGACAAATTGTCTTAGTCATTCTTTGGGTAACCATGACACTTGTGATTATGAGAGAACTGGGCCTTGAAATCGGTCCGATCTTGGCGAGTGCAGGTATTTTGGGCCTAGCAATTGGTTTTGGTGCTCAGAACTTGGTGCGAGACTTTATCTCTGGTTTCTTTATGATTCTTGAAAACCAAATTCGTGTTGGCGACGTTGCAATCATCAATAACACGGCAGGGCTAGTAGAAAGAATCACCATGAGAACAACCGTTTTAAGAGATCTGCAAGGCATCGTTCACTACTTCCAGAATGGCAATATTTCTTCACTAAGCAATATGACTAATGATTGGTCAGCCTATGTATTTGATATTGGTGTTGCCTATAAAGAAAATACCGATAATGTTATTAACAAGATTGAGGAAGTCCTAGAGACAATGCAATCTGACGATGAATACGGACACTTTATTATTGAGCAACCAGAAATATTTGGTGTGGATAAACTTGGCGATTCTGCCGTCGTCATCAAAGGCCGAATTAAAACACAACCTATTAAACAATGGTTTGTAGGCCGTGAATTTCTAAGACGAGTAAAACTTGTATTCGATGAATCTAATATCGAAATCCCATTCCCACATAGCACGATTTATTTCGGAGAGGACAGCAAACCTTTCGATGTCTCCATGATGGAATCAAAGTCTGAAATAACATTAAATGACGAGACTAAAAACTAGTACCAAGTAGAAATAGGACCAATCAAAGCATGATGTTTTGAGGTGAGTTCAAGTTAAAGACATGAATATAAATCCAGATAACTCAGCATTGGTAGAAGGCATTATCTCACTGTCTAAAGCATTCAATCGAGAAGTCATTGCGAAAGGCGTTGAAACAACATCGCATGGTATTGTACTAATCCCTATCGGCTATGACTGCGTACAGAGATCAGTGCTTGCAAAGGCCCTCCCCCATTGGCTGAAACAGTACAAATTTGATCCCCCATGGAGACTAAGCAGGAAATCAACTGCTACCTATTAAGCTTGCCAAAGTGGCGATAATCAGTGTTTCAACGACTGAGAACTTGTACTTAATAGATGAGATTTAGCCACCTAAATATAAGCATTCCCACCTAAATCTGTAAATATAATAGTCAATATCACTGCCTCGCGTGAAAAACTAAGATAAAAACTTTGAAAAGTCATTAAAACATCGGTTATAATACTCGGATGCCTGGGTGGTGAAATTGGTAGACACAAGGGACTTAAAATCCCTCGGCTTCACGGCCGTGCCGGTTCGATTCCGGCCCTAGGTACCAAAATATAAAAGCCTCAATACTTAACCGTGTTGGGGTTTTTTTATGTCTGTAATGTCATAACCATTCGCTTTGAAATATTTTTAACTAAAAGGGTTTAAGATGGAAAAATCTACAATAGTCGCCATTGTCGTTTTATTAGTCGTGGTTGTTGGATTCATATTTAAAAAGCTAATGGACTCTGAGGTCAAGAAAAACGACCCAACACTTGATGACCCAAGAGACTCTGACACTCAACTTGGTAATCAAGGTGTAAAAAGTCATCGAGACAAACATTAGTCAGTAATTATCGATAATATAAATTACTGTTTTTTTATTAAAACTATTTGCTTACTTAACTAGCATGCTCTTGCTACTCAAGGTCTAGATAACAATACATATGAAACCCAGTTCTATTTTTAGGTGCCGTTTTTTTGTTATATTAAATCTAAACCTCTTCAGAGCATTATGACTTATGGCTAAACACGGTATTTGTGCACTCCTTTCAGCGGCTCTCTTTTTACATGCGTTAGTGGCGATTGGAAATCCCGGCACAGGATTGGAAATAGACAATCCCCAACAACTTTATATTATCTATACCATTGAACCAATGGGCATAGATATAAACCGACTCGAAGCAATCATTGATCAGAGCCTATCCAATGCTAATATTGAGAAAGGCCAGCGTGATGATGCACAATTATTTCTACGTGTAGAGCAACAGTCTGGTAAGTATCTTCTTTATCTCGATTTCAGCCGAAAAGTCCACTATATAGCCATGAATCAATGCTATAGCAAAGATGGTTTTGTCTGGGGGCGCTACGTCAAAGATATTACTGATATCGAAGAACTTCATGATGATATTGAGTCCCTAATAGAGGAATTCCTTGAAGATTATACTGAATCTAATCGCCTGTAATTCTCCCCCTTTAGAAGTGAGTCAGTTATCTATCCTTTTGAGTTTTTTAGCAATTATTAAGATTATTGCTTGTAGCCATAATGTGTAACTCACGGTAACATAAAGCTATGTGAGTATTTCTGCGTCATAAACGCTAACACAATATTTACTTCGAAATACATTTTTGTATTTCATCTCCGCCTCTGTTTACACCGTGGAAACTTTCTGGGTGTGAGGCATAAGACGTTATTGTCAGCCCATATAAATTAGCCTCATTGACACCCTATTATTTTTCATTAAAGGGAAACACATGATACCTAAACACCATCTACTAACCGCTTTATTGGCAAGTTCATTCGTTAGTCCGAGTTATGCAGACGCTACCGTATCTGCAGCTGAACTCGCTAGTTTAAAAAACCAAATTCAAGCGCTGCAAGATCGGTTAAATACATTAGAAGCACAATCTAATGCCGCCACATCACAAACAGCCATTAATGCTGAAGCTATCACAGCAACACAACAACAAATAGAGGTAGCCCCTGCCGAAGATTCAAAAGACGGTATTACCGTTGGCGGGGCTATTCGTACCAACTACAGCTATACATCATATAACGAAGGCAATAAAAATCGTGGTGGCGATTTTGACTTTGATATTTTCCGCCTCAATTTGAATGGTGAAATTGGCGATGTTTCACTCAATGGTGAAATCCGCTTTTTTGATTATATGACCGCCATAAAATATGCCTATGTCGGCTATCAAATTAATGACAGGTGGCAAACTGAGTTGGGTATTACTAAAGTACCTTTTGGTAACAGCCCGTATAACTCACAAAACTATTTTTTCAGTACAAATTATTACCTTGGTTTAGAAGATGACTATGATTTAGGTATCGTATTTAAACGCACCATTGCCGATAACTGGCAGTTAGACTTAGGTTTCTTTAAAAACGATGAGTTAGGTGGTGTCGATGGTTATGTCGATAATCGATCAGATCGCTATTCGTATGATATCGTCGGTAGCCGCACGCTCAGTGATGGAATTTATGATGAACCAAGCCAACAGCTCGGTGAATATAATACCTTTACAGGTCGATTTGCATATCACTTTAACCAAGGCGACCTTGCTACAGAAGTAGGTGTTTCTGGTTTAAAAGGTGGCATTCATGATGGCAGTAACCGTGCTGGAAGCTATACCGCATGGGCAATACATACTAATAGCCAGTACCATAATTGGCACATGCAACTTCAATACAGCCAATATGAGTATGACATTGCTCAAGTTGATCGAATTGCCGTTGGTTCTTATTCCTTTTATGACTCGATTGCAGCTGAAGCAACATCAGCAACGGTTAACCTTGCTTACGATTGGGCTGTGAACTTTGGCCCCGTTACCGCGATCCAGTTTTACAATAACTACGGCATTGTTTTTGATAAGTCAGACAATACGGCCAATACCGTAATGAATGTTACTGGTATGTCAATCGCTGCAGGTGGACTATTCACTTATTTTGACTGGGTTCATGCTAAAAACCAGCCCTTTGTAGGTGGAAGTGCTTCTGGTGATAGTAACGACTATGAGCAACGATTCAACATCAATATCGGCTATTACTTCTAAGCTTTATTGACATTTTTTAACGACAATTCACAAGGATAATATGATGACAGACAATAAGGACCCTATGGTTCCTGATGGCGAAGTCACCCCAATAGATACCGATTATCAAATAGGCCAAGACAATATTGTAGTCAATGTAGGCCCGTTCGGTTTAGATATTCACAATAGAGTCTTTGCTGTCTCTGCGATCATGGTCATTGCATTTGTAGCATTGACTTTGCTTTTTCAACAACAAGCCGAACCGCTGTTTAGCAGTATTAGAAGTTGGCTAACCACGAATCTTGACTGGTTTTTTATTAGTGCTGCCAACATCTTTGTTCTGATCAGTATTGGACTCGTTTTTTCACCCTTAGGACGCGTACGTCTTGGTGGTACCGAAGCGACACCTGACTACAGCTATTTAAGTTGGTTTTCAATGCTATTTGCTGCTGGAATGGGTATTGGCTTGATGTTCTACGGCGTTTCAGAGCCGTTAACTCATTTTGGCACCTCGTTTGCTGGTACATCAACAGAAGGAGGTATCCGAACAGATTGGGCGCCTTTAGGTGCCGCACTTGGTGACGCGGAGTCAGCTGAACGGCTTGCGATGGCGGCTACAATTTATCATTGGGCGCTGCATCCATGGGCTATTTACGCCGTCATGGCGCTAGGCTTGGCCTTGTTCTCATTTAACAAAGGCTTGCCTCTCACCATTCGCTCAGTATTTTATCCAATTTTAGGTGAACGAGTCTGGGGATGGCCGGGACATATCATTGATATTTTAGCTGTACTTGCAACCTTATTTGGACTTGCAACCTCATTAGGGTTGGGGGCTTCTCAAGCAGCATCAGGTCTAAACTATTTATTTGATATTCCGTTAGGCGAAACGACTCAGATCGTTTTAGTCATCGGCATCACGGCCCTAGCCCTTATTTCAGTAGTCAAAGGGTTAGATGCCGGCGTAAAAAAACTATCTGAAATCAATATGGTTCTAGCGTTATTATTGTTAGTCTTTGTATTAATAGTTGGTCCAACTTTAGCTATTACTTATGGTTTTGCTGATAACATTCTTTCCTATGTGAAAAACTTGCCTGCATTAGCTAACCCAGTTGGACGTGAAGACAGTAATTTTTCATCTGGCTGGACTGCCTTTTACTGGGCTTGGTGGATATCCTGGAGTCCTTTTGTAGGTATGTTTATTGCCCGTGTTTCTAGAGGTCGCACCGTACGAGAATTTATTATTTCAGTATTATTGATACCTTCTCTTGCGGGTGCATTCTGGATGACTGTATTTGGTGGAACAGCCATTAATCAAGTTGTCTCTGAGGGATACCAAAAAGTCGCTGAAAGTGAGCTGCCTCTGCAGTTATTTAATATGCTTGATGCATTACCACTGTCTGAAATCACATCGTTTATTGCGATTATCTTAGTGATTGTCTTCTTTGTGACATCTTCAGATTCAGGTTCATTGGTCATTGATGTGATTTCTGCAGGAGGAAAAGTCGATGCTCCTACGCCGCAACGTGTGTTTTGGTGTACATTTGAAGGCTTAGTGGCGATAGCGCTTATTTTAGGTGGTGGATTAGTTGCCCTACAAGCTATGGCGGTATCGACCGGCTTACCATTTACAATTGTGCTACTGATTGCTTCATTTTCGACGCTTAAAGGGTTGATGTCAGAGCCTAGATAACATGAGACTTGATATAGGCTCGCCTCAACCTAGTGAGGGTTGAGGACGAGCCTAACTCATATGATGGAGCAGGATCATGCAGATTGAACAATCCGAAGTGTTAGATTTTTTACGGCGTCACCCACCATTTTCAAGTTTACCTGATGAGGAATTGGCCAGCGTTGCCAATAATGTTGAAGTTGCTTATTACCGAGCGCAGTCAACTATTTTGCAGTTAGGCCAAGACAATTATCAATGGTATGTAATCCGCAGTGGTGCAGTAGAAGTTTTTCGTCGGGATGGGCAATTATATAATCGCTTAGAAGCTGGCGATTTTTTTGGCGAACAAAGTTTAATGCACAATCGTCCGATTCGTTTTCCCGTTATCGCATTTGAAGACACGCTGGTCTACCTTATTGGCAAAGAAAAATTCAATTATCTATTTGATAATTTTGAGGGTTTTGCAGATTATGTAGAGGTAGAGGATCAAACACGTTTACGTCAATCAATAGCCAAACGCGAAGACGATAACACCTTACTGACCGCTAAAGTAGAGACTTTAATCACCTCTTTACCGGTTACTGTATGCAGCTCTACCACTGTGCACCAAGCAGCTATCCAGATGACAGAACAAAACGTCTCGTCATTATTAATTACTCGTTCTGAAGAAGACCAAACAGAGCAATCTCTCCCTGTTATTGGCATTGTTACAGACTCAGATATTCGTCGGCGCCTAGTTGCTGAAGGTTTTAGCTGCGACATTCCTGTAGCAGAAATCATGAATACAGAACTAATCTATGTTCAGAGTAATCAGTTTATATTTGAAGCTATGATGCTCATGCTAAAACACAATGTGCAGTATTTACCCGTACTAAAGAAGAGCCGGCCAATTGGATTGATAAGCCACCTCGATATTTTACGTTACGAGTCACAAAACAGTTTATTTCTAGTAAAAAATATTTTTAGTGCCCAAAGCCTTGATGAGTTAACCGCCCTTACCAATGGCGTACAAGAGTGTTTCACACGCATGGTTCAGCAAGATGCCAATTCACAAATGATTGGTAATGCAATGGCTGTGGTAGGTCGCAGCTTTAAGCAACGTTTGTGTGAACTAGCTGAGATCCACTTAGGACCTCCTCCTGTGCCTTATTGCTTTTTGGCTTTAGGATCTATGGCTAGGGGTGAACAACTCATTGTGACTGATCAGGACAATGCCATTATTCTCGATAACAGTTTTCAACCTTCTTTACATGATGAATATTTTGCGGCGCTGGCCAGTTTTGTCTGCGACGGTTTAGCTCGATGTGGTTATAGCTATTGCACTGGAGATATAATGGCTACCAACTCTCGCTGGCGGCAACCATTAGCTATTTGGCAACAATACTTTAGCCAATGGATAGAGCAACCTAGTGCAGAGTCATTATTACATAGTGCTATTTTCTTCGATCTCGAAGGCGTATGGGGCCAGATCCAATGGGCAGAACAGCTAAACCGCTTAATCAGACAGAAATCGAATAAAAATTCTCGCTTCTTAGCGTGTATGGCTCGTAATGCCTTGCTTAGAACGCCACCCCTAGGCTTTTTCAAAGACTTTGTGATGGAAACAGATGGTCGTCAAACGAACTCGATCAATATGAAACGCCGAGGCACCGCTCCTCTCGCTGATCTTGTCCGTGTGCATGCATTGGCTGTGGGCTCCTCCGCACGCAATACCTTTGAGCGACTAGAAGATATTTTTGAGGCAGGAATTTTACCGCCTGGCAGAGGACAAGATTTGCGCGATTCCCTTGAATTTATTGCGATGGTTAGGATTCGTCATCAAGCCTTAGATATTCAACTAAATCATGAGCCAGACAACAATATTGAGCCTGAGTACCTATCTGATTTTGAACGTAAAAACCTCAAAGAAGCCTTTCAAATATTAAGTAGTGCCCAGCGGTTTATGAAGTTCAAGTATCAACCTGGCAGAGTCAATTGAGAACCCAATATGTTCTACCTCGGTAAAAATCAACTTACTGGTGAAGCTCAACCCTCGCCCAAAGCTAAACATACTGACTGGACAAAACGCTTTGAACTATTAGAAAAGACCTGTAAATATCCAGCATTAAAAGCATTTTATCAAAGTGGCATTGTCGCTGGCTCCACACCGATAAGTGATGTACCTATGGTAGCCTTAGACTTCGAAACAACGGGCCTAGACGTAAATAATGATAGCATTGTCAGTATTGGCTTAGTTGATATGAGCACAACGCGTATCCGCTGTGCTAATGCCAAACACTGGCTTGTGAAACCCGATAGCCAGTTACGCTCAAAATCTGTTGTGGTGCATGGCATCACCCATTCAGCTGTGGCAGATGCTCCAGATTTTTCTACTGTCATAGACCAATTACTGCAACACTTGCAGGGCAAAATCATCGTTGTGCATCATAGTCCTATCGAACGGGCCTTTCTCAATGCAGCGCTTAAACGCCATATTAACGAAGGAATTGAATTCCCCGTTATTGATACCATGGCATTAGAGGCACGTTTTTGCCGTAAAATAAATAAGTCTATCTGGCGGCTTCTACTAAGTCGAAAGCCAGCCTCAATCCGCTTAACAGACAGTCGCACTCGCTATCATTTACCTTATTATCGGCAACATCACGCCATGACGGATGCGTTGGCTTGCGCCGAATTACTGCAAGCACAATGTGCAACTCACTTAAAACCAGATACGCCGGTGAATACTCTCTGGAGCTAACCTTAAAGTAGTATTAGATTGTTTTGGCATTCATGCTTTTCTAAATTTTTTCTGTAAGCTAAAAAGCGTGATAATCAAAGTTGGCAAAAAGAATAATGTCACTAGTGTCGAGAAAAAGATGCCGCTTAACACTACAATACCAACACCTCGATAAAGCTCAGTACCCGCCCCCGGCATAAACACAAGAGGTGCTAAACCAAAAATAGTCGTTGCAGTCGACATTAAAATGGGACGGAGTCGTGTTGCTACTGCTTGATTTACTGCATCAGTTATATCTAATGCTTTATCCATTAAATTTTTTCGAGCCTGCTCTACAATCAATATAGGGTTATTAACGACCGTACCTAACAATATAATGAAACCAAGCATAGTGATCATATCAAATGGTTGTATCAGAGGCATAAGACCGAGACTTGAAAATAAAGGCCCTGAAGCATTCACGCCAACTAAGCCGATAATACCACCAGCAATACCTAGTGGAACCGTTGCTAAAATCAAAAAAGGATAAAACCAATGCTTAAATATCGCGACCAAAAGTAAGTAGATAAGAATTAAAGCAATGATGAAATTACTGGATAAAGATTCACGGGTTGCATCGAGCTGATCTGCTGCTCCAGAAATACTAATAGAAACACCTTTACCAATTTCGCTAGCAGCTCGCATCTCAGGTATCATTTCATTTCGAACGATATTTACCGCAGTTTCCAACGCGATATCACGTGGCGGGATAATAAATAAAGTAACCGTACGTCGTCCATCAATACGTCTTAATTCATCACTATCTACTGTTTCAATTATATCGGCTAAGGCATTGAGTGGCAGTACCTTACCAGAAGGTGTTGTGATCGGCTGAATAGCAAGTTGCGATAGTGTTTGATTCTGCCCAGCATTACTAAATAAAAACATGTCGACTTTGTCATCGTTTAAGAAAAACTCATCAACATAAGCACCATCACTAAGAGCAGCAACACTATACCCAAAATCATTAGCATCAATGTTTAGTTCAGCTAGACGCTCCCAACGAGGACGCACTTCAATCAAGGGCTGGTCAAGTGATAATGCAGAAGGGTCAGAGGTGATTTGTACACCCTCAAACATACCTTCTGCCCTAAGCAGCGCGTTTTGAGCTGTTTGATATAACTCAGCTTGATTTGCACCTGAGATATCGAGATTAACTGCTCTTGAGCCGCCATCATTACTCGATATGATAGAGCCTCTACTTGAAAAGCCTCGCATGCCTGGATAACTTCTAAACATATGAGTGAAGGTTTGCATCATCGTCTCTAAGTCTTCAGGTCGCGTCGGCTCAGCCATCACCCAAACGTACCCGGGACCTATGCGCTGAAAATAATATTTCAATGAGGGTAATTGAATATTGCCATCATCAAACTCTTGAGGATCTGCATGTAAGGCAAGAGATAAGTGCTCTCTAATCTCATCACCTATCTGCTTCATTTCAATGAAGTTATAACCAGGTGGCGCAATCATTCTGCTAAAGGCTTTTGGCTCCTCACCTTCAGGGAGATATTCAGCTGCAGGTAAAAAGAACCATGCAACACCTATTGTGAATATAGGAATAACAGTAAGAATGACTAGTCGATTAAAGAATGTTGAACCAACCCAATAAATGCTTCGTAAAAGCATGCCCCCACTATTAGCAGCTTTAAGTGCTTGTTTTTTCACAGCTCCAAAATGGGCTGATGCAGCAGGTACAACTGCAACCGCATAAAGCATGGATGCCAAAATGGCGGTTGATACTGCAATTGCAATGTCTGAGTACAGTTGCCCGGCTTCTTCCTCAACAAATAGCACAGGAGCAAACACTAGTACTGTAGTCAAACTAGAGGCAAGAACCGCCGTCCAAACATTTTGAATCCCCTCAATAGCTGCCTGCAGACCTTGCAACCCTTTCCTGCGAGCCTGTTCAATACTCTCTAATACAACAATAGTATTGTCGACCGTCATGCCAATGGCGAAAGCAATACCCGCCATCGATATCACATTGATAGTACGATCAAACGCTAATAAACCAATAAATGCAGCAACAGTACAAATGGGCATCCCCATCAGACCGATGAGAGTGACACGGGCAGAACGCATGAATAAAAAAAGAATAAGTGTTGCTAATATGCCGCCAAGTAATAAGTTACGGCTGATATTATCAACTGAAGCTTCAACATAACGTACATCATCACCAATGAGATTTATAGTTAAGCCATTTGACTCTAATTGATTCAGCCGAATATCTTCAACGACCTCAATCATCGATTGTTTAATACTGATTACATTTGAGCCAGACTCACGCCTGACAGCTAAGGTTAAAGCAGGTTCATTATTGACGATAGCAACGCCAGATACCTCATAATGGCCTAGCTTGACCTCAGCCACATCTTCAAGCCTAATATCGGTGTTATTTCCATGGAGAACAATGAGCTGCTTTAATTCTTCAATATCCTTAAAACGTCCCACCGTTCTGATTAAGTAACGACGTTTACCCTCATTTAAATCACCAGCAGAAGTGTCATGATTTCGTTCTCGGATAGCAGTTCTGACATCTGTTAACGATAAACCTCTATTTGCTAGTTTCTCAGGATCGACATGGATTTGGATTTGTCTTTCAGCGCCGCCTCGTAACCTTACACTCGAAACACCTTGAACGCGCTCCATACGCGGGCGCACTTCATCATCGATAAAGTCTGTCACCATGTGCATGTCTAAATTATGTGGATTACCAGCAACAGGCGTGACGGCATAATACATAAATGCATTCTCAGAAAAAGAGCTGCTAATTAAACGTGGCTGATTGACGTTTTCTGGGTACGTTGAAACCTGACTTAATGCATTACTGACCGCAATCATGGTTTCATTGATATCAATACCAAAAGGAAACTCTAGTTGAATGTTCGCTCGAGCTGTTTCTGCCAGAGATTTCATTCTCACTAAATTAGGAACACTACTAAGGTAACGTTCTTGCTCTAAAATAATCTCTTTTTCAATATCTTGTGGCGTTGCACCCGGCCAGCTTGTTATGACACTGATAGTCCGTACATCTAAATCAGGTATCATTTGCACGGGGATACGATAGGCTGCCGAAACCCCTAATACCATTATTATTAAGACAATAACAGTCAGTAACTTTCCATGATTAATCGGTGCTATCAGCATGCTCGTTTAATCTCTGATTTGATTGATGCGGACAGGTTGCTGGTCATATAAAACTTCATTACCTCGAATAACAACCTGATCATCAACATCAATACCTTTCACAATATTAACGCCGTTATCCATAGTCCTTCCAAGCTCAACTTTTCGACGATAGGCTTTGTCATTCTCAATGATAAAAACGCTAACGCTTCCGTCGGGGTTATTCAACAACGCATCTCTCGGAATAAGAAGGTGATTATTCGCACGTTGAACTTCAAATTGAGCTACTGCAGACGTCCCTGGCATAAGAGAAAGCTCACTATTATCTATGGCTACCCTTACTAAAAAAGCCCTTAATTGAGCATCACTTACCGGCACAATAGCTTGAATTTTTCCTGCTATAGACTGGTTCGGGTAGGCGTCAGAAATAACCCTCACAATCGTTTCTTTTTTAAGAGCTGAAAAATGTTCCTGAGGTACATTAACATCAAGCCTAATGTCATTAAGACCAACTAACTCTAGAACAGCTTCTCCTCGGCTTACCCATTCTCCAGCCTCTGTCATTTTATGGCTGATCACACCCGAAAATGGGGCAATGAGTTGATGCCGACGAAGCGTTTCTTCCATTGTTTCTTGTGATGCTTTAATCGCTAAAACTTCAGCTTTTTTTAATTCTAAGTTTGCCTTACGTCTAGCCAACTCATTTTGAGGAATATGTTTATTTGAGATTAAACGTTCAGCTTCTATCACAACTCTCTGTGCCTCATCACGTTCGATCATTGCTTTTGTAACATTAACTTTGATCTGATTAAGCTGCTTCTGAATAATAACCGTATCGAGTTCGAGTAAGACATCGCCCTTTGAGACCTTGCTACCTGAGTCAACACTAACCTCATTAACTAAACCATCAACGCGAGGTGACAACATACTCTGTTTTTTTGCTGTTATTGTTCCAGAAAATACGAAAATTTGATTATTGCCAGATATTTTAGGTTTAACAATATCAACAACTATGTTTTCTTGAGCTTGGACCGTAGATAAAAGTACTGACAGACAAAATAAATACAAGACAAATAGACTACGTTCTGCGTTATAGCGAGTGGTCATAATGAGCAATTCGTCCTTGTAATGTGGAGAGTTCAATCACTTGATATTAATTCAACATCACAAGAAAATGAACACAATTTTGTTATTAGTGTTTTTAAATTAGCGTTAGTTCCAATGTTCAATGAAACAAACCCTATAAAGATGCTCTCCCAGTTAATTCCCTCACCTTTGTTAGGTTTAGACCCTAGGTAGCAAAATATAAAAGCTACTGTAGTATATGACTACTTAGGCTTTTTTATTGAGTAAGATATAGAGGGTAAGACTCAAAATTATGAAGATACCAAAACAAATCCAACCGCTTGTTGATGATGGCTTAGTCGATGAAGTTGTTCGACGATTAATGAGTGGTAAAGAAGCCGATGTCTATGTCGTAAGATGCGGTACAGAAATACGCTGTGCCAAAGTCTATAAAGATGCAGTCAAGCGTAGCTTCAAAAAAGCCGTCCAATATCAAGAAGGTCGAAAAGTTCGTAATAGCCGACGAGGCCGTGCCATGGAAAAAGGATCTAAATTTGGCCGTAAGCAACAAGAAGAAACATGGCAAAATGCCGAAGTAGATGCGCTATACCTACTCGCAGGGGCGGGGGTCCGAGTCCCTCAACCTTATGATTGCCTTAATGGCGTGCTATTGATGGAATTGATCACCGATGAAGATGGTCAAGTTGCTCCTCGTCTTAATGATATAACGATGACAGCCGAGCAAGCCGTAGAAGACCACCTAATCGTAATGCATTCGGTGATGAAAATGCTCTGTGCTGGAATTGTACATGGTGACTTATCAGAATTTAATGTTCTCGTCGATCAAAATGGCCCAGTCATCATTGATCTACCTCAGGCTGTAAATGCCGCCGCGAATAATAATGCCCAATCAATGTTAGAGCGCGATGTGCAGAATATGACGCGATACTATGCCCAATATGCCCCAGAATTACTCAATAGTCGCTACGGCAAAGAAATATGGTCGCTGTTTGAGAATGGTCAATTACAAGCAGATACTAAGTTAACAGGTTATTTTAAAGAAGATACGCAAGCAGCGGATGTCGACGGTGTGATGCTTGAAATCAAGTCAATCCTTGCTGAAGAAGAAGCGCGACTACAACGTTTACGTGAGAATGATGATTGACAGGCTTGGGCTTTTTTATGACCTAGCTGAGTTCGTTCTTGGTTAAAGCTAAAGGCTAAAACTTCCCTGATACTTTTGAGCGAAATCAACGCAAATACTTTGAAATTTGATAAGGATTTCAATACTCAACATCTTCATTAAGATGTCAGAACCACTTAAGAATATCCATTATTAATCATCAACTTTTCCCCATTTAAAAACTCAAAGATATGATTAACGCTTATTAGGATTAACTAATATTAGGTTATAATTACAAAATAAGTACTTGTTTTTTTACTATGGTTACGCATCCAAGCATGCTTGAATACCAAATAAAAACTCATGATAATGAAGATAAAACCGATATATTATTCAACAGCTTTTTTGAGGAATCCTAATAATGCAATTGATCAATAACCTTCCTATCGGCAGAAAAATTTTTACTATTGTAATTATTCTGGGGTTAACACAGATCATCATCTCCACATTTGCCATTTTCAAAATGAATGATATTGCGTCTGAATTTAATGTTCTGAATGATATTGCGATGCCACTTGAAAAGCTTGTTGCCACGACAAGTAAACTCCAACTTCAAAAAGAAGCTCGACTTGAGAGAATACAACGTGCAGCCAAGTCTGGTGCAAGGCGAAAAATAATTAAAGAACATATACAGGCATTGACAGATATAACTGCACTGAATGAGCTGGCCTTAAAAGATAGTCTTGCTATTTTAGATACTGCAGAAGCGCAGCCTCTTCAAGATGATCTTCGTCAAGATATTATGACTTTGAAGGAATACACAGGGCAAGTTATGCTCAAGCAAAGCGATTATCAGGCTTATGTTGACGGCGTTGTTAAAGTAATTAAGCGTGGTGGTAGTATGGCTGGTGGTGGTTATTTATCTGATGAAGAACAAGCCAAGTTAGAGCAAATAGGGGCGAGCTTGTTTGCGGACTTGGAAACTATGCAAGTAAGTCTCGATCACATTACTCAGCGTACAGTTGAAAATGCCAAAAATGTTCAGAATGCGAGCTTATTTAGCCTGATCGCTATATCGATTGCTTCACTGTTAATTGGCGTACTTATCTCTCAAATAATTATTAAAGCCATTGTTTCACCGATAAAAGAAGTAATGAATACCTTAAACAGCATGGCCCAAAATAATGATCTAACTAAACGTATGAACTTTATAAGTGAAGACGAAGTGGGAGCAATGGGTAAAACATTCAATAATTTTGTTGAAAAGCTACAAGGTTTAGTTTCAGGTATCGCTGATTCTTCAGAGCAGCTATCTACCTCCGCTGAAGAGACATCGGTAGTCAGTGTTTCAACTAATAACAATATTGCTCAACAAAAAAATGACACCATTCAAGTAGCTTCTGCAATCACACAAATGACAGCTACCGTTCAAGAAGTAGCCATCAGTGCAGAAAAGGCCTCTTCCGCAGCATTACAGGGCGATAAAGACTCTAAAATGGGCCGTAAGGCTGTAGAAGACATTGTTAACTCTATCAATGATCTGTCAGCTGAAATAAACACTTCAACTGAAGTTATTAGAAATCTAAAATCTGATAGCGAAAACATCGGTACAGTTCTTGATGTTATAAAAAGTATTGCCGAACAAACTAACTTGCTCGCACTGAATGCAGCTATTGAGGCTGCAAGAGCAGGCGAGCAAGGACGAGGCTTTGCAGTAGTTGCAGATGAAGTACGCTCTCTAGCCCAAAAAACTCAAGATTCCACACATGAAATCGAGTCGTTAATTTCAGCCTTACAAAAAGGTTCTGATGATGCGGTGAAATCTATGGGGCAAAATAAAAGCAGTATTGAGGGTCTAGTGAATAAAGCAGTCAATGCAACCGACTCACTGAATGCAATTACATTATCTGTCAGCTCCATTACAGAGATGAATACGCTCATTGCAACATCGGCTGAACAACAAAGCCAAGTGGTAAATGAAATCAATAATAATGTACTTAATATTCAACAGGTGTCTGAAAGTACTGCTGACGGCTCAGAACAAGTATCTCGAGCTAGCCAGGAAATAGCAGGACTCAGTGAGAAATTACAAACAATGGTGAGTCAATTTAAGGTTAAATAATACCTTCCTTTATAAATTACTATATGTAAAGCCTCCATACAAAAGGAGGCTTTTTTAGTTATTTTTTGATTGCTTATCACTATACATCGCTTCATCAGCAATAGAAATCAGCCCATCTAAATCCTTAGCATCAGAAGGATAAACAGCACCACCAATACTCACAGATAACAGCACTGTTTTGCCATCAATATGGATTGGTTCAGCAATGGTCTTCCTTATCTTTTCAGCTAATATTTGATAAGAATGGCCTTGCTCTAAGCTGCCCATTAAAACAACAAATTCATCACCACCGACACGCGCAACAATGTCAGTCTCTCGTACTGAACTCTTCAGACGGTTTGCAACTTCTTGTAAAACACTATCACCGAGACTATGACCATGCAGATCGTTAACTGGTTTGAATCCATCTAGGTCTAAGAATAATAAGGCTAGTTTTTGATCATGACGATTAGCTAATGCCGATGTATAAGAAAACTCTTGTTGTAGTCGAATTCTATTCGGTAAGGCTGTCAATAAATCATGTTCCGCATGATGCTTTAGCTGTAAAGTTTGTTCTCTTTCAGCAGTGATATCGGTAAACATCGCTACATAATGTACTTTTTTACCAACAGAATGCATAAGCCGTTTAATAGTGAGTTTAGCTAAGTAAAGGTGCCCTTGCTTATGTCTGTTATATAGCTCACCATTCCAGCTTCCACTCTTCTCAAACTCTCGCCGCATTCTCGCGTAAAAAGACCTATCGTGGCTACCTGAACGAAGAATATTTGGGTTTTTCCCCATAACATCTTCTTCGCTATAGCCTGTAATTTGTGTAAAAGCCTTATTCACGCGAATTATTTGGTTATTTTCATCACAGATAGCCACACCCTGTGTAGAATGCTGACACACACTATCCCCTAAATCTTTGTATAACTCTTGCTCGATACGATCACTAATGTCAATCGCTGTAGCTAGATAAGAACATTGTCCTGACTGCTCGATTTGTTCTACTGTTACTTCCACCGGATAGGAAGTATCATCAAAGCGTTGGTGCCATCCTTGGTAGACTAAGTGCTTACTATCACTTTTAGACAACTTTTCTAAAGAGTCTAATAATTGCGCTTTACTTTCTTCAGTTTGAAGATCAACTAAACTCAATCCTTGCCAACTTTTACCCTCTATACCCAGATTTCTTCGAGCGGATAGGTTCAAAAATTCTAACTGTAAATTATCTTGGTTACAGATATAAGCTTCCGTTTTGCTCTTAATTAAGGCTTGAGATAATGTTCGCTGCTGCTTAAGGGTATAAGCAAGCCCCATCGTTCCTGCGCTAACCACAAAAATATACTGAAACAAGAGATCGATATTTTTCTCTATAAACGCTATTCCATCAAAAAAATAGCCTTGGTGGTGAACAAACCCCCACACCCCAGCAGAAAAGAACAACATAATTATCAATGCTAGCGATTGATGATTAAATCGAATGATAGTCCATATAACGGCGCCCAAGGCCAGATGAGAATAATTACTGACTACTGCTCCACCAAATAAATTGAAACCAGCAAAAACGGTTACAGATATATAACTCACCGCTAACATCAACAGCCCGAACTCCAACTTACGATCTTTTACTAATGAATGAAAAGAAGTTTGAATCAGCATTAGTAATAAAGGGCCAAGCAGAACAACGCCAATCACATTTCCGTTCCACCAATTGATCATCACGGTTAAGAACTCATCCATACTAATATAATCATGAGTAAATAGAGTAATAGCACCTATAAGAGCACTCACAATTGCTCCCACCATTCCAGCAGCAATTAAATATAAATAGTCTTCGTAATGATCGAGCTTTTTAGAAAAAGGAAGTTTCTTAAGAATAAGTAATGCAACTAGCGGTTCTAACGTATTTGCGACTGCAAACAACAAAGAAATATCGAGGTTATTACCTATATATAAACTATCGGCTACACCAGCAATATAGATCCCAATTAATACTCTTGGACCGGTGGCTAAAATTGCTGCAATGGCTAAGCCGGAGGGTAACCATATTAATGTGGCACTCCCCCCCGCAATGGTAGAAAAGTTGAATGATATGAGTGCAAAGAAAAAGTACAACAGCGAAATCATCGCTGGCATCCTGACTTTAGATAACATCAGTTATCTCTATCAAGATTAATCAGAACTAAATCACTGAGCCAGTGTGTTAATGATTCGAAATCATGAAGTTTAGCTTGCGTAGCTTGATTACTAATTAAAGCCTTGGCAATGTCACTCACCCTACATCGTTTATTTCTCGCCATTTTTCGTAATAAGTCATACGATTCTTGTACTGATAACCCACTCAGTGAAAATACAATTCCAGTTGCAATGCCAATATCACGATTTGTTCCAAACTTTTGATTTAAGTCGAGTAATCTTTGGCTAACTCTTCGCCTCTCTTGGTGAAGTAATAATCCTACCTCTACCTTTAGACCAATATCTCTTGGGCTCGGTTTTTCAATAAAATATCCCACAGCTTCATAAACAAAAGGGTTGGCATTGTTGAAAGGGAAGTCTGTAGAAAAATCATAGACAATAAAGGGTTCCGAGTAACCGGCCACACTATCCGCATCAAAATTTTCCAGCAAGGACAAACTTATAATTGAAATATCAGTTGAGCTTGATTTTGATAGGAATTCTTTACAATCATCGTAGGCTTGAATCTTATAGCCCTGCTCATTTAGAACTGACTGATGACAAACAAAATCATCAGAGTGATCTCCATAGATCGAAACTGTTAGTGGAGAGTAGCGTTTCGTGTTCACATTTATTCCCTGTCGTAACGAACGAATCCTAAAACTGAAACAGGGCGTGGGTTCCAAGTTAATGCAAACTATATCACAAAACCTTAAAAAATCCAGATAGCAGATAATATTTAAGGATATATACCCGTCTTTTCTGGGACAAACATCCTTGTTTTGATAAACATATGAAAATGACTCGTCATCCTCTTTTCCGTAAATTAAACATTAAAATATTTATCCATTGCAACATTGAAATTTTACAACTTTGTTTCACTTGAAAATAATGACCTGTTTGCGTTCTGAATAATCTCTGCCACGACAGGGTTTTTAATTTTCTTTTCAACAGAGATAACATAAAAAGATTCCTGTATTTCATCAACCCTACCGATTGCTTTTACATTATGTTTTTGTTCAACTTCTTGCTCAATTACACTTGGTGCAACAAAGATGCCCACACCCTCTTGGCCGAATGCTTTCATCAAAGCACTATCATCAAATTCAGCAATTACTCTAGGCTGCAGATGATATTTTGTAAGCCACTGGTCAATATGTGAACGTAATTGATTACCACTGTTGGGTAGAAGCATAGGAGCATTATTCAGGCATTCAGGAAAGTTACCTGATAACTGATTCTGTAGCTGCTTACTTGCAAAAAAGCTGACTGAAGATTGTCCTAATTTATGGCTATACCCCCTCGTACTGACGCTTTCAGGAATTGCTCGCTCTGCAATCACCAAATCGAGTCTATGTAACGTTAAGTCAGCTAATAATGTATCTAAATCAGCTTCTCGACAAATCATTCGAATATCATTACTTGATTTCAATGCCGGCAAGAGAATTTGATGTGCAATTGATTTTGGCACCAAATCGACAAGGCCGACTTTCAGTAATTCTGGGCGGTAACTAGGCAAACTTCTCATCATCTGCTCTAACTCGTTACCTAATGAAAATATTTCGTCAGCATAACTTAAAACTTGCTGACCAATGTCAGACAGCTCTAATGTCCGGCCAACCTTATTAAATAATTTGACCCCGTAATAATCCTCTAACAGGCTCAACTGACCACTGATTGTTTGTGGTGTCAGATTGAGCTGATCACTCGCTTGTTTAATCCCGCCCTCTTTGGCTACCGACCAAAAATAGTGTAGATGTTTATAATTCATACTTAATAAATACCTCGATATTTTCGAACTATATACATAAAAAATTCGAATTTTACATATAGTCTAATTCTTTTATTATGCAAACGTACAAATTTTCTAACGAGGAGCACATTATGCAAATTGATATTCAAGCACGATCATTTACGCTAACAAACGCTTTGAAAATTTATGCAGAAGAGAAATTAAAGTCTTCTTTCTCTCGCTGCCAAGATCACCTCAACAGAATTGTGGTTCGTCTGTCAGATATAAATGGACCTCGTGGCGGTGAAGATAAGCTATGCCATATCCACGTTGTTTTACCTGGTATTTCAGATGTCATCATTGAAGATACCGAACAAGACATGTATGCCGCTATCGATAGGGCGATTGATCGTGCCGGGAATGCAGTAGAAAGAAAAGTAGATCGCCAACAATCAGCACTTAGACATCAACGACCGTTAAGAAATTATCTAAGTGCTTAACTAGTTATTTAAAGGAGTAACACAATGAGTATTTCAAAATCGATTGCTGCCGAACAGCAGCAAATGAGAACATTAGCAACTAACAAAGTCATTCGTAACACATATATGTTGTTATCAATGACCTTGTTGTTTAGTGCCCTAACAGCTGGTATTTCAATGGTATTAAACTTGCCTCACCCGGGGATATTACTGACCCTTGGCGGCTATTTTGGTTTACTCTTTTTAACATCTAAGTATCGTGACAGCTCAACGGGACTCGCCTTTGTATTTGCCCTAACAGGTTTCATGGGCTACACATTAGGTCCAATGCTAAATAGCTACTTGTCTCTGCCTAATGGCGGGCAAATAGTAATGAATGCTATGGGTATAACCGGAGCACTCTTCATTGGTCTATCGATGTATGCGCTAAATACTCGTAAAGATTTCAGCTTTATGGGGGGCTTCTTAATGGTAGGTATTTTAGTTGGATTTGTTGCAGGTTTAGCAGCAATATTCTTCGAAATGCCTGGGTTATCGCTTGCCGTATCAGCAATGTTCGTCTTATTAATGGCTGGATTAATCTTGTATGAAACAAGCAATATCATTCAAGGTGGAGAAACAAACTACATAATGGCAACAGTGACGTTATATGTGTCTATCTTCAACTTGTTTACTAGCTTATTACATCTACTCGGAGCAATGAGTAGTGATGACTAGGGCGTTGCAAAGTTTTTAAACACCATAAATAAAAAGGCCCAGTTATAATTTAACTGGGCCTTTTTTTGATTCTATTCCAAATCAGTTATTAATCTCACCAATATCTAACTCAACGAAATACTGTCAGCTCAGATCCCCTAATTTCACGATCTGAGCTTTCAGAATTAAGCTATTTTATTTGATGAATAACATTTCCTGATACTTAGGCAATGGCCACATTTCATCAGCAACTTCGGCTTCTAACGTATCAGCATGAGAACGGATTTCATTCATCAAGCTAAGTAGCTCATTAGCACAGTGCTGAAGATGCGCTTCAGTAGAATCAAAGTTGTGTTGCTCTAATGCTTCACTCAACTTAGTAACACCCGCCATCATCAAGTTAGATTCAGTAGCCACTTTCCTTGCAACAGAACTATCCAACTCAACACCCATTTCAGCCATGCTTGAGCTAGTAATAGATAACTCAGACAAATATCTCATTGCTGCTGGGTAGATAATTGTCTTAGCCATATCAATCACGAGCTTAGCTTCAACTTCAATTGATAAAACATATTGTTCTGCATAGACTTCGAAACGGCTCTCAAGCTCAACAGGTGACAATACACCAGTGCTTTCAAATAACTCGATAACTGAGGCTTCTTTAAGTGCTGGTAACGCATCTGCAGTTGTTGGAATGTTTTTAAGGCCGCGACCTTCGACAGCTTCTGTATGCCATTCAGAAGAATAACCATCACCACCGAAAACAACATTACCGTGTAGTTCCATCAACTCTTTCAAGACAACTAAAACTGCATCAGGTTGAGGTGTACCTTTCCCTAACTCTGCTTCTAGTTTTTCAGCAATCCAAGATAATGAATCAGCCAACATTGTGTTCATAGCGACCAATGGGCCAGAAACAGATTGTGATGAACCTACTGCACGGAATTCAAAACGGTTACCTGTAAATGCGAATGGAGAAGTACGATTACGATCACCAGGATCACGTTCGAAGTTTAAAATTTGAGATAAACCTAGGTCCATCTCGCCACCACCTACTGATGATGTAATTTTACCTTCTTGGATATCCTTAAAGACCTTCTCAAGCTGATCACCCAAGTAAACAGACAAGATTGCAGGAGGCGCTTCGTTAGCGCCTAAACGATGATCGTTGGCAGCAGAAGCAATTGCTGCGCGTAATAATGGGCCAAATTTATGCACACCACGAATCACGGCGCCACAGAATAATAAGAAGTTTAAATTATCATGAGGTGTATTACCTGGATCTAATAAGTTACCTTGTGTTGAGTTACCAACAGACCAGTTAACGTGTTTACCTGAACCATTGATTCCAGCAAATGGTTTTTCATGAAGCAAACAAAGGAAACCATGCTTCTTCGCTGTACTCTTCATTAAAGTCATCATTAATTGCTGATGATCTGCCGCCACATTAGCTGCTTCGTAATAAGGTGCAATTTCAAACTGACCTGGCGCAACTTCGTTATGATGTGTTTTAGCGGGAATCCCTAATTTATAAAGCTGATCTTCGAAATCTTGCATAAAGACCTGAACACGAGCAGGGATAGCACCGAAATAATGGTCATCAAATTCTTGACCTTTAGCTGATGCAGCACCAAATAATGTTCGGCCAGCTAGTAACAGATCGGGACGAGCATTAGCAAAATTACTATCAACTAAGAAATATTCTTGTTCAGCACCACAACTTGAATTTAAAGTCGAGACTTCTGTTTCGCCCATTAAAGTAAGTACTTTCTTAGCTGCTTTATCCATTGCCGCATTTGAGCGTAATAATGGAATTTTCTTATCAAGCGCTTCCCCCGTCCATGACATGAATACGCTAGGAATCATCAATGTTGAACCATTGTCTGTTTCCATAATATAAACAGGGCTAGTTGGATCCCATGCAGTATAACCACGTGCTGCATTGGTCATACGCAAACTACCATTAGGGAAGGACGAACCATCAGGTTCACCTTTGATCAGTAAGCTGCCACTAAATTCTGTAATGGCGCTACCATCTGAGTTGGTCACAATAAAACCATCATGTTTTTCAGCGGTGATATTGGTCATTGGGTAGAAAATATGTGAGAAGAACTTAACACCTTTAGATAAGGCCCACTCTTTCATTGCTGCAGCAACAATCTCTGCAGTCGTTGCATCAAGCGGAGCACCCGTTTGAATCGTTTTCTTGATTGATTTAAATGCAGCTTTAGATAAAGATTGTTCCATTGTAGCTAAGCTAAATACATTACTGGCCCAAATTTTATCTAATGGCTCAGGTGTTGATACGGCTGTCGCTTCACGGTTTGTAATTTGGTAAATCGCTTGAACGCGAGATTCATTGCCACTCATTTTCTTTCCTTCATCTGTAATAAGTTACCTAACTCTATAAAAATAGCTAAATCATGGGCTGCTTTAACGTGAAAGAAAAGAAGTGATCGTCATTTCCACTTTAGCCTCACCATGATGAGTACGCTCAGGATATTTCTAGGTATGAATGAAACATCTTAAAATATGGAAGCAATAATGAGACCAGCTATAAAATCAGTATTAATAAACAGATTTAACCAATATAATCAAGGCATTATCACTCTATGTGAAATTTCCATAGAGTAAAAACTACCCGTAGAGTACGCACTAAAAAGCATCACCGCACTCATTTTGTGCGTTAGCTTACATCTTTCATTATTTTTTGTCTTGCTTCCAGTGCAATTTGTAACTCTTCGTTAGTGTGAATAACCATTATTTTTATCGCACTACTAACATCACTAATTAGTTTGTTCTGCTTTACGTTCAAATCTGAGTTTATCTTAATTCCGAACAGTTCAAGATCCTGACAGCAACGCAGCCTAATTTCAGCAGAATTTTCACCCACGCCAGCAGTAAAAATAATTGCATCAACATGACCTAAAGCTACCAAATAAGAACCAATGTATTTTCGAATACGATAAACATAAGCAGCGACGGCTAATTTGGCAGCGTCATCACCTTTTTTTTCTCGCTCCAAAAGCTCAGCCATATCATTACTGCCTGCCAGTGCCTGCAAACCTGACTGCTCATTGAGAATATGCTCTAATTGTTCATCTGTTAGCTCAGATATTTCCTGAATATACAAAGGAATAGAAGCATCAATATCACCACTTCTACTACCCATAATAAGCCCTTCCATTGGAGTAAAGCCCATTGAAGTATCGATACTTTTTCCTTGTTTAATCGCACAAGCACTCGCCCCATTCCCCAAGTGCAGGCTGATCAAATTAAGATCAGCCAAAGGACGCCCTAATAATTGTGCCGCTTGTGTTGCTACATACTGATGCGAACTACCGTGAAAGCCATATCGCCTAATTTTATAATCTTCATACCATGACTGTGGAATGGCATAACGATAAGCATAATCTGGCAGTGTTTGATGGAATGCTGTATCAAACACGGCTACTTGAGGAATAGAAGGGAAGGCATCGTGACAAATTTTTACACCTAAAATATTATTAGGATTATGTAAGGGTGCCAAATGGAGGAGTTCATCTAACTGCTTAAGAACAGAATCAGTTATCACTGTCGGTGAAATAAACTCATCTCCACCATGAACAATACGGTGAGCAATAACTGAAATTTCTAAGTCATCAATCGTTTCATCAAATCGTGACAGTGTGTCTAAAATAGAATGAAAACCTTGATCATGCGTTTTAAAAACCTCCTTATCTCGTTCAATGAGCATTGGTTCAGTATCGACACAATTTAAATAAATACGATGATAACTATGAATTGAGCCAATATCACTGATTTCACCATGAAGCACATTGCTTTCATTAGGAAAAGAAAACACCGTGTATTTTATCGATGAACTGCCACTATTAATGACCAAAACCAGCTGGTCCGTATTATTAAGCTTCATCATAAATAATTTAGTCTAATTTCGTTTTCTCAGGCCACTGCCATTCTGCAAACTCAGGCTTATCAACACCGTGTTTATAAGCATATTGGCTACATTCAATCTGCATATCACGCAATTTCTCTTTTACATGAGCACCAATAGTTTGTAATCCTTCAACCCGATCAATAACATCAATAGCAAGGCTGAAACGGTCAATCTCATTCCGAATCGCTAATTCAAGAGGCGTATTAATACTGCCTTTTTCTTTATACCCTCGCACATGTAAATTATGGTGATTCGTTCGACGATAAGTCAGACGATGAATTAACCAAGGGTATCCATGGAAGTTAAAGATAATTGGCTTATCTTTGGTAAAGAGACCATCAAAATCATCATCACTTAAACCATGTGGATGCTCTGAACTTGGCATTAACTTAAACAGGTCAATTACATTGATAAAGCGTATTTTCAATTTTGGGAAATACTCAGTCAGCAAACCAACCGCCGCTAAACTCTCTTGCGTGGGAACATCGCCACAGCCAACCATCACCACATCAGGTTCAACACCTTGATCAGTGCTCGCCCAATCCCAGATTCCTAAACCTTTTGTGCAGTGTTTTATGGCATCTTCCATATCAAGATATTGATGATGCTTCTGTTTATCTGCCACAATTACATTGATGTAATCTTTCGACTTAAGACAATGATTGGCAACTGATAATAAAGTATTCACATCAGGTGGGAGATAAATTCGACACACATTGGGGCTTTTGTTAACCACAATATCTAAAAAGCCTGGATCTTGATGAGTGAACCCATTATGGTCTTGCCGCCACACGGTCGAAGTGATCAGTAAATTCAGAGAAGAAATCGGTGCCCGCCATGAAATCTCGCTGCTAATATCCAACCATTTCGCATGTTGGTTAAACATTGAGTCAATAACATGAACAAAGGCTTCATACGTAGAAAAAAAGCCATGTCGACCTGTGAGCAAATAACCTTCCAACCAACCCTCTAAGGTATGCTCAGACAGCATTTCCAACACTCGACCTTCTCGCGATAACTGTCCGCCATCTTGATCTTCAGGCAGGTAATCAGCAAGCCATAATTTTTTGCTCACCTCATAAATGTTATCTAACTTATTTGATGAGTTTTCATCAGGACTAAACACCCTAAAATTAGTGTCATTACGTTGCATAACATCACGCAAGAATTTACCAAGAGGCCGCGTATTTTCAACTTGAGAATCACCAGGATTCACAACAGGAACAGCATAATCTTGGAAGTCAGGTAAGTTCAAATCATGCCTAATTAACCCGCCATTTACTTTCAAGTTAGCACTCATCCTGCGAGCACCTGTTGGCGCAAGTGCTTTTAACTCAGGTAATAAAGATCCATTATCATCAAATAATTCATCAGCATGGTAGCTACGGAGCCAGTCTTCTAACTGTTGGAGATGTTCAGGGTTTTCTTTCACACCAGCCAATGGCACCTGATGCGCACGCCAAAACCCTTCCACTTTGTGACCATCAACAGATTCGGGCCCAGTCCAACCTTTAGGGCTACGCAATACAATCATCGGCCAGCGTGGTCGTTCAAAAGTATCAGAGGATCGTGCTTGTTCTTGAATAGATTTAATTTCTAAAACACATTTTTCCATGACTTCAGCCATCTTCTGATGCATGTCTTTTGGTTCTGAACCTTCAACAAAATACGGCTTCCAGCCATAGCCTTTAAATAAGCTCTCTAACTCTTCATGTGAAATTCGAGACAAGATGGTAGGGTTGTTTATTTTATAACCATTCAGATGCAAAATGGGTAGTACCGCACCATCGCGTACAGGGTTTAAAAACTTATTAGAATGCCAAGATGTTGCTAAAGGACCTGTTTCAGACTCACCATCACCAACTACAACCGTGACAACCAAATCAGGGTTATCGAAGGCTGCACCAAATGCATGTGAGACGCTGTAGCCTAATTCCCCACCCTCATGGATGGAACCTGGAGTTTCTGGCGTGCAATGACTACCAATACCACCAGGAAATGAAAATTCTTTAAAGAACTGCTCCATACCAGCCAGATCTTCACTTTTCTTTGGATACACTTCTGAATAAGTGCCTTCCAAATAAACAGGTGCTAACACACCGGGAGCACCATGGCCTGGTCCTGCAAGAAAGATCGCCTCTAAATCATATTTTTTGATCAAACGGTTCATATGAATATAGCTGAAGCTCAGACCAGGACTCGCTCCCCAGTGTCCCAGCAGTCTATTCTTGATATGCTCTGGCTTTAAAGGCTCGCGTAGTAAGGGATTGTCTTGCAAGTAAATCATACCGGCAGCAAGATAATTACATGCCCGCCAATAGGCGTGCAGTTGATTTATTTCAAGTTCATCAATAACAGATGGAGAAGCTTCGTTCATGGCGTATAACCCTACATTGCATACAGATAATTCATACCGTATCACAGAATAATGACAGTTCATTTACTACAGAAAAATAATAAAACTGTAAATTGTTTGCTTAAATTATCTGTAACGGTTCGCCACTTTAGCTAAACGCTTGATGAGATGCATTGATCTAACGCAATATTCGGCCTGAATTTAGTCGCTTTGCAATAGAAAATAACACTCACTCTTAAAGTACCTACTTACTCTTTAGACCATGATGCAATTACATCAACCCATTCAGAGTTATCATTTAAACAAGGAATCAATGTCAACTTCTCTCCACCAGCATCGCTAAACACCTCTTGGCCTCGAATAGCAATTTCTTCTAATGTTTCCAAACAATCCGTTACAAAAGCGGGACAAATCACCAATACATTTTTAACGCCTGACGCAGCTAATTCTCTCAAACGGTCTTCAGTATTGGGCCCTAACCATTTCGCACGTCCCAAACGCGATTGAAAGGCTACCGAGTATTTACTCGGATCAAGGCCAGCTTGCTCAGAGAAACAGGCGGTCGTTCTCATCACTTGATGTCGATAACAGGTTTTGTGAGCTTCATGAGCTTGCTGACAGCAATCCCCGCGCTGCAAGCAGTGCTGACCAGAATCATCAAGTTTTGTAATATGTGACTCTGGCAGGCCATGATAGCTAAAGATCAGATGATCATAATCTTGTTCAAGATAAGGTTTAGCACTCGCAACGAGAGCATCTATATAAGCTGGATGCTCGTAGAATGGCGCAACAACTTTCAATTCAATCGATAAATTATGCTTCGCAATGACCTGTTTCGCTTCTTCAATAGAAGTTTTCACCGTGCTTTCTGCATAATGTGGGTACAACGGAATATAAAGCACCTCTTGAATGCCTTGCTGACTCAATGCTAACAACTGACTTTCAATACTTGGTTGACCATAACGCATTGCCATCGCAACAGGAATATCGAGCTTTTTTTGAACTGCTTGTTTTAATTGCTCAGACAACACAATCAAAGGTGAGCCATTCTTCATCCATACACTTTTATAGGCTTCAGCCGACGCTTTCGGTCGACTAGGCAATACAAAAAGACTCACAATCAAGCGACGTAGAATCCACGGCAATTGAATCACATAGCGATCCATTAAAAATTCATTTAAGTAGCGTCTCACTGACGACACATCAGTATTATCTGGAGAACCTAAATTCGCTAATAAAACGGCTTTTTTCGTCATGGTATTTTATTTCTTAATTAATAAAGCACTGAGTGCAGGCGCCAACTCTGGATAAGTAAAGCGAAAACCATTGTCTACCATATGCTTAGGTATTGCTCTTTGCCCCGTCAATAGTAGACGTGACATCTCACCTAATAGTATTTTTAATAAACATGCGGGTACTGCTAATAATGCATAGCGGCGCATTGTTTTAGCAAGTATTTTTGTAAATACTCGATTGCTCACTGGGTTAGGCGAGCAAGCATTGAATACCCCTTTCAGCTGTTCGTTCACAACTAAAAAGTCTAATATTGCAACCATATCATCAATATGTATCCACGGCATATATTGATCACCACTGCCAAGTCTACCGCCTACCCCAAATTTAATCGGCTGACTCATTTTTTTCAATATGCCGCCATTTGCAGATAAAACGAGCCCAGTTCGAATAATACAAACACGAATACCAAGCGAAGCAGCTCGCAGTGCCCGTTGCTCCCATTCATCGCATAAGCGGTGCGTATATTCATCATTAAACGTAGACTGTTCAATTAGTATTTTATCGCCGCCATCACCGTACCAACCAACAGCCGATCCACTAATAAGACACTCTGGTTTTTGCTCTCTAGCGCTTAGCCACTCAACCAGTTTTTCCGTTAAGCCAATCCTACTCGACTCAATTACACCTTTGTGCTTTTTACTCCAGCGCCTATCGGCAATAGCTTCACCCGCTAAATTAATCACAACATCAATGACCACATCAGGTCTAATCTCAGACAAGGAGCGTATCGGACACACTTTCATTTCGAATTGTGCTTTTACTTTATCAGGATCACGACTCATCACCATGACTTGGTGACCTTGATCAAGCAAGTGTTTACACATTGCAGAACCAATCAAACCTGTTCCACCAAGGATTAAATAACATTTCATATCAAACTGCCTTTTAAAATGGCCTTACAACAATGTTATACAAAAAATTATTCTTGTACAACTTTGTAACACTTGTTAACCTCCTCATTAACGCTAGGAGTTACGAAATGAAGATTAAAGTTGGTATCAGCAGTTGCCTACTAGGCAATGAAGTACGATTTGATGGTGGACATAAACACTCACGTATTTGTAGCAATGATCTATCTCGCTATTTTGAATTTATTGCCGAATGCCCTGAAGTCGCAATTGGTTTAGGCATTCCACGCAAACCAATACGTTTAGTCGGTGACATAAACGCACCTCAGGTCGTCGCAGTTCATGACAACAGCATTAATCACACTGAAAAATTAAGACAGTTTAGCGAAGATAAAGCTAAACAAGTTTCAGATCTGTGTGGCTATATTTTTATGAAAAACTCACCGAGTTGTGGACTATTTCGCGTTAAGGTCTATCAAGATAATGGTTATCCTGCACAAGAGCCTGGTCGAGGGGTGTATGCCAAAGCGATTACCGATAGCAATCCATACCTTCCCGTAGAAGAGTCTGGAAGACTCACTGACCCATCATTGCGTGAAAACTTTATCTCTCGCGTTTTTGCTTATCATAATTGGCAACTACTCAAACAAAACGGACTGAGCCACCATGCGATTATAGATTTCCATTCCAGTTATAAATATAGCCTAATGGCGCATGATCCTGCACGTTATGTCGAACTAGGGCAGTTATTAGCTGATAAAGCCGATATCGATATTGACGAACTGGCCAACCGTTACTTCGGTATGCTGATGACATCGCTCTCAAAAGTAGCTACTCGAAAAACACATACCAATGTGTTGATGCACCTTCAAGGCTATCTTAAAAAGGTACTCTCTTCACCTGAAAAACAAGAACTTGCAATGTTAATAGAGCGATATCGATTAGCAGAAATACCACTGATCGTTCCGATTACTCTGCTACAACATCATTTCAATAATCACCCAGATCCCTATATTGCCAAACAAGCCTATTTACAACCTTACCCAGATGATTTGAGTCTTAGAAATGCAATCTAACAATTACGCAACTATCAGTGAAGTCTCGCAACAGACTGGTGTTGCGACAGTCACATTACGTGCTTGGGAAAGACGTTATGGGCTTATCAAACCCAAGCGGACCTCCAAAGGGCATCGTTTATATAGCAAGGATAATATTGCTGAGATTCAGCTGATTGTTGATTGGCTTAATCGTGGTGTCAAAATTAGCAAAATAGATGATTTAATCGCCAAGCAGATCTTACCGCCAATACCACAAGATATAAGCCATGAATGGCAACAAGTTCAAGACGAACTGTTAGAAAACCTGATCGCGATCAAACCTTATAGTCTAAATCCGCTATTAGATAAGCTGAATAAAACGCATCCCTTTATGTACTTATGCAATCAGGTATACAGCTCACTGCATCAGCGCTTAATGAGGCGTTGGCAAGACAAAGCTATTGGCTATCAATTAGAGCAGCAGCTGTGGCAACAATGCTGGCAACGACAAATCACTTTAATGACTTTACGAGCGGAAAAACAAAAATCACGTACAAGTATTTGGCTTATAAATCTAGATGATGAAAAGCAGACACTCGACTATTGGTTACTTTATAGCTTATTACTTCAATCTGGCGTTCGCATTCATGCCATCAATCAACTTAATGACTTATCAGAACTAGTTAGCCTTGAGACTCTCCATGATCGCCCTGTACTGGTCTATGGAAACAGTAAGCTATCTGATCTCAATATAAAACTATTCAATAAACATCGTAATTTGTGGGATAAAAACCTATTTATAGCAGGTGCTATAGCCTCTATACACTCAGAAATATTCTCTAATTTAGAAGCACAGCATTCTATTGAAAATATATCAGGCTGCTGGGAATCAAAAAACTTCAAAACTTGGTTGAATCTAAAGGAAAAAGAGTAATTACTATGCAGCTAGTTTGGTTTAGGAATGATCTACGCATAAGTGATAATCCAGCCCTTTTTCACAGTCAACATAATAATCAAGCCAGCATTGCTATTTATATTGCTACGCCAGAACAATGGATTAAGCATGATGATGCCGCTGTAAAAATTGATTTTTGGCGACGTAATTTAGAGTGTCTTCACCGTTCGCTTGCAGAACTCAATATCCCATTGTATTTCTTTGAAGTCGCTAGCTATGATGAAGTGCCTGAGCTCATCATCTCCATTTGCCAAACATGGAAAATAACTGATCTTCACTTTAATGAAGAATACCCCATTAATGAGCAACGCCGTGACCATGCCGTGCAGAATGTATGCATAGAAAGAAACATAGCTTGTCATACTTACCATGAGCAATTATTACTGCCCCCTGCTAGTGTTAGAACTAAAGCAGGTGAACCATTTAAAGTATTTAGTCCTTTTGCTAAGCAAGCACGACTGCAAATAAATGAAGTAGACACTCTCACTTATAAACCACACATACAAAGCTACATTCAAGTACCAACCCATGCTAAACAGAAAAATATTGAGCAACTACAGTGGCCAGAGGTAAGTAGCTCAATCCAAACCATGTGGCCTGCAGGTGAACAAGTTGCCACGAGTAACTTGCACCATTTTTGCACAACTAATCTAATCCATGATTATAAGAAAAACCGTGATATTCCATCTGTTCGTGGCACTAGTTTTTTATCTCCATATTTAAATAGTGGCGTCATCTCAGTAAAACAATGTTGGCAGCTGGCTACACAGTACTGTGAACAATCTGATGGTGCGACTGTTTGGCAAAATGAATTGTTATGGCGTGAGTTTTATAAACATGTGTTAATTGACTTCCCTTACATTTGTAAACATCAGCCATGGAAACAATATACCGATGCTATACCTTGGCGTAACGATAAGAGTGATTTAGAAGCCTGGCAACAAGGTAAAACAGGCTACCCAATTATTGATGCCGCGATGAAACAACTGCTGACCTGCGGCTGGATGCATAATCGACTTCGCATGGTATGCGCCATGTTTTTAAGCAAGCATTTATTAATCGATTGGCGCCTAGGTGAACGTTGGTTTATGCAACATCTGGTTGATGGTGATTTGGCAGCAAATAATGGTGGATGGCAATGGTCTGCATCAACAGGCACAGATGCGGTACCTTATTTCAGAATATTCAACCCTGTCACTCAGTCACAGCGTTTCGATCCTCAAGGCAAATTTATCCGGTTCCTTCTTCCCCAATTAGATTCACTTGATGACAAACAAATCCACCTTCCTAATAAAGATAAACCAGATAGCTATCCAAGCCCTATCATAGATCTAAAGTATGGGAGAGAGAGGGCGCTTGCTTCTTTTAAAACGGCATCTAACTAGTATTATAAATACTCGTTTTATTACTAATTCGTATAAATCAGAATCACCAGCAAAATGCTTAATTTTATATTTTTCAGGTATGATCACCACTTTGCTCAAACATTAACTGAGAGCAACCCATTTTCACAATGATGTGAACCTTCATGCAAAAACATACACAGGGCCTAATCCTCGCGATTTCTGCCTACACAATTTGGGGTTTTTTTCCTCTCTATTTCCATGCATTAGCTGCTGTCTCACCAGTTGAAGTGCTGGTGCACCGTATTATCTGGTCATTTGTTGCAACCCTTTTAGTCGGTCTATTATTAGGTTCTGGCAAAAAGTTAATTACCGCTTTTAAAGATAAAAACTTAATCGCTTGGTTAGGAGCCTCTGCTGCACTAATCAGTATTAACTGGCTGGTCTATATTTGGGCCGTCAGTAATCACCGCGTGCTTGAGTCAAGCTTGGGCTATTTTATGACACCTGTAGTAAGCCTCATTCTAGCCAAACTGTTCTTTAAAGATCCCTTGCACCCACTACAGTGGTCAGCTGGCCTTATTGCATGTTTAGCAATCGTATGGGAATTAATTGTTTTTGGTCAATTGCCGTGGATAAGCATCGTACTTGCATTCGCATTCGCTTTATATGGAGTGGTAAGAAAGCATTGCAAAATTGATGGTATCAATGGCATGACAATTGAGACTATTTGGCTGTTATTACCCGCTTTCCTCTGGATTGGATGGCAACTATTTAGCCAATCGACACCGCTTATCTTTGGCAACTTACTAACAGAAACGGGGTTACTCGTGGGTGTCGGTTTTATATCTGCACTTCCCCTCGTTTTATTTGCTATGGCAACACAGCGTATCAACTTATCCACCGTCGGTTTTATCATGTATATCAACCCTAGCATTCAATTTATGATTGGTATTTTTATACTCAATGAAAGCTATCAACCCGAACGCCTGATCACTTTTAGCCTAGTCTGGATTGCTCTGATACTGTTTTCGATCGGACTAGTCAAACTATCTAAACAAAAATGAAAACCTATTATTGCATCAACTCCCCCTTGTAACGACAGGCCTGTCATCGTTTTGTAATACTTGAACTCTACACTACCGGCTAATTTAAATTTATTAGCTTCAGTTGTATTTAATGAAACTCACTTCCGCATCAAAACTTCTCATTTCGGCCATCATTGCACTAATTTTAATTTCTATATCAATTGGAATTTGGGGCTGGAAACAATTAGATAGACCTTATCAAATCAACCAAGACTTCCAACAACGTAAAGCCTTATTTGATGTCGATGTCAGAATTCTATTAGAGCGATATTTAGCTTCCGGTAATGCTGAACTATTGCAACAAGCCGAAACGACACTTGAACAAATAGTCGCAGATGATATTAATTGGCTAGACCAACAGCAAAACGTAGAGATTAAATCTGCTGTAAAAACACTAAAAACACGGCTTAATGAAATTAGAGCGGCAGGTAAATTAGCTGCTGTTCCACAAGGTTTACTGATTAATAACGAACGTGAACGTTCGGGCGATATAACTATTTTGCTTAGTTACGCTCAAAAAGCTGATGGCTTCATGCAAGATATCGAGCTTAGATTTTTAACGACGCTGACCCAAATGAGTCAAGATATTAATAATCTAGCACGATTAAGACAGCAGTTTTTTTATGCACGAAATCCTAAAATAAAAACAGCCTTATTAGCAAAAAATCAAGAGCTGTCAGAACATGCAAATGTACTATTAAACCTACCCCGCTTCGAAGTTTACACTGAAGTAGACGAAGATGAACTTATGGCAGAAGAGCCTGAAGAAATTGGTGAAATAAGTATAAACTCGTTCATTTCATTAACAAATCGCTACAATAAAGAAATTGAAAATACGATTAAGATGACACAACGAATGCGTGACGCGCGTGCGTCTTTAAATGTGTCTATCCAGTCATTGTCTGACTTACTGACTTCTTATTCGAAACAAATCGAATTAATAAAAAATGACATTACAAACCAAGTACAAATGATGTTATTACTTTCAATCAGCCTCGTCATCATCGCAGTTGCAATTATCTTCTTATTACAAAGCAAAATGATCGGCTTTTTGACACAGCTAGAACTGTTCTTTAGGCAGCTGCTTAAGGGTAATCACAATCAACAGTTAAATCCAAACCTGAAGTTCAAAGAAATACAATCGGTAGAAAAGTCAGGCTTGCAATTGCAGACCTACTTAACCAACTTGATTGATCAGCTCACTGTTGAATCAGAACAGATTTTATCCGCCTCTAATGAAGTACAAACCATTTCAGCCAATGCTGTGGAAGTCACTCAGCAACAGAATATAGCCACTGATCAAGTTGCTACCGCTGTAACCCAACTCTCATATTCATTTAAAGATGTGGCGAACAGCGCATTGAGCGCTTCTAAGTCAGCCAACACCGCTAACACCGCCACCAGCGCAGCCAAACAACAATTATCTGTTACAGCTAGTGCCATCAAAACCTTATCAGAAAATTTAATCGCTGTTGAAGATGTAATGGTAAGGCTTGAGAATAGTGGCAGAAATATAGGCTCAGTATTAGAAGTTATTCAAGGTATCGCTGAGCAAACCAATTTACTGGCATTAAATGCTGCTATTGAAGCAGCACGAGCAGGTGAACATGGTCGAGGCTTTGCCGTTGTTGCTGATGAGGTAAGACAACTCGCTTCACGCACAACCGAATCGACAAAAGAAATCAACGACATTATTCAAGATGTGATTGATAGCAGTTCAGAAGCAACAAAAACAGTTAAAAACCAGAGTAAAGCGGCATCGGACTGTGCAACTCAAGCCTATGAAGCAGAAGCCGCCATGGAACCGGTTATCGTAGCGGTTGACTCAATACAAAACTTAAACTCAGGCATTGCACTAGCAACCCAAGAACAAACCTCAACTGTTGATGAAATAGCCTGCAATACAGATGGTATTAAAGTAAAAGCGGATGCCGTTAATTCTCATATTTCTGACATTAAAAATGCAGGTGACAGTCTGCTCCATGTCAGTGAAGCACTGAATGAATTAATCAGACAACTCAAACATTAACTCCGTAAAAATAGTAACGCATAATAAACAAGCGTACTCATTTTCACATATAACTAGTGTTACTGATTAGCACTATGTTTAAATCTACACCATGAAAAAAGTATTAGTAATCGGCTATGTCTGGCCTGAACCGAACTCTTCTGCCGCTGGCAGTCATATGATGTCATTGCTTCGTTTATACCGACAACAAGGCTGGCAGGTTGAATTTTCTTCTCCCGCACAAACAACTGAACATATGGTTGATTTATCGCTAGATGGCATCACTGCTAAAGCTATTCAACTAAATTGTGATAGCTTCGATGCCTATATTTCTGACTATCAACCAGATATTGTCATGTTTGATCGCTTTATGATGGAAGAGCAGTTTGGCTGGAGAGTAGATAAAGTATGCCCTAACGCCCTTAAAATATTAGACACAGAAGACCTTCAATGCCTACGACAGGCTCGTCACCAAGCGCTTAAAGCCGGCCGAGAACTTGAGAAAAGCGATTTATTTGGCGATCTAGCTAAGCGTGAAATTGCAGCAATATTACGCAGTGATATTTCACTCATCATCTCTAGTTTCGAACAGAAATTGTTAGTAGATACTTTCAATATAAACCCAAGTTTAATATGTCATATTCCATTCATAATTAATTATGACTCACTGCCAACCACCAGAAAAATATTCTCAGAACGTCATAATTTCATCACCATTGGTAACTTTAGACATGCTCCAAATTGGGATGCAGTGTTATATCTACAGCAATTATGGCCTGAGATAAGAAAGCAACTACCAAAAGCTGAATGCCATATTTATGGCTCATATCCTCCACCTAAAGCAACGGCATTACATAATGCCAAAACAGGCTTTTTAATAAAAGGTTGGGCTGAAGATGCTTATCAGGTAATGGAACAGGCAAGAGTCTGTTTAGCTCCGATCCGTTTCGGAGCGGGCATAAAGGGTAAATTGATAGATGCAATGATCACTCAAACGCCGAGTATTACCACCCCTGTCGGTAGTGAAGGTATGCATGATAATGAAGCTTGGCCTGGAGTCATTGCAAAGAATGAAGCCGAATTTATCTCTGCTGCCGTTGAACTCTATAGCAATGAACAAACGTGGTTGAAGTTACAAGCTCACGCAGAGCCACTATTGAAAACACGTTATAACGGTGAGCTATTGAGTGAAAAGCTAATCCATAAAATTGAACAAACGGTGGAATCTTTAAGCCAACATCGCTTAAATAACTTTACGGGTGCCATGTTAAAACATCACACTATGATGAGCACTAAGTATATGTCGCAGTGGATCGCAGAGAAAAATAAGCACTAAACATACTATCGACGCATGGCACACTCATAAGTGTAGGGATAATCTTCTATACGTTCGTATTGCTCTGGGTTTTCAACATCTAAGATATACGCTTTCGTCATTAAGCAGCCTGCTTCTTCATCATAATAGCTAGTAGGCGCAGCATTAACCAGTTTCTGTGGTTCTTGTTCAGGAATAGGCTCAGCCACTTTCTCTTCAAGTTCTTTATCACTCTCATCATCACGCGAGAACCAACTAGAACTACTCTCTTTCATTGACCCAGAAATAGTCTTTAATCGTTCACCAGCATAAGAAGTGATTGATAGTGCTAATAAAAAAGAAAAAATAAACGTTTGCATAAAAACCTCAGTTACAAATTCCTAATGTAAGCTCAATAACGTAAAGTTAGGAAATAATTCAGCGAAGTATAACAAAACGAATAAACACACAGAATAGCTGGAATATATCAACTAAGCTTTCATGCTCACCTTTATATTATTTGCCCACCACAATTCAAAACTATTACATCTTTCATCCAATCTACTCTAAACCTAATAACCACACTAAATTACTGTCAATAGACATAAGAATCACTATCGCAATTAATGATGGCAGAACCTGTAATAACTAAGGTTACTTTTAACGACAAAGTATGATACAAAAGCAGTGTAGATAAGATTTTAATAGCAAGTACGAGGCAATCTAGAATGAAAACATCAGATTTATTTGTTAAGGCCTTAGAAAATGAAGGCGTCGAATATATTTTTGGTATTCCCGGCGAAGAAAATCTCGACTTTCTAGATTCTCTAAAAAACTCAACGATAAAACTGATTCTCACCCGACATGAGCAAGGTGCCGGCTTTATGGCCGCCACCTATGGTCGTTTAACGGGAAAACCGGGAGTCTGTTTATCAACCCTAGGCCCAGGCGCGACTAATTTTGTCACCCCAGCTGCTTACGCCCAATTAGGCGGCATGCCAATGCTGATGATTACAGGTCAAAAGCCAATCAAAGCCAGCAAGCAGGGGCGATTCCAGATTGTTGATATCGTTAATATGATGCGGCCTATCACCAAATTTACCAAACAAGTCGTTCACGGTAGTACGATTACCTCAATTGTTCGCGAAGCATTCCGAATCGCAATGGAAGAACGCCCCGGCGCAGTGCATATTGAATTGCCCGAAGATATTGCTGATGAAAGTGCACAGACTCATTTATTTACAGTCGCACCCACCCGTCGCCCTGATGCCGATAATACAGCCATAAAAAATGCTATCAAAATGATAGAGCAGGCAAAAATGCCCTTATTATTAATTGGTGCAGGCGCAAATAGAAAACGTGCAAGCAAAGCTTTACTTAAATTTATTGAAAAAACAGGTATCCCTTTTTTCAACACTCAAATGGGTAAAGGCGTTATCGATGAGCGTCATGATGCATATTTAGGTACCGCAGCGTTATCTGATCACGATTATTTACACTGTGCAATTGATCGCTCTGATTTAATCATCAATGTAGGCCATGATGTAATCGAAAAACCTCCTTTTTTCATGAGAGAAAATGGGCCGAAAGTCGTTCATGTCAACTTTTCTCCTGCTGAAATTGACGATGTTTACTTTCCGCAGCTAGATGTTGTGGGCGATATAGCGACTTCTGTTAACCGCTTAACAGACCTACTAAGCCCTCAAGACACATGGGATTTCAGCTATTTTTATCGCGTGAAACAAGAAGTGAAATCACGCATAGGTAAATATAGTCTTGATGAGCGCTTCCCACTCTTGCCTCAGAGCGCGGTCCGCATCATTCGTGAAGAGTTGGATGATGATGGTATCCTCACGCTAGATAACGGTGTTTATAAAGTATGGTTTGCACGTAACTATCCTTGCTACCAAAACAACACTTTATTACTCGATAACGCCCTAGCTACAATGGGAGCGGGTCTCCCATCAGGTATGTTGGCAAAACTCATTAACCCCGACAAAAAAGTCATCTCTGTATGTGGTGACGGTGGGTTTATGATGAACTCACAAGAAATGGAAACCGCTGTCAGGCTTGGTTTAAATATGGTTGTTATTATTCTTAATGACAATGCTTACGGTATGATTAAGTGGAAGCAGGAAGGCATGGGCTTCGATAATTTCGGGCTTGATTATGCTAACCCTGATTTTGTTAAATATGCAGAAAGTTATGGTGCAACAGGTCATCGACCAAGCAGTCATGCAGACTTCCGTAAAACATTACAACAAGCCTTAAACTCAGATGGCATGCATTTAATAGAACTTGCAGTTGACTACTCCCTAAACCATTCAATTTTGAATGAAGGTTTAAAAGAAAAACTCTGCATTTTATAAAGGAATAAAACCATGAATGATATTCAGCACTTTCCATTAAAAGTTGCTGGTTCAATAAAGCCTAGTGACAGCAAACATGAAATCACTTCGCCTTATACAGGACAAGTTATTGGTACTGCCGATAAAGCCAATGAGCATGATATTGAAGAAGCATTAGCCACAGCAGATGCGCTCTATCGTGATAGAAGCAATTGGCTGCCGACCTCACAACGCATTGCCATACTTGAACGTGCTATTACATTAATGGAAGAACAGTTCGACGAGCTAGCACGTAATTCAGCCAATGAAGGTGGTAAGCCCCTTATCGATTCAAAAGTTGAAATGGCACGCTGTATTGATAGTATTCGGATCTGTGTTGATGAACTGAGAACACAAACGTGTAAACCCGTCCCAATGGGTATCAATGGTGCTTCTGAGCACCGTATGACTATGCTCAAAAAAGAGCCTATTGGTGTCGTAGTAGCCGTTAGTGCATTTAACCACCCACTCAACCTTATTGCACATCAAATTGGCCCAGCTATTGCGACTGGCTGCCCTGTGATTATTAAACCAGCTGAAGATACTGCTCTTTCCTGTTTTCGTTTAGTTGATATTTTCCATCAAGCGGGCTTACCAGAAACATGGTGCCAAGCAGTATTAACTGAAAATCATCAAGTTGCAGAGCAATTAGTGACTGATCCTCGCGTAAGTTTTTTTAGCTTCATCGGTAGCGCCCGAGTCGGTTGGTATTTACGTTCAAAACTATCTCCGGGCACTCGTTGTGCATTGGAACATGGCGGTGTTGCACCAGTAATTGTCACTGAAGATGCTAACCTTGAAACTGCTATTCCAGCCTTATCAAAAGGGGCTTTTTATCATGCTGGCCAAGTATGTGTTTCTGTTCAACGCGTATTTGTGCATGAATCAATTGCTCGTGAAGTAGCCGACAAGCTCAGTAAAGCAGCCAAAAACTTAGTAGTCGGCGATCCTCTTTCGGATCAAACAGAAGTAGGGCCACTTATTCGAGCGAGCGAATTAGAAAGAGTGAGTTCATGGGTTCAAGAAGCAGTTGACATGGGTGCTGAACTGTCTTTTGGTGGGTATTCACTACCGAATAATTGCTATGTACCAACAGTACTTTTTAACCCAAGCATGGAAAGTAAAGTGTCGACTTCGGAAATCTTTGGCCCTGTTGTATGTATCTATCCATACAGTGATGTAGACCAAGCAATCGAACAGGCGAATTCATTAGACGTATCTTTTCAAGCATCAGTTTATAGCCAAAATATTGATTCAGCGATGTACATTTCAGCTCGTTTAGCCGCATCAGCGGTTATGGTAAATGAACATACAGCATTCCGAGTTGATTGGATGCCATTTGCAGGCCTTAAAAGTTCCGGCCTAGGCACTGGGGGTGTTCCATACACAATGGAAGATATGCAAATTGAGAAGATGATAGTGATCACCTCAAAAGGAATTCAGTAGCCCTTCTTAATCGACACGCTTTCTAAAACAAAAAAGCCCTCAGACTCAAAAGAGCCTGAGGGCTTTTCTTTCTTCTATGCTCTTCTACGCTCAGTACTATTTTGCAATGCAGCGGCAAAACAGATTTGAATGAACTGGTCGACATCTAAAGATGCACCACCGATCAACCCACCATCAACATCAGGCTTTGCAAATATCGCGCGAGCATTATCTTGCTTAACGCTGCCGCCATATATAATTCGCAATGACTCAGCCGTTTCAGCATCTGATTTGCCGACTCGTTGCCTCATAAAGCTATGAACATCCTGCGCCCAATCAGGCGTAGCCGATTTACCAGTGCCAATCGCCCAAACAGGTTCATACGCCAACACTGTTTGAGATAAGGCTTTAGCCCCTTTATGCTCTATAAGAACATCTAACAAGCGAGCAATCACTTCCTCTGTTTTTCCTGCCTCATAGTCTTCTTCTGTTTCGCCAATACAAATTATCGGACTCAGACCATGTAGGGTTGCACGTTCATATTTTTGAGCAACAATTTGATCCAATACAAATTGGTCTAACTCCAGCTTCTCATAAAGGCAACGTCGTTCAGAATGGCCAATAAGCACATAATCACAACCAAAGCCTTTGATCATTGATGCTGAAATCTCTCCCGTATAGGGGCCATCATCATACGCCGATACATTTTGTGTCCCCCAGTGAATATTACTCCCAGTGAGGATCTCTTGTGCTTCCCTTAAGTAAACAGAGGGTGGAAATAGTGCAACTTCAACAGCACTTTCACTATGCTGTTCCTTTAATACGCTATCCAACATTTTTGAATGCTCTAATATATTTTCTAATAACGTTTTTGAGCTTTCATTGGGATTGTTCATCTTCCAATTGCCAGCAACAAGTGGTTTACGCATGATCTTTAACCTTTTATTTATACTCAATCTACACAGTGGCTTACTTATTCTTGATGATAAGCAGTCACACGTTCAACTTCACTCTTCGAGCCTAATATAACGGGGACTCTCTGATGAATATCAGTAGGTTGTATATCCAGTATTCGTTCATATCCTGTTGAACAAATACCACCTGCTTGCTCAACAATAAATCCCATAGGATTCGCTTCATACATTAATCTAAGCTTGCCTGCTCTGCCACTGTCACGGTTATCCACTGGGTATAAAAAAATACCACCACGGGTCAAAATACGATAAACCTCTGCCACCATTGATGCTACCCAACGCATATTGAAATTTTTATCGCGCGAGCCTTCTGTGCCTTGCAAACATTCATCAATATAGCGTTGAACTGCTGGCTCCCAAAAACGCTGATTCGACATATTAATTGAAAACTCTTGAGTCTCCTCAGGAATAGTCATTTGAGGATGAGTCAAGATAAATTCACCGACATCTTGATCTAAGGTAAAGCCGTTTACACCTTGACCTGTAGTTATAATCATCATCGTTGACGGGCCATATAGTACGAACCCTGCACAGACTTGCTCAGTACCTTTTTGTAGGAAGTCTTCTTGGCGTGCATCAGCGCCATCTTCACCTGCAAGAATAGAAAAAATCGTCCCTACAGTGAGATTAATATCAATATTAGATGAGCCATCTAAGGGATCGAACAAGGCTAAATATTTCCCTTTAGGGAATTGCTCAGGAATAGGAATAATATCGTCGACTTCTTCTGACACCATGCCAGATAAGTGCCCAGTCCAATCAAGTGCCTCAACCATAATATCGTTTGTAATGATATCAAGCTGTTTTTGAGTTTCGCCCTGAACATTTTCTGTCTCCGCACTACCCAACATACCGGTCATTGATCCGCGGTTGACCGTGTGAGAAATACGTTTACATGCTGCGGCGATATCATTAATAAGTAATGTTAAGTCGCCGGATGCTTCAGGCAGTTTACGTTGTTGCTCAATAATAAACTGGGTTAAGGTTGTTTGTGTGCTCATTGTTTCGCTTCTCCATATTTTCTGATGCGATGTAATAATGAATGGTTTCAATTACCTTAAGTAAAAGACTATGTAGTTAATTAAACAGGTGTCGCTAATTCTCCAGACTGATAACGATCAACCATTTGTTGTAAAGAAATTGGCTTAATTTTGCTGGCGTGACCAGCACTACCAAATGCTTCATAACGTGCTTGGCAGATGCCCTGCATCGCTGCAGTTGCTGCTTTGTAGAATTTACGAGGATCAAAATCTGCTGCATTTTCTTCTAAAGCAAGATACTGACGAATGGCTCCTGTCGATGCCATTCTTAGATCGGTATCAATATTTACTTTTCTTACGCCATACTTAATACCAGTCACAATTTCATCAACGGGTACACCGTATGTCTGACCAATATCACCGCCGTAATTATTGATTATTTGTAACCAATCTTGAGGCACTGAGCTTGAACCGTGCATAACAAAATGCGTTTCAGGTAGACGTTGTTGCAATGTTTTTAAGTGACTAATCGCTAAAACATCACCAGTGGGTGGCTTAGTAAATTTGTAAGCACCATGACTGGTACCAATCGCAACCGCTAAGGCATCGACTTGGGTTTGCTTAATAAACTCTACGGCTTCATCAGGATCGGTTAGTAACTGACTCGCATCCAACTTTGCATCGCTACCGTGGCCATCTTCTTCACCCATCATGCCCGTTTCTAAAGAACCTAAGCAGCCCAGCTCTCCTTCAACAGAAACTCCGCACGCATGTGCCATTTCCGATACGGTACGTGTCACATTCATATTGTAGTCAAACGACGACGGTGTTTTCATATCTGCCATCATTGAGCCGTCCATCATGACCGAACTAAAGCCAGATTGAATTGAACGGGCGCAAACTGCAGGAGCCGATCCATGATCTTGATGCATCACCACAGGAATATGGGGATATTCTTCAATCGCTGCTAGAATTAAATGACGTAAGAAGGGTTCACCAGCATACTGACGTGAGCCAGCTGAACCTTGTAATATTACAGGGCTATCAACAGCATTAGCTGCTTGCATAATAGCTTGAACTTGCTCCATATTGCTGACGTTAAATGCAGGAATGGCAAATTGATTTTCAGCTGCATAATCTAACAATTGTCGCATTGATACTAGTGCCATAAAATCACCTTTTCATAAAGATAAATGTAGTCGAGCTATACACTAATGATTAATTATTTCAGGGAAATGACGCTTAATTCATAATCGTTAATTTATAGCCCACATTGAGTGTATGGGAAATAATTCATAATTGATACTCAAAGCTTTTTATCCTAACCATAAGACTTTCTTATGGTATATAAACATTATGGCATCAAAAGGTAGTCAGTAAGAATAGTTATTGCTGGGTTCAAACAGCGAGGATAAGAAGTTTAAGACCGACTAATTATTCAAATATTCTTCTAGTAATTTTCTGAGTAGATTAAAGTCAACAGGCTTGGTGATGTAAGCATCAAATACCCCTCCTAGCTCATCTGCATTAGTTGATGACACTAAGGCGCTGACAGCAATAATAGGTATTGTTGACTTAGGAGCGGGTAAATCACGAATCTTACTGGCTAAGGAAATCCCGTCCATTTCCGGCAAGTTGATATCCATCAAAATAAGATCATAACTGTTTTGTTCGAGTAAGCGCCAAGCCTGCTCTGCTGAGACCGCATGTTGAACATTGACATCAGGATATGTTGTCGCCAAAAAAGAAACCATCAACTCTTGATTTACAGGGTTATCTTCAACACATAACACCTGTTTTTCTCCAGTTAGTGCTGCCTTTAGGTCTTCCACATGAAATTTCTCTACAGTGGTATCATCAGCCTGCTCACCCATAGCAGGAGGAAGTTCAACCCAAAAAGAGGCGCCTTGAGTACGCTCCTTATCAAAACCGATTGAGCCTCCCATTAACTCTACTAAGTTTTTAGTCACCACTAAGCCAACGCCTGTACCTTCAATACTTGAAGTTTCTTGACCCAAACGATCAAAAGCACTAAATATTCGGTGATGATCTTCTTTAGCAATACCAAAACCATTATCAGCCACAACAATATGTATGCGATCTACATTATGGAGGTAATAATCAATGCTAACCTTACCGCCTTCACGGTTATATTTAACGGCATTACTTATTAGGTTAGTCAGCACCTGTTTTAATTTAGTGTAATCAGCAATAGCGATTAAGCTTGAATCTTTGGCAATAATTTCAATCACAACCTGTTTATCTTCGGCTAGATTATGGACTAAAGTAACGGCATCTCTAATCACATCATCAAGTCGAATACTTTCTAGAGACACGACGCTTTTACCCGCCTCAATTTTTGCGAGGTCGAGTATATTATTAATCAAAGAAAGTAAGTGCTTACCACTATCAACAATATATTTAATATCCTCTTGGTGTTTTTCGCTTAAAGGCTCTTGCCTATCAGTTTGAATCAACTGAGCAAAGCCTAGGATCGCATTGAGAGGCGTTCTAAATTCATGGCTCATTGATGCTAAAAAGTCTGATTTAGCCCTATTTGCTTGCTCTGCTACCTTTTTCTCTCGCAATATATCAATCATTGCAAATTCATATTTTTCTTCCAAAAGCTTTTGGCTGGTAATATCTGTACCGATTGAGACATAACGAACAGGATGCCCCTGCTCATCCAAAAAAGGTACGATTGTAAGCGACAACCAATAAGGCGAACCATCCTTTGCTTTACTCTTTATAACGCCATGCCAAACTTCACCACTAGAAATAGTGGCCCACAGATTCTCAAAAACTAAAGTATTGTTCTGTTCATATTCGAGCAGTCGGCAATGCTCTCCCAATAGTTCATTTCTAGAATATTGGCTAATACGCTCGAACTTCTCGTTGGTATAAATAATCTTGGCGTTAACATCTAACACACTAACGATAGCATGAGCATCTAGGGCACCCTGCTCAAACTGTAGTTCACGCATTAGTTGTGCATTCTTATTTTCTTCCTGTTTACGCTCACTAATATCACGTAAAAAAGCACTGAACTCATAACCTTGCTCTACCGAAATTGTTGTAATCGTTATTTCAACAAGGAAGTGTCGCCCTGATTTATCCTTAGCCTCTAATTCTAAAATTTTATTTAAAACAGAGCCTTCTCCTGTCTCAAGAAAGCGAGAAAAGCCTTTGTCATGAGCTGCTTTATAGTGATGAGGAATAATAAACTTACTTAGTTTCTTCCCTAAAACCTCTTGCTTAGTCCAACCAAATATAGCCTCTGCACTTTTATTCCAACCAAGAACCTGTCCATCAGAATTCAGGTGGATCCATGCATCATAAGCCAAGTCAGTAATAGCAAGATTTCGAGCTAATTCAGATTCAAATTTTTGCCTAAGACTGCCAGCCACACTCCTGTACTGCGCAGCTAGAATTGTCGGAATCAAAAATGATAATAAAATAACAAATAAAACTGAAATACTGATGATTGTCGCTAATGCTGGGCTGCTAATTCCAGTGACTTCAACCGTACGTTCAGTGGCCGAATAATGAGTCGCATATATAGCCATATAGTGCATGCTAGAAATAGCCATACCCATTACAACGGCACTTGCAAGTTGATGTTTATTGAAAATATGGCTTTTTTCTATCGTAAAAGCCCTAACTTGAAGTTGTAAGCCTATCGTTGCAAAAATAATAGCTGACAATACTGATAGTAATAAAATGGGCCATTCATAGTGCATCATTGCACTCATCTGCATAGCTGACATGCCAATCAAATGCATTGCCGTTACACCACCAGCAAAGAGTGTACCGCCCAAAATGGCTTGCTTAAAGCTTGTTAAGCCATTAACCATCGACCGAAGAATAACACCTGAAGCAGCAATACCTGGCAAGATAGAGGCAACCGTAATACCGACGCTATATCCAACTGGTACAGGCAATCTAATAGCAAGCATACCTATAAAGTGCATCGCCCATATACCTAATCCGAGTGACACTGCACCGAATAATATCCAATAACGTTTATATTTTTCAGTCTCGCTATTAAGGGCTCTCTCTGCAGTTCCAAAAGCCGTAAATGCAGAGACAATGGCTATAACAATAGATACCCCAATCAACAAAGGATCGTATGTCTTTGAAAGATAGACTGTCGATGCTAAAGGTAACTCATCAAGGCCAATAAACATGATCAAATCTTAAGCTACACGGAGGGTCGAGCATGAAAAGATACAGAGAAAAGAAAAACATGACCTTAATCATCAGCACTATCTAAGTACTGCTGTCGACAGACTAAGATGTCGTCCAAAATAGTACCAAATACTTCAACTAAGCTTGGATCAAAGTGACTACCACTACGCTGTCGAATATGACCAATCGCATCATCAATCGACCAAGCCTTTTTATAAGGCCTCTCAGAGGTTAAGGCATCAAATACATCGCATAAGGCACAAATACGGCCTTCGATAGGAATAGCTTCTCCTGCCAGACCATTTGGGTAACCGCTTCCATCCCACCACTCATGATGTGATTCAGCAATATTTTTAGCCATCACCATCAAGGGTACATCACTACCTGATAACAACTCGACGCCAATGTCCACATGAGTCTGCATGATACGCCATTCATCGTCATCTAACTTGCCTCGCTTTAATAGCACCTTATCAGGAATGCCAATTTTCCCAATATCATGCATAGGAGCGGCATGTAATATCATTTCTGATTGCGCATCAGATAAGCCTACAGCTTTAGCTAACATTTGTGAAAACAAGCTCATTCTTAAAACATGATTACCTGTTTCATTATCTTTATATTCAGCAGCAAGACCTAAGCGACGAATAATTTCTAAACGGCTATCTTCAAGCTCCTGTGTACGTTCTTTAACTCGTGATTCAAGTTCTAAATTTTGTTGAAGTACTTGTTTATGTAGTAACCGAACCTCTAGAATATTGCTAATTCTCTGTAAAGCTTCCACCTGATCAAACGGTTTGGTAAGAAAATCTTTTGCCCCTGCACTTAAGGCTTTACTTCTCGTTTCAGAGGTCAGCTCAGCGGTCAATACGAGAACGGGTAAATAGTCATAATAAATAGGGGAGACCTCTTCTTTGAGCTTAGCCATCACCTCAAAGCCATCCATATGAGGCATTCTAATATCAAGTAGTAACAAATCAATATCATGCTGATTAAATAGCTCAATGACTTGTCGTGAATCAGTAGTACTAAAAATATTAGTGTAGCCCGCCTGGCTTAGAATTCGCTCAAGCAGCTTTATATTCACAATCTGATCATCAACGATCAAAACATTAGCCTGTGATATTTTGTGTTCTATTTCTCCTACCATTCCAACACTTCCTATAAATACCAAGTGCATACAAGTCACTTGTTCTTAATGGTTGTTTATCTATGCATAACTGTGGTGAGTCTAACCCAGCTGAAAAAATATAGGTATCAGAAAAATACTCCAAACTTCGCTCAAATAGTTATTCTTATTAGACATACTCACACTTAACGACACGATCCCGTCCCGCTTCTTTAGCTTGATATAGCGCAATATCGGCATCTTTAATTATTGTTTCTAGGTGTGTATGAATATCAATTACCTCAGCAACTCCAAAGCTGGCTGTCAATTGAAAGTGTTTGCCGTCCTCAACGAACCTAAGTGTTTTTAATTTTTTTCTAATTCTTTCAGCAATACATTCTGCACCATCAAGATTTGTCCTCGGCAATAAAACGCCAAATTCTTCACCTCCCAATCTGGCACACAAATCAGAAGGCCTTAACAACGCCACTATTGCAGCAGCACATTCTTTTAGAACTTTATCGCCAGCAGCATGACCATAGTTATCATTTATAAACTTAAACCTATCCAGATCAACCATAATAATCGAAAGAGGCTGCTTGTTTGTTCTAGCAGTATCAAATTCAAGTGAACCTAACTCAAAAAAAGCACGTCGGTTGCCCAAATTAGTTAAAGGATCTGTTCGAGCCTGCTTCTCAGCTAACTGTTTGGCCTCTTCAAGCTGCTGAGTTCGTTGATTAATTTGGTTTTCCAAATCAATCTCGTGATCATTGATACAGTCAGCCATTGAAATCATTGTTTCAGCCAAACTACCCACTTCATCATGACGTAGTTCAGTCAGACTATCTAATGCTGGATGCAAATTATAATCGCCCTGCTGAATGAGCTTAGATGCCCCTTCAAATTTAGTCATTGGCGTTAATATTTTTTGAACTAACACCAAATAAAGCATTATTAACTCGACAAATAAAGATACTAATCCCAACATAAAGATAAATAATGCCGTATCTAATGCTGGACTAGTTAATAACGTTTTAGGGTAAACCGTAACAAAAATCCACTCGGGCCCATCTATATTTTTAAAAGCAAGAAAAGACTCGGTTTTCTCATCAAATGTAATGGTCGTTGTATCACCATGTTGCTTCAATGCTTTCTGCATACTCTCAAATTGACTAATTACCTCCTCGTTAGATAACTCATCAACTGAAAGAAGACCTCGACGAGAGGTTAATTCATCTATATGTGCAGGATGTGCAATTAAGCGGCCATCCGCTCTAATAATAAAATTATGGGCGCCTTTAAGATGATCATTAAACACGCGCTGAAATACATTATTTAATAAAATATCATGGCCAATGTTAATTAAATGCTGTCCATTAGCGTCATCGACAGGCGTCTCACATGAAACCATCCATTCATCTGCCGTTTGGTCATAATAAAGTCCCGTCCACACAGACTCTCTGGTTGGATTGTTTTCCTTGTTAGCAATGTAAACCCATTCCTCTTTAGGAATATCTAAGTCAGCACTAGCGCCTTCCGCCCAATTTAGCTCAGGCCAATAAACAATATTCACACCTTCAGGCATCGACACATAGGTGTTAGCAAAACGATTTGACCAACTTAATCCAAATGCATCGACTAAGTCATAACTTAATAACAACCTATTCTGAAATTCTGCAGAATCAATGGGAGCTCCTCGTCCGATAAAACCTGAGATCCATTTAGACTGCCCAAGGTAATCTCCAGAAGCTGAATGGCGCTCATACCCCGTAAACGCTTTATTACTAAGACGAGTAGTACCGTTCTCATCTCGAATAAAAAGCTGATCAAAACGAGAAGAGGTTCGAGAAGACTTACGCTCTGACCAGGCCTCTAAAAAAGCGTGACTAAAGACGAGATGATTGTCTTCTGCCAACTTGAAAATTGCTGACTCTTTTGCTGTTCGCTCAGTAATGTAATTTTGTAATTTGTCTAGGGTTTGCTGCTGAAGAAGCTCTTCGATATGGTAGTAACTAAATAATGCAGAAACAGTGATCACAAGAGATATTCTTATCCCCATGCTCAATAATGTTGTACTCGTCAATGACTGGTGAAATTTAGCAAACAAGGCTATAACAACTTGCGTTAATTATGTCAGGATTACAATTTTATAAAGCATTTACATAGTCCTTCATCTGTATCGATTCTATAACCATATACTCGACCAACATCCTTGTAAATTAAACTTCATTACTCTTCGTAGCTATTCATAATACTAGATAAATTGATATTGCCTAGTATTTATAGCTCATTTAATGTCTGTTTAATATCAAGCCATAATTGTTTATAGGCATTACTCACAACAGTAGTAGTGTCAAATGCTGGAAGAGGAGCTCGTTGTTCACCCATTTGCTCCACAATAGCTGCATAGGGGATCGCTGTTGCTAACCTATTTTTTAATACAGCTGGGGGGTGTTGTAGCATCACTCGATGCAAGGTTCTTCTTCTATCAACCATAGTGAAAAAAGCATGTAAGCGTTTTGGTTTTAACTTATTTGCTTTGAAAAACTCATAGGTCTGTTCAAATGTACGCAGTGATAAATGCGTAGGAATAATGGGTATAAATAACGCATCAGCAGTATCAAAGACTTGCTCGGTTAATAATGAGAAACTCGGAGGACAATCCAGAATCACCAAAGCGTAATGCTCACCAAATGGTTCAATCATTTTCTGAATGAGGTTTTTCTTTCCTTGCGAGCTGGTCTCTAACAGTTGTTGCTCGAAGTTTCGATATGAAAACCCCGCAGGAATAATATCCAGATTGCTATAGTCTGTTGATTTCACCAACTTACCAATAGGTGTTTTCCCTGATAAAAAACGTTTCGGCTCATGCTTGGTTTTAACTTTACTTTTTAATAACCAACTCGTCGCGCCTTGAGGATCTAGATCCCAAATCAGGGTAGGAATGCCCTCACTGGCAGCATGCCATGCAATGTTAACTGCAGATGTAGTTTTCCCTACACCGCCCTTCAAATTAAAAAATGCAATTGTTTCCATTTCACCCTAATTCAATTCAGTTATTGATAGTTCAATATCAGGCAGTAACAAGGACTTCTGATATGAGCAATCTATCAATGCTACCCGTTAAATATTACACTTTTCTTGCAAAATTTAAATAAAATTAGTGAATTACCTTAATATATCCATAACTTCTTCTCATAAAAAAGCCCCAATACATGTCCTAGCATTAGGGCTTAATAAGCATATAAACTTTTTAATTTAACTATTGTGAGGCTAACACTTCTTTTAATGCTGCTGTTGCTAATACGACGTTTTCTTTTCTAGCCGAGTAGCCCATCAAACCAATGCGCCATACTTTACCAGCTAAGTCGCCAAGGCCCGCACCAATTTCTAGATTGTATTCGTTCAGCAATCTAGAACGTACCGCGGCATCATCAATACCTTCTGGGATCCAAACGGTATTCAATTGAGGTAAGCGATCACCTTCGTTTACAACAAAGCTCATTCCCATAGCCTCAAGATTATGTTTCAGGTCTTCATGGTTAGCTGAATGTCGTGCCCAAGCATTTTCGAGTCCTTCTTCCGTCAACATAACTAAAGACTCATGTAACCCATATAAAGTATTAACTGGGGCAGTATGATGGTAGGCACGTTTAGCCCCCTTGCCCCAATACCCCATAACCAAGTTTAAATCTAAAAACCAGCTCGTTACCGGAGTGTTACGATTACTCAATTTTTGAATCGCACGTTCACTAAAGCTAATTGGTGAAATGCCTGGAGGAGCAGACAAGCACTTTTGGGTACCGGAATAGATAGCATCAATACCCCATTCATCAACACGTAACTCACTACCTGCTAACGAAGTCACTGTATCTACAATGTTTAAACAATCATGCTGAGCGGCTAGAGCACAAATTGCTTTGGCATCAGACATAGCCCCTGTAGATGTTTCAGCATGAACAAATGCAACAATTTTAGCATCAGGATTATCTTTTAAGGCTTGCTCAACTTTATCAACCGAAACAGCTTCTCCCCACTTATCTTCAACCACCACTGCTTCACCACCAAAACGGGTGATATTTTCTTTCATTCGATTACCGAACACACCATTAATGCACACAATGACCTTATCGCCCGGTTCAACTAAATTAGCAAAACACGTTTCCATACCTGCAGAACCAGGGGCTGACACGGGCATCGTCAATTCATTTTCAGTTTTAAATGCGTACTTTAAAGCTTCCTTAGTTTCTTCCATCATGCCGATAAAAGCAGGATCTAAATGACCTATCGTTGGACGAGCCATCGCCTGTAAAACACGAGGATGAACATCAGATGGACCAGGCCCCATAAGGGTTCTAACGGGTGGATTAAATGATTGCATAATAGGTCTTTTAGTTCTGGATTAAAGCAGTTATTATAAATACCTATGCAAATTACTCAAGAATTATTGGCAGCCCTTCCTGAACACATTGTCATCCATGGCGATGAAATGACCCGCCCTTTCGAGTGTGATGGGCTTAGCATGTATAGACAAAAGCCACTCGCGGTGGTGCTCCCAGAAAATATTGAACAAATCCGAATAGTTATCGAGATCTGTAATAAACATAATACTCCTATCGTCAGTCGTGGCGCTGGTACAGGCCTAGCTGGCGGCGCACTGCCTTTAGATAATAGTATTGTACTCGGCTTATCTAAGCTGAACAAAATCAAAACGATTGATCCACAAGCAAAAACAGCAGTTGTAGAGCCTGGCGTTCGTAATATTGCGATTAGCGAAGCCGTCGCACAGCATGATTTATACTATGCTCCCGATCCTTCATCACAAATTGCTTGCACTATCGGCGGTAATGTTGCTGAAAATTCGGGGGGAGTGCACTGCTTAAAATATGGCCTCACCGTGCATAATGTCATCGCCATAAAAATGCTAACAATTGATGGCGAAGAATTAATCCTACATCGTAATGATGATGGTATCGGCTTATTAGCATTAATGAATGGCTCAGAAGGCTTACTCGGTATTATCACTGAAGTTACCGTAAAACTCACACCTAAACCTGAACGCGTACAACTCGTTATGGCTAGCTTTGATCATGTTCGCGACTGTGCGAATACGGTTTCAAACATAATTAAAGCGGGCATTATCCCTGCAGGTTTAGAAATGATGGACCAATTTGCAATCGGTGCAGCTGAAGACTTTACCCATGCGGGCTATCCTCGTGATGCCCAAGCGCTGCTACTTTGCGAGCTTGATGGTGATCACGACAATGTTGAACAAGAGCTTACAAAGCTACTAGCACTGCTCTCGACAGCAGCAACGATCAAGGTAGCCAACTCAGAACAAGAACGCTTAACACTATGGCAAGGCCGTAAGTCTGCTTTTCCGTCTGTCGGCCGCTTATCGCCAGACTATTATTGTATGGATGGTACGATTCCACGACATTACTTGGCAGATGTATTGGAAAATATCACACAATTATCAGCGCACTACGCACTTCGTGTCGCCAATGTATTCCACGCTGGTGACGGTAATTTACATCCCCTTATCCTCTATGATGCAAGTATTGAAGGCGATATTGAAAAAGCAGAAGCGTTAGGTACAGAGATATTAAAACTCTGTGTTGATGTGGGTGGTTCGATCACAGGTGAACATGGGGTTGGCATAGAAAAGCTTAATGCGATGTGCCATCAATTCGCAGCTGATGAATTAGAGGTGTTTCATCAAATCAAAGCGGCATTTGATCCTCAATCCCTACTCAACCCGGGTAAAGCCATTCCTACGCTACACCGCTGTGCAGAACTAGGTAATATGCATGTTCATAATAATGAGCTGCCTCACCCTGAACTAGAACGCTTCTAATCGTATGAATATTGAAGAAATACAACAACAAATACTCGATGCCGAACAGTTACAAATAATTGGTAATAATAGTCAACTGAAAAGCAATCACCTAAATACACTTGATATGTCTGCCTATTCAGGACTTGTCAGCTATCAAGCAGAAGAGTTAGTGATGACAGTCAAAGCAGGTACAACAATCACCTATATAGAAAGCATTCTTGCCCACAATGAGCAAATATTACCCTTCTCTATCAAAAACACAGCTTCAACAACCATCGGTGGTGCCTATGCAATTGGTAGCCCCGAATTACGTGATGCTGTATTAGGAGTCAAAGTCATTGATGGTCAGGGTCGAATATTAAACTTTGGCGGAAAAGTGATGAAAAATGTGGCCGGTTATGATGTCTCTCGCCTACTTGTTGGCTCAAAAGGACAGTTAGTCGCTGTATGTGAAATTAGCTTTAGAGTACTACCAAAAGCCTATCCTGTCGCCACTTCGACCGGCACTATAAAGCAGACACCATCCAAAGTTCGGCAGCAGATTGAGAAAAATTTAAAACAGGTTTTTGACCCCAACGGAAGATTTGTCTAATGCAAACCAAACTATCTGAACACCTAGCCGATAGTGCTCATGGAAAAAAAGCAGCAGACATCATCAGCGCTTGTGTTCACTGTGGGTTTTGCTTGGCAACTTGCCCTACTTATCAACTAACCGGTAATGAACTCGACTCACCAAGAGGTCGTATTTACCTCATCAAGTCTGCCTTAGAAAATAATCAGGCCAGTAAAAGCAGCCTCCAACATCTTGATCACTGCTTAACCTGCCGATCATGCGAAACCACCTGCCCTTCTGGGGTTAAATACAGTGAACTTGTCGGCATTGGTCGCGAACTACTCGAAAACAAACGTTCTTTATGGCAAAAAGCAAGTCGTTCTACCATTCGTCGATTTTTAACTAAGCCTGCACTGGTCAATCTAAGCAAACCCTTTGCACAACAATCAGCAATTAAAAGTCCTGTTATAAAACCACAAGTCACACGCGGACGAGTGCTGTTATTAACAGGCTGCGTACAACCAGCTTTAACACCCAATACAAACCACATTACGAAAAATGTACTAAGCACGCTTGGTTATCAAGTGGATGAAACATCACAACAAGCCTGTTGTGGTGCAATCGATCACCATAACGCAGCACCGACAGTAGCCTTAGAAAGAATCAAAGCGAATATTGACAACTGGCTGCGAAGCATTGAGTCAGGCATAGAAACAATCATCTCGACAGCAAGTGGTTGTGGTGTAATGGTAAAAGACTACCCCACGCTGTTTGCACCTAGCGACGACTACTATTTAAAAGCAAGCACTGTAGCTGAAAAAACCAAAGATATTGCTGAATTTCTTATAAACCAAGACTTGTCACCAATACAACACCAAGCTGTAAACGTCTCTTACCATGCCCCTTGCAGCCTGCAACATGGTCAAAAACTACCTAATTTAGTAGAACGCTTATTAACAACACTAGGTTATGAATTAACACCTATTACAGACTCTCATTTATGTTGTGGGTCAGCGGGTACTTACTCACTTTTTGAGCCAGAAACATCAAAGCAACTCAGAGATAATAAACTCAAAAACCTAACTCAATCTCAGCCTGACATTATCGTCACCTCAAATGTCGGCTGCCAATTGCACCTTTCGAAAGGTACAAAAACACCCGTTAGACATTGGATCGAGTTGCTAGAACCTAAAGCTGATTAAGCATTGCTTCCATATTGGGAACAACTTAGCTACTGATGAGGTAGGGAGTTCAGCACTTAAACTCAACATTGAAAATGAAGCGTTGAGATGTCTATAAATCCAACGCTGCCGACTTCAATGATTTTATTGCGTAGTGAGGCACATTGAACTTGATGAGTTATTACCCATCAACACAGCGTTGTTGTTTCGTTGACCACCTTTGCGGACGCTGTTCGCTACTTAGCAGAGCCTCAACACTTGGATGTAACGTCTTAATAAACGCATCAACATCTCGCGTATAGCAATAGTCCGCCCCAAGCTTCACATTGATTTTTCTATGAGAAAAAGTCACCGGTAAGACCTGTGCATCAGTCCCATATTGCAGTGCTTTTTCAACAAAGGTTTTTGCCTGTAAACAAGCATCGTCTTTCCGGCTTGTTGAGCACACAGCCAGAAATGGAGGCATCGTTTTACTTAGCGCATGACTAGGAGATGCGGTCATCCAATAGACAGAGGAAAAACCAAATGCTTTTTCATAAAAACTAGGGATATTATCTGAGTTCATTATCTTCTCAACATCATAAGCAGCTGAGTCCAACGAAACAGTTCCTAACCAAGGTGTTATGTCGTCATTCTGACGGGCTGAGATAAGTGAAACTAGATGAGCACCAGCGGAATGCCCCATAAGAATAAATTTTTCTGCTGAACCGCCCCACTTATAAGCATGCTGTTGTGAGAACCGTATAGCCATTTCCACATCCTGTGCTTGCTCAAGTGGTTGTGCTTCAGGCAACATTCGGTAATTGACCGAAATAAAAATAAACCCTTTCGACACCCAGTGTGCCACCTTATTTTTAACAACCGCTTTTGATGCCTTATCACCTAAGCGCCACGCTCCACCATGAACCATAAATATGACTGGCGCCGCCTGCTTTTTCACCGCAGGGTAATATACATCAAGCCTCTGTTGTTCGAATTCTCCATAAGCAATATCAGATAACAACACTATATCTTTAGATAGAGCAAAAGAACTCGAAGAAAAAAACACCGTCAACACTAAGCCTAGGTGGAGTAATAAAGAAATAAACCATATCCTTTTGACTTTCATTAAAACGAAGACTCCCTTACTTACGTTTGCCCTACTCAACTGCTGCTCGACTTAATAATGAAATTACCTATTAAGCATTGGATTAAGTATAGCTAAGCTGGTTATTTAACGCTAACTGCATGGAAAACTTCAGTCGCTAGAATAAGTTTTTCCTTCCTCGATCTAAAAGCTCAATAGCATTAATGCAGTAGGTCATATGCTCCATCCTACTCCCGATAGTTACGCTTATAGGAACAATGAACCTCAGATAAAGGTGGCCTTACTTAGTTAAATAATTTACAAAACCTTATAGTTAGCTATATATTTGATTCTACTACGCCACTGCCAATTTTTGGTTCAGTCCGGCAACTAACCTCAAAGTGGTAGCAATGCACCTATTATCATTAAAGCTTACAAGCATTCGGCAAAATCGCCCCCTGATCATTGCTTCAGCAATATTCTTGATACTTTTCATATTATCTAGCTTATTGCTTTACACTAATTATCAAATGAATTATCAAGAAACGTTTCAACTTGCTCAACATGAGCTAGAAAATATTAAACAATCAAACATAGAAACGATCAAAAAAAATATTAATCGAATGGCACTCGATATTTATAAGCTCAAAAGTGCGTTGAATGAACAGCAATTATTATCATCATCAAATGATTCTCTCAAACGTGATCAGCTTGAAACCCTCTTTAAAAGTCATATAGATACCGATAGTTTACTCTCACAAGTTCGCTGGATTGATGAACGAGGAGATGAACGAGCTCGCATTGATCGTAAGCTCGAAGTCCTGGGAGAATGGAAAATCACCTCGCCCGATCGGCTCCAAAACAAAGCTCAACGTTATTACTTTAAAAATACAATAGATAACAATATAAGTGAGTTATTTGTCTCAGAATTAGACTTAAATATAGAGAATGGAGAAGTTGTCAGACCCCTTGAGCCAACCCTTCGCGTAGCACTCAGAACAAGTGAGTTAGAAGGTTTGCAGTCAGGAGTTCTTATTCTGAATTACAATCTTTCGCCCGTGTTTCATGATATTAAAAATAAGAGTAAAAATGATTTTCTCTTTCTATGGTTCGACTCACGTATATGGTTTATTAATACCTTTAATCCACTCCTTGCGTGGACAGATTTTAATCAAAACGATTTATTACCTTTCCAG
>CALCCU010000166.1 GCA_937900515.1 uncultured Gammaproteobacteria bacterium | reverse complement strand
GAGTTTACTTCTACCCCTCGCCATGGTCATCCATTATTTGATGGATTTATTAATGCTGCTAAGAAAAATAAACAGGCTAAAGGAAATAAGTAATGGATTTATGTGGAAAAGAAGTTGGTGGTAAACAACCATTATTTTTAATCGCTGGAACCTGTGTTGTAGAAAGCGAACAAATGACAATGGATGTGGCGGGTAAATTAAAAGAAGTGACAGATGCCTTAGGCATTCATTTTATTTATAAGTCATCATTTGATAAAGCAAATAGAACGTCTGTTAATAGCTACCGAGGTCCAGGTATCGAAAAGGGCTTAGCGATTTTAGAGAAAGTAAAGAAAGAATACGGTGTGCCCGTTTTAACTGATGTACATGAGTATTCTCCTTTAGCTGAAGTAGCAAGTGTTGTTGATGTTTTACAAACGCCAGCTTTCTTATGTCGTCAAACTAGTTTTATTGTTGATGTGTGTAGCCAAGGCCTGCCTGTGAATATTAAAAAAGGTCAGTTCTTAGCACCTTGGGATATGGCTCATGTTGCTGAAAAAGCAAAATCAACGGGTAACGATCAAATCATGTTGTGTGACCGTGGTACATCATTCGGTTACAACACCTTGATTTCAGATATGCGTGGATTACCGCAGATGCGTGCGATGGACTGTCCTGTAGTCTTTGATGCAACGCATTCAGTACAACAACCTGGCGGTATGGGCACCTCTTCTGGAGGTCAGCGTGAATTTGTTCCTGTATTAGCTCGTGCAGCGGCGGCTGTTGGTGTGGCTGGTGTGTTTATGGAGACACATCCTGAACCTGAAAAAGCATTAAGTGACGGTGCTAATTCATGGCCTTTAGATAGAATGGAAGAGCTATTAGTGACACTGCAAGCCATTGATAGCACTGTCAAAGGACAAGATTTTATCGAAGACTCTTTATTGAAGTAGTCGAAACAGACTTATAAATTTAAAGTTATACCTAAACCGAATTTAATTGTTGGCTGGAGAAAGTAGTGAGTAAAATTATTGATGTTCGTGGGCGTGAAATTTTAGATTCGCGTGGTAACCCGACAGTAGAAGCAGATGTTATTTTAGAAAGTGGAATTATTGGTCGAGCGGCTGTGCCATCAGGCGCATCAACAGGGCAACGTGAAGCAGTCGAATTACGAGATGGAGATAAGTCTCGTTATTTAGGTAAAGGCGTATTAAAAGCAGTAGAAGCAGTTAACGGTGTGTTAGGTGATGCTGTAATTGATATGGATGCTTCTGACCAACAAGCTATCGATGCAAAATTAATTGAAGTTGATGGTACTGAAAATAAAAGCCGTTTAGGCGCTAATGCTTTATTAGCTATTTCAATGGCAACAGCACGTGCAGCGGCTTTAGATGCTGATCTTCCTTTATATAAATCTTTAGGTGGAGAAGAAGCTGTTACCATGCCCGTGCCGATGATGAATATCATTAATGGTGGTTCACATGCTGATAATAGCGTTGATTTTCAAGAGTTTATGATTATTCCTGTTGGCGCTTCTTCTATTTCAGAAGCTGTTCGTTATGGTGCGGAAGTTTTCCATGCATTAAAAGATGTTCTAAATGCACGTGGCCTAAGTACAGCTGTAGGTGATGAGGGTGGTTTTGCTCCAGATTTACCGTCTAATGAAGCCGCAATTGAAGTTATCCTAGAAGCAATTGCTAATGCTGGCTTTGAAGCTGGTAAAGATATTATGCTGGGCTTAGATACAGCAAGTTCTGAATTCTTTAAAGATGGCAAATATGTACTTGCATCTGAAGGACGTAGTTTAAGTTCTGAGCAATTAGTCGCTTTATTTGAGTCTTGGGTGAATAAGTACCCAATCATAACTATCGAAGATGGTATGGATGAAAATGACTGGGATGGTTGGAAGTTATTAACTGATCGCATCGGTGACCGCGTCCAATTAGTCGGTGATGATTTATTTGTTACTAATACTAAGATTCTAGAGCAAGGTATTAGCAAAAATATTGCAAACTCTATCCTGATTAAAGTAAACCAAATTGGTACTTTGACAGAAACCTTAGAAGCCATTCAGATGGCTAAAGATGCTGGATATACTGCTGTTATTTCACATCGAAGTGGTGAGACAGAAGATACAACAATTGCTGATTTAGCGGTTGCAACTTCTGCAGGTCAAATCAAAACAGGTTCTTTGTCTCGTTCTGATCGTGTTGCTAAATACAACCAATTAATTCGTATTGAAGCTGAATTAGGTGAGCTAGCAACATATCCTGGTATGAAGGCTTTTAAGTACGCTTAATCCCTATGAAGGCCGTCATGACTATACTCGTTGTAATATTGCTTTTATTGCAATATCGACTCTGGTTTAGTCATGATGGCTTGCCTTCAGTGCTTTATTTACACCGAGCTGTTGAAGTTCAAAAGCAAGAGAATGAGCAGCTGTCAGAGCGTAATAAGGTATTAGCAGCTGAAGTTCATGATCTGAAAAGTGGTTTAGATGCTCTTGAAGAACGTGCTCGTACCGAACTAGGTTTGATCAAACCTGGTGAAACATTTTTCCAAATTATTGACGATACTAAGCATGAGTAAGCAAACTGCATGGGCTGTTGTGCCTGCAGCAGGCATTGGTTCACGTATGCGTGCTGATAGGCCTAAACAATATTTAGATTTAGATGGCATGACTGTCATTGAACATACTTTACAGCGTTTAGCATCCCATCCTGACATCAAAGCAATTGTTGTTTCAATTGCAGAAAACGACCCTTGGTGGCATGAGGTTTCGCTTCCAGAAAATGCTGAAATTCATGTTGTTACAGGTGGTGCCGAACGTGCAGATTCTGTTTTGAATGCACTGATAGCATTAAGTGATATAGCTGATGGGAATGATTGGGTACTCGTTCATGATGCTGCTCGCCCTTGTCTTCGCAATCAAGACATTACGACCATGTTGCAAGAATTATCTGAGCATAAAGTTGGTGGGATCTTAGGCGTGCCTGTCAGCGATACCGTCAAACGAGCTGACACTCAAAATGGTATTGTTGAAACTGTTGAACGGAAAGGTTTATGGCGAGCTTCTACACCACAAATGTTTCGACTACAGATACTAAAGGAAGCACTTCAACAATCGAAGTCAAATGGTTTAGCCGTGACTGATGAAGCAAGTGCAATCGAATTAACAGGACTCCAACCGGTAATGGTTGAGGGACATGCTGATAACATTAAAATCACAGTGCCACAGGACTTAGCTTTGGCTAGTTTATTTTTAAAGCAACAAGGTGGAAACATTTAATGAGAATAGGTCATGGCTATGATGTTCATAAGTTCGGTTCTGAGGCACCACTTGTTATTGGCGGTGTTAACGTTCCTTACCATCAAGGCCTAGAAGCACATTCAGATGGTGATGTGTTAATTCATGCTATTTGTGATGCATTATTGGGCGCGGCTGGCTTGTGGGATATCGGTCATCACTTTCCCGATACTGACGATGAGTTTAAAGGTATAGATAGCCGTGAATTATTAAGGCGTGTTGTACTGGACTTAGACCAACATGGCTGGGCAATCAATAATATAGATTCAACAGTAGTTGCCCAAGCACCCAAATTAGCACCTTATATTCCCTTGATGAAAGATTTATTAGCAGATGATCTCGCCATCAATGCAGATGCTGTTAATGTGAAAGCAACAACGACTGAAAAGCTAGGTTTTGCTGGTCGTAAAGAGGGCATTGCAGCCTATGCTGTTGTTTTATTAGTAAAGAAAAACTAACTTGAAACATTATGATTTTGAACGCCTTGCTCGAGTTAATGAGTCGAGTTTAAATTGTTCTGCTGATATTCGAGCACAGGAAGAATATTTTCAGGTTAACGAAAAACTCCCTTTTTCAGCGGATGGTTCTGGGGGCCATGTATGGCTAAAAATACAAAAGAAGGGTGTAAACACTGACTGGTTAGCCGGAGAATTAGCTAAATTCGCTGGTGTTCCACAAGTTGCAGTGGGTTATGCGGGATTAAAAGATCGCCACGCAGTGACTACACAATGGTTTAGCATCAACATGGAAGGTCATCAAGAACCTAATTGGCAAGAGTTCGAATCTGACACTATTCACATTATCGAAAAAACACGGCATGGTAAAAAGTTAAAGAGAGGCGTTCTTTCAGGTAATTATTTCACGCTTTGTTTAACGAATATTGTCGGTGATAAAACTGATTGGCAACATGCGCTGGAACGAATTCAGAAAGAGGGTGTGCCCAATTATTTTGCTGAACAACGCTTTGGCCATAATGGCGGTAATTTACAGCGTGCAGATTATTGGTTCTCTACAGGTAAAGCTCCCAGAAAACGTAATCAAAAAAGTATCTACCTTTCAGCTGCTCGTTCATGGTTGTTTAATTTAGTCTTGTCGGCACGAGTAGAACAGAAAAATTGGAATCAGGCTTTGTTAGGTGACATTATGTTGTTGTCTGGGACCAAGGCCAGTTCATTTACAAGTGAAAGCATTGATGAGCACTTATTGCATCGTATTGAAACAATGGATATACACCCAACTGGTCCAATGTGGGGGCGAGGCACCTTGCCTTCATCGGCGGAGAGTTTGGCTTTAGAACAAGATACATTAGTAGCTTGGACTGATTGGAAAGCTGGCTTAGAAAAGCAGGGCTTAAGTCAAGACCGACGATCATTACGTTTATATCCAGCTGAGTTGAAATGGCAGTTTCTAAGTGAGGACCAGTTAGAAGTATCATTCTTTTTACCTGCAGGAAGTTATGCTACTGCAGTGCTGAGAGAGTTAGCTATAATTACAGATGCTCAGCAGCGGAACTATACTGATAAACAGTCAATCACACTTAGTGAAACACAGTGAACTAAAGGTACCCGAATATGTTGAAATCAAAGCGCTTTATCTATTTAGTATTATTGTTGATGCCTGCACTCGCTTTCTCTCAACAGTGGCAAGCAGAAAGTGGTGACCGACAAGTAGCTGTTTTAGAGTTATTTACTTCTGAAGGCTGCGGCTTATGCCCTGCGGCAGACAAATGGGTTGAAACGACAGCTCATCAAAATATAGCAGATGGAAATCTTATTGTGTTAGGTTTTCATATTGATTATCTGAATGATAAAAAAGGTTGGATTGATAAATACGCTAAAGCGAAATTTTCAGAGCGTCAACGTCAACTTGCTCGGTTAAATTTATACAAAACAGTCTATACACCTGAGTTTGTTATCAGTGGTGAAGTGGTTCATAACTGGAGAAAACATGCGAAAGAAGTGATTAAAGCTGTTAATGGTTTTAAACCCGAAGCAGACATCTCTGTGACAGTGGAACAAGAACAAGAACAATTAAGCGTTAAAACTAACATTACCATTGAAGGTGATGAAAACAAACAGTATTCCAAATTGTATTTGGCTGTGGTTGAAGATAACCTTGTGAATAAAGTCAATGGTGGTGATAATGCTGGTAAAACCTTTAATCATCAGCATTTAGTGCGTGATTGGATTGGCCCTTTAGCATTAAATGAGTCTGGGGCTAGTGAGCTCGTCACAGAGATTAAACTCGATAAAGACTGGAGTTTGGAGCAAACAAGAATAGTTGCATTAGTTCAAAACTTAGAAGATGGCTTCGTATTACAGAGCCTTGTTATACCTTTAAAATAAAGAAAATCGATGGATTATTTACCGTTATTTATTAACTTAAAAGATAGATCTTGTTTAGTTGTCGGTGGTGGTGATGTAGCGGCACGTAAAGCTAACCTACTCCTAAAATCACACGCGACAGTAACAATTGTTTCTCCATCTTTATCGTTAGCTAGCCAAGCACTTGTTGATGACAATAAATTAGTTTGGATTAATAGCGATTACCATGAAGAACACCTGGCTGACCATTTCTTAGTTATTGCTGCGACGGATGATGAAAGTGTAAATAGTACGGTTTATGAACAAGCTAAATTAAAGAATACCTTGGTTAATGTCGCTGATAATACTGAGTTATGTGACTTTATTCTTCCTTCAATTTTAGACCGCTCACCCATTGTTGTTGCTATTTCAAGTGGAGGTAAATCACCTATCTTGGCACGACAGCTTCGAGCTCGCCTTGAAACATTGATTCCTCCAACATATGGAAACTTAGCTCGTCTAGTGGGGCGCTATAGAGATACTGTTAAAGCGAAACTACCAACATTAGGTTTGCGTCGTCGATTTTGGTCTGACCTATTACAAGGTAAGGTCGCTGATCATGTATTAGCAGGTAGAGATGAGCAGGCAGAAGCGGCACTGAATGTATTACTTGAGCAGACTGATACCCATGAGTTACAGCAAGGTGAGGTGTATCTTGTCGGTGCAGGTCCAGGCGACCCTGAGTTATTAACATTCAAAGCATTGCGATTGATGCAACAAGCAGATATCGTTTTTTATGATCGCTTGGTAAGTAAAGAAATACTGGAATTAGTTCGTCGTGAAGCTGAACAAGTATACGTGGGTAAGCAACGCGCATGGCATGCTGTGAGGCAAGAAGAAATCAACCAATTATTGGTAACCCATGCTAAACAAGGAAAGCGTGTATTAAGACTGAAAGGTGGTGATCCGTTTATATTTGGACGTGGCGGAGAAGAAATTGAAAGCTTAGCAGCTGAAAGTATTCCTTTTCAGGTGGTTCCAGGTATTACAGCTGCTTCAGGTTGTTCAACGTACGCAGGTATTCCCTTAACACATCGGGATTACTCACAAAGTTGTATTTTTGTAACCGGTCAGCTGAAAGAAGGCGAACTAGATCTTAATTGGTCTGCATTGGTTCAAACTCGGCAAACCGTTGTCGTTTATATGGGGCTTGCAGGTCTTGCTAGTTTAAGTGAACAATTGCAAAAGCACGGAATGGATCCTAATACACCTGCAGCATTGGTTCAACAAGGTACAACAGCACATCAAAAAGTGTGGGTGAGTACAATATCTAAACTGCCAGAAGTATCTGAACAGGAAAAACCTGTAGCACCAACTTTAGTGATTATTGGTCATGTAGTGAATTTACATGAACAATTAAACTGGTTTTGATGGTTCATAACAACCAAAGTGCTGGTTAAATACAAACACAGTCAACTCTGTTTAGGAAATTTTCCCGTTTAACTCTTTGATATGTCGAAGCTCTTCTTAGTGGCATTAGAATTGCTATAAATCTAGCTTGAATAATAACAACGAGAGAGTAATGCAAGTAATGTATATGCCACATAAACGCAAAGCCTTGTCATTAATGCTGGCAACAGCAATGATTACAAGCGGCGCCGCTGTTGCTGCTGAAGACAGTGTTGAATTGACTGATATCGAAGTAATTGGAACAACACCTCTTCACGGTGTTGGTTTACCAGCAGATATGGTAGCCGCTAATGTTCAAAGCGCAACGGCTGAAGACATTGAAAACCTTCAAGGTCTAGATATTTCCGAGTTTATGAATAAGACTCTAGGTAGTGTAAGTCTTAACCAAGCTCAAAATAACCCATTTCAACCTGATCTAAAATATCGCGGTTTCACTGCCTCACCACTAGTCGGTAATGCACAAGGTTTATCTGTATATATGGACGGAGTACGTGTGAATGAACCGTTTGGTGATGCAGTAAATTTCGAGTTAATTCCTGAATCTGCTATTGCAAGTATGAACTTGATCCCTGGTTCAAACCCTGTATATGGTTTGAACACTCTGGGTGGTGCTTTATCAATTCAAACTAAAACTGGCTTTAATTTTCAAGGCCATGAGTTAGAAGCTTATACAGGTTCATTTGGTCGTGATTCAGGAACGATATCTAGCGGTGGCAATGACGGAACACTTGGTTACTTCGTAACAGGTTCAGTCACTAAGGAAGATGGTTGGAGAGACCATTCACCTTCTCGTGTTGAACAGTTCTTTTCTAACCTAAGTTATCAAAATGAAACGAGTAGTTTAGATTTAAGTTTGATGGCAATCGACAGCGATCTTAATGGTAATGGTGCGTCACCTACTGAATTAGTCGATATTGACAGAGAAGCGGTGTTTACCCATCCAGATAATACACAAAATGAATTAAGAATGATCGCGTTAAACGGATCACATTGGTTGAATGATATGACAATGTTATCAGCCAATACCTATTATCGTTCAAGTGACCGTTCTACATTTAATGGCGACGGTTCAGAGCTTTCTGTAATTGGTAATGATTTAGGTGAAGATAATGACGGCGTAGATGGCGTGTTTGATGGCGATGATGAGATCTTAACTAACAATGCTGCTGCACTTGGTTTTGCAGATGGCGATGATGTCGCTCTTAATAATACGAGTGAAACAGAGCAAGACAGCTTTGGTTTAGGCCTTCAATTTACCTTCCTAGATGATTTGTTTGGTAAAGAAAATCAATTGATTGTTGGCGCATCTTATGACCGTTCAGATGTTGATTACACATCTCAATCAGAAGTGGCTCAATTTACCGATAGCCGTGGTACAAGTGGCACTGGTTTCATTATTGATGAAACAGTTGTAGACGGTAAGATTGATACAGAAACGTATAGCTTATTCTTTACCGATACCATTTCGTTAACTGAAAAAATGGCGTTGACATTAGCAGGACGTTATAACCGAATTGAAATTGATATTTCAGGCTCGAGTAAAGGTGGTGATCAAAATTTAAATGAAACGGGTGAAACTCACGTGTTTACCCGTTTTAATCCATCGCTAGGCTTAACATACGCAATTGATGACTCAGTCTCTGCATACGGTAGTTATAGTGAATCTAATCGTGCACCTACACCTTCAGAGCTAACATGTTCAGAAAGAGACGTGCCTTGTTCTTTACCTAATTCATTTTTGGCAGATCCTCCTTTAGATGATGTTGTAGCAAGGACCATTGAGGCCGGTTTGCGTGGTAAAGAAGGCACGATTAATTGGAATGCAAATATTTTCTATACTGAACTGAAGGATGACTTGTTTTTCTTCCCATCAACAGAAGACGACCCATCAGATCCTCGTTTAAATGTCGGTATCTTTGACAATATTGATAAAACTGCACGGGCAGGACTTGAATTTGGTGTGTTTGGTGAAGCAGATAAATTTGATTGGTTTGCAAATTACTCATATGTGCGAGCAACATTTGAAGATGAGTTTCAATATGCCCGTGCGGTGGATGGTAACGTAGAAGCATTCACTGTTGAAAAAGGTGATCGCCTTCCAGGCATTCCAGCACATAATATTAAGATTGGTGCTGACTATCACCTTAATAAACAATTAACAGTTGGTATGACGGCTTCTTATCATTCAAGTCAGTTCTATCGTGGTGATGAAGCAAATGTTGATAAAAAAGTTGATTCATACCAAGTTGTGAACATGCATGCGCGTTATAAAGTCAATAAGAACTTCCAAGTGTTTGCTAAAGTGGATAACTTGTTTGATAGTGAGTATGAAACATTTGGTCTTTACGGTGAACCTGATGAAGCACCTGGTTTTAACTTCCAAGATCCTCGTTTTGTAGGTGCAGGAGCACCAAGAGCTGGCTGGATTGGTTTCAAACTATCAATGTAGATATAGCAACAAAAACCTAATATTTGACCCAGATCATTGTGATAAGCAGTGATTTGGGTCATTTTGTTTTAACGCCTACAAAGGCGGTATTATTTAAATAGCACTAATTTTTGTACCTATGGAGTTTTATAAAAAATGAAAAAAACAATGATTGTTTCAGGCTTATTACTGGCTATGTCAAATAGTGTATTGGCTGCTGATAATCCACACCAATTTGAAAAATGTATGACAGCGGCACTTGAAGAACGTCCAGGTGAAGTAGTAAAAGTTGAATTCAAAAACGAAGAGGGTGCTCATATGTATGAGTTCGATATTCGTGGTACTGATGGTTCTGATTGGGATGTAGAATGCAATGCTCACCGAGGCTTGGTTTCTGAAGTTGAACGTGAAGTTGATAGTGTGAAACATCCATTATTTAAAGCTAAGGCGAAAATCAGTGAGGCTGATGCTCGTAAAATAGCTTTGGCAATTTACCCTGGCGAAGTAACTGAAGTTGAATATGAAATTGAACCTAATGGTGCAGCTTCATACGAGTTCGACATTGATACAACAATTGCTGGTCAAGAAATGAAAGTTGAAGTGGATGCTACTTCAGGTGAAATCGTTGAAGCGAATCGTGAAATTTGGCAGATTGGTTTAGAGTAAACTTACTCTTAGCTAAAGATTAAAGAAAACCGTGATGCTATTTAGGTATCACGGTTTTTTTTATGTCTAAATAAAACGCATTGATAAGTCCACAGCTTTAATATCTTTGGTTAATGCGCCAATCGATATACGGTCAACCCCAGTTTCTGCAATTGCTCTTAGGTTTTCAATGGTTATACCGCCGGAAGCTTCAAGCTTTGCTTTGCCTTGGTTGATTGCTATTGCCTTTTGTAAATCAGGAATATCAAAATTATCTAATAAGATGATATCCGCTCCCGCATTCAGAGCCTGTTCTAGCTCATCAAAATTTTCAACTTCGACTTCAATCGCTATGTGTGTATGTAAATCTCGTGCTTGTTGAACCGCATTCGTAATAGAGCCAGCAGCGTTAATATGATTTTCTTTTATTAATACTCCATCATATAAACCAAACCGGTGATTGACACCACCACCACATAACACGGCATATTTTTGTGCAAATCGCAGCATTGGAATCGTTTTTCTAGTATCTAGAATATCAACCGTTAACCCCGCAACGCGATCGGTATATTGCTTTACTAATGTGGCTGTTGCCGATAGGGTTTGAATAAAATTCATGGCTGTTCGTTCACCTGTTAAAAGCGTTCTAGCTGAACCATGAAGTGTACAAAGTATGTCATTCTCTTGCAGGCTATCACCATCTGTAAAATGCCATTCGATACGAATGGTTTCATCTAGTTGCTTAAATACTTCGTTACACCATGCTTGCCCACATAACGTCGCTTTTTCTCGAGTTATAATAGTTGCTGTTGCCTGTGTATCTGCGGGAATTAAATCCGCCGTTAAATCTTGTTGACCAATGTCCTCTTGTAGTGCTAATTTGACCTGATAAGTAATAAGGTCTTTAGGTACTGTATTTTTATATTTCATAGTCTCGAAAATCTTAAACAATATTTAAAGTAATAAGGGTAACTGGTGAAAGCGCAATTTTCTATCTTTTTACGCTACTTCTTAAGTAGTGCGCGAGATCTTGCGTCGATCATTGCTGTCATCGCTTTCTTTCAACTCATAGTATTACAACAGCCTATTCCAAATGTTGGGGAGATACTCGGCGGAGTCTTGCTTGTGATGCTAGGGCTGACCTTCTTCATCCGCGGCCTTGAAATGGGGCTGTTTCCAATTGGTGAGAGCATGGCCTATGCTTTTGCACGTAAAGGTAGTGTTTTCTGGCTGCTATTATTTGCTTTCTCATTAGGGTTTGGCACTACAGTAGCCGAACCCGCGCTTATAGCGGTTGCTCAAGAAGCTGCAAGTGTGGCTGCCGTTGGAGGCGTGATAGAAGAGACTGAGATGGCAATGAGCCGTTATGCAGCAGGCCTACGTTATACCGTTGCTATCTCGGTAGGATTTGCAATCGTACTGGGTGTATTACGCATATTAAAAGGTTGGCCTATACATTACCTAATCATCGCCGGCTATATGGGCGTTGTATTAATGACCACTATTGCTCCTAAGGAGATTATTGGAATAGCCTATGATTCTGGTGGCGTGACAACTTCAACAATTACTGTTCCTCTAGTTACTGCTCTCGGTGTTGGCCTAGCTTCAAGTATTAAGGGGCGAAACCCGATGACAGATGGTTTTGGCCTGATTGCCTTCGCATCCTTAACGCCTATGATTTTTGTAATGGCTTATGGAATGATGTTTTGATGGAATTTCTAACAGTATTAGCCAGTGACTTTATATCCACATTAAAAGATGTCGTACCTATTGCCGTTATTATTTTTGGCTTTCAGTTATTGGTTATACGAAAGGCCATTACGAACCTTAAAAAGGTGCTTATAGGTTTCTTTTATGTCTTAGTTGGTCTAACACTATTTTTACAAGGCCTAGAACAAGCGCTTTTCCCTCTTGGGAAACTCATGGCGGCACAGCTGACTGATCCCGCATTTATTTATAACGGTATGGCATCGGTTCCCACTATTATTCATTGGCAAGATTATATGTGGGTATATATATTTGCTGCTGCAATTGGGTTTTCAACTACTATTGCCGAACCCTCTTTATTAGCCGTGGCTATTAAAGCTGAAGAGGTATCGGGTGGTGCTATTTCTGTGTGGGGATTACGAATTGCCGTTGCATTAGGTGTCGCCGCCGGTATTGCATTAGGGACATTTCGAATTATTACAGGCACACCGTTACAATATTACATTATGGTGGGTTATGTCGTAGTGATTATTCAGACTTTTTATGCTCCGAAAATGATTATTGCATTAGCGTATGACTCAGGCGGCGTAACGACATCGACTGTTACCGTACCTTTAGTCGCTGCTTTAGGTTTAGGCCTTGCTTCAACCGTACCTGGCCGTAGTCCACTTTTAGATGGGTTTGGCTTGATCGCTTTTGCTAGTTTATTCCCAATTATGAGTGTAATGGCCTATGCACAATTATCTGAATGGCGTGTGCTAAAAAAACAAATTAAGAGTGAGGATCGCTAATAATGCATTTTAAGTTGATTATATGTTTTGTCGAAGATAGTAAATCTGACCAAGTTATGAAAGCTGCTCGCGATGCAGGGGCGACTGGTTCAACTATTATCAATAATGCCCGCGGAGAAGGGGTGGAACAGAGCAAAACCTTCTTTGGGCTAAATCTAGAAACCCAACGTGATGTAATTTTGTTTTTAGTCGAAGAGCACATGAGCAGACAGATATTAGAAACTATTGAAGAAGCGGGTCAGTTTGATAATAAACCTGGGTCAGGAATAGCTATTCAAATTGATGTTGAGGATGCCGTTGGTGTGTCACATCAAATACAAACATTACAAACTATTGTAGAGGATGAAATCTAAATGAAGCCAAAAGAACTAGTACGTGTGCGTGATGTAATGCGTGCGGGAATTGATATCATCGATGGTATGACAACCATATCTAACGCATTGATCCAAATGAAAAACTTAGAAAATAAAATGATGATAGTTGATAAGCGGCATGACAATGATGAATATGGCGTCGTTAGAATGTCAGATATTGCACATCATGTATTAGCTCGAGATAGGTCACCTGATCGTGTCAATGTATATGAAATTATGACAAAACCCGCCATTACCATCGATGCATCAATGGATATTCGCTACTGTGCTCGCTTATTAGAGCAATTGGACTTATCACGTGCTCCAGTTATAGATAACGGCAAGTTAGTTGGTGTAGTAAGTGTTACAGGTATGGTTTTGTATGGTGTTAGAGATAGGGATTAGGTTTGAATATTGATACACAAGTAGGCTTAGTAGTCGGTGCAGAATATCATTGCTCCCCTAATCATGATGAGCGGCCTGATAGTACTGATATAACTGGAATTGTGATTCATAACATTAGTTTACCGCCTGGTGAATTTGGAGGTGGGTGGATTGATGATTTGTTTTTAAATAAGCTGGATCCGAAAGCACACCCTTATTTTGAAGCGATTGCAGATGTGCGCGTATCTGCTCATGTACTGATAAGACGGGATGGACAACTGATTCAATACGTACCCTTTCATAAACGTGCTTGGCATGCTGGCGTATCGTGTTGGGATGGTCTTGAACGATGTAATGACTTTACAGTTGGTATCGAATTAGAAGGTTGTGATGAACAAAACTTCGAGTCAAGTCAGTACCAGGCATTAGTTGATTTAATAAAGGCGCTTTGTCATTGCTACCCAAATCTCACCCTAGATAGAATAATTGGTCATCAAGATATAGCTCCGGGTCGAAAAACCGATCCAGGGCCATACTTTGATTGGCAGCACTTACATTTTTTATTAACTCAATAATTAGCAAGTCCTAAAATTAAGCTGTATTAAGTCACATTGAAAGTAATGCTAGATCTAAACACGCTAGATTATCTTTGGTAGTTTTTTGGTTTTAAGCTATCAGCCACGTAAAAAAAAGCCCCAAGTGATACCATCACTTGGGGCTTTTTATGAACTGAGAATTAAATTACTTAGTAATAGCAACTAATTCAATATCAAATTCTAATGTTTCATTTGGACCGATTGGTGAGCCTTGACCAGCACCACGTGGGCCGTATGCTAGGTTAGCAGGAATCACAACATGCCATTTACCGCCTTCTTTCATCATAGGAAGGACTTCTTGCCAGCCTTGAATTACGCCATTAACTGGGAATGTTGCTGGTTCGCCACGGTCGTAAGAACTATCAAATACCGTACCGTCTAATAAAGTACCTTTGTAGTGTGCGATAACTTTATCGTCTGCAGTAGGTTGTGCACCGTCACCTTCTTTAAGAATTTCGTACTGTAGACCGCTTTCTGTTGTTACAACACCTTCTTTTTTAGCGTTTTCAGCCATGAAAGCTTGAGCTACTTGTTGTTTCTTGTTCATTTCTTCAGCCATTTCTTTGGCTTTTTTCTGCTGGAATTCACCAATCACTTTTTCAGCTGTAGCTTGATCCAGTTGAGGTTGTTTGCCTGCAAACATATCTGCGACACCTGCAGAAAATGATTCCATATCTAGTTCGACACCTTCAGCTTTCATATTTTGGCCAACTTGAATACCAAAAATATAGCTAAGTTGTTGTTTTTCTGTATCTAATTTTGCGGCGTGAGTATCAGCCATTACTGGAGCTCCAAATAAAAAGGGAAGAATTGCAAGTGATTTTAATTTCATTTTATGTACTCATAAAGTCAATAATGATAAATGTCTAAAGTCATCAATATCTGATGCTGAATGTTTAGTAAGCTAAATATCGATAAAGTTCAACAATGGCTGATTATCGCATAAATATGACAAGAGTATTCTTCAAAATAGCCTAGTATATTGCTTGGTTATTATCTTAAATGATACTATAATAGTCTCATATTAGGAGAGTGTACGATGTTACGCATGGGAAAATTAACCGATTACGGTATCGTTTTGATGAGCTATTTAGCTTCAAAAACATTTCAAAAGCATAGTGCTCATACGCTATCTGATGCTGTAAATATGCCCCTGCCAACAGTAAGAAAGGTATTGAAAGCATTATCTTCTAGCGGGTTACTCACTTCTGAGCGTGGTGCTCAAGGTGGCTATAATTTAAGCCGAAGCCCGAAACAAATTTCAGTTGCTGAAATTATCACTGCGCTTGAAGGACCTATCGCATTGACTGAATGTGTAAGTGAAGAAAGTCAGTGTGAACAAGAATCTCATTGTACGGTCCAGACAAACTGGACACGTATTAACAACGCGGTATTTCATGCTTTGGATGAAGTAAAACTCTCCGATATGTTAGTACCGAATAGTGCTGGTGAAACTCCAATACATTTTTATCCATCAGCAAAATCAAATAAGAGTGAATTACATGGCTGAACAACAAGCTGAAAAAGAACAAATTGATGATGTGCTTGCTGGCGACTATCAAGCCGGTTTTGTTACCGATATTGAAGTAGATAGCTTACCACCAGGCTTAACTGAAGATACGGTTCGTGAAATCTCACGTATAAAAGGCGAGCCAGAATTCTTATTAGAATGGCGTTTACAAGCCTATCGTCACTGGCTAACACTTGAAACACCTGAGTGGGCTCATGTCCATTATCCTGAGGTTGATTATCAAGCTATTAGTTATTACTCAGCACCTAAAAAGAAAACGGATGGTCCTAAGAGCTTGGATGAAGTCGATCCTGAGTTATTAAAAACCTATGAAAAACTCGGTGTCCCACTCGATGAACGTGCTCGACTAGCGGGTGTAGCGGTTGATGCTGTATTTGATAGCGTGTCTGTAGCAAATACATTTCAAGACAAATTAGCAGAAGAGGGCATTTTGTTTATGCCGTTTTCAAAAGCAGTGCATGAGCATCCAGAGCTAATTAAAAAGTATCTAGGTAGCGTTGTCTCTTATAAAGATAACTTCTACGCGGCATTAAATTCAGCTCTATTTAGTGATGGGTCATTTGTTTATATTCCGAAAGGTAAGCGTTGCCCAATGGAATTATCGACGTATTTTCGAATCAATGCTGCTAACACGGGTCAGTTCGAACGTACATTGATTATTGCTGATGACGATGCTTATGTAAGTTATCTAGAAGGCTGTACCGCTCCGATGCGTGATGACAATCAATTGCATGCTGCCGTGGTGGAGTTAGTTGCACATGATCGTGCTGAGATTAAATACTCAACGGTTCAAAACTGGTATCCAGGCGATGAGAATGGCAAGGGCGGTATTTTTAACTTTGTCACCAAGCGTGCTGCGTGTCGAGGTGAAAGCTCAAAAGTATCGTGGACTCAAGTTGAAACTGGCTCAGCCGTTACGTGGAAGTATCCAAGTGTCATTTTACAAGGTGATAATTCTATTGGTGAGTTTTACTCAGTGGCTGTAACGAATAATTTGCAGCAGGCTGATACAGGAACCAAGATGATTCATCTAGGTAAAAACACGAGTTCAACTATTATTTCAAAAGGTATTTCGGCTGGGCGTTCAGAGAATTCCTACCGTGGTCTAGTACGCATTGGCCCTAACGCTGAAAACGCACGTAATCATACTGAATGTGATTCCCTGTTAATGGGCGATCAATGTGGTGCTCATACCTTCCCGTACATCGAGGTTAAAAACCCTACAGCTCAAGTTGAACATGAAGCATCGACGTCGAAAATTAGTGAAGATCAATTGTTCTACTGTAAACAACGCGGTATGGATGTCGAAGATGCTGTATCTATGATTGTGAACGGGTTCTGTAAAGACGTTATGCGTCAATTACCAATGGAATTCGCAGTAGAAGCACAGAATTTATTAGGACTATCACTTGAAGGCTCGGTTGGTTAAGCCAATCGCCCTCTATCTATATTAAAGAGATTAAACATGTTAGAAATTAAAAACCTTCATGCCAGTGTTGATGGCAAAGAAATCTTAAAAGGTATAAACCTGACTATTAATGCAGGTGAAGTTCACGCGATTATGGGGCCAAACGGTGCTGGAAAAAGTACATTATCTAATGTACTAGCAGGTCGTGATGGCTATGAAATTACTCAAGGTGAAGTGCTCTATAAAAATGAGGACTTATTAGCACTTGCTGCTGAAGAGCGTGCTCAACGAGGTGTTTTCTTAGCATTTCAATATCCTGTTGAAATTCCAGGTGTTAGCAATATCTACTTATTAAAAGCTGCTTTAAATGCTGTTCGTAAGTATCAAGGTTTAGATGATTTAGATGCAATCGATTTCTTAACTCTAGTGCGTAGCAAGCTAGAGTTAGTAAAAATGGATGAGCAGTTTCTACATCGCGGTGTAAATGAAGGCTTCTCTGGTGGAGAGAAAAAACGTAATGAAATTTTACAAATGGCATTATTGGAACCTTCTCTAGCGATTCTTGATGAAACAGATTCTGGGCTTGATATTGATGCTTTAAGAACCGTATCTGATGGTGTTAACGCCTTACGTTCAGCTGATCGTTCTATCGTTATGATTACCCACTATCAACGTCTTCTTGACTATATCGTTCCTGATTTTGTACACGTCCTTTCTAATGGTCAAATTGTTAAATCTGGTGATAAAGAATTAGCTAAAGAGTTAGAAAAAACAGGTTATAGCTGGGTTAATGAAGAGGCTTAGTATGAAACAATTAACAGAATTGGCAACACCGTTTGCCAGTGTTGATACCACACTAGGCAATGATGTTCAGTGGTTAAAGGCACAACGTTTGAAAGCGTTGGCTGTTTTCAACAAACAAGGTTTACCATCGAAAAAAGAAGAAGACTGGAAATACACTAGTCTATGGGAGCTATCTCAACAAGAGTTTACCCATCAGGCCTCAGAATCGACTATTACTGCTGAACAAGTAGAGCAAGCAGCTTTATTAGGTGATAGTTATCGCTTGGTTATTGCTGATGGCATCTTTTCAGCTGAGTTATCTAACTTAACTAATTTGCCAGAAGGGCTGTTTATTTGCCCTCTATCATCTGAGCAAGGTTTAGCAAAGGCACAACCTCACCTTGGACAGCAGGTTGAGCTAGCAAAAGCAGGATTTAATGCACTCAATATGCTATTGATGAATGATGGCTATATGATTGCAGTAAAGGCCGAGGCTCAGATTGATAAGCCTATCGAAGTCTTAGTTATCAATAGTGGCGCAACTCAACATTTAGCAACACACTTACGTAATGTTGTTGTTATGGAAGAAAATTGTAAAGCGACCTTGATTGAACATTATGTAGGTTTGAGTGATGCTGTTTCATTGACTAATGTGATTACTGAAGTCGTTTTATCAAGCGATGCTGAATTAAATCACTACAAACTACAGCAAGAATCACCAAATGCGTTTCATATAGCTACATTGTCTGCAAATCAAGGCAGAGGAAGTCAATGGAACACTAGTTCAATTGCTTTAGGGGCTAAGTTGGCAAGAACGGATGTTCAAAGTAAGTTAGTTGGCCAAGAGTCTCATACGACAATGGACGGTTTATATATTGTTACAGGTGAGCAGCATGTTGATCACCACACGAGAATTGACCATACCGTGCCTAATACAACGAGCGAAGAATTGTATAAAGGTGTGTTGGATGAACAGAGCCACGCTGTATTTAACGGCAAAGTGATTGTTCATAAAGATGCACAGAAAACAGATGCGAATCAGCAAAACCATAACTTATTATTATCACGCGGTTGTGAGATTGATACTAAGCCAGAAATGGAAATCTATGCTGATGATGTGAAGAGTGCTCACGGTAGTACTGTCGGTCAGATTAATGAAGATAATTTATTCTTCCTGCGTGCACGAGGCCTAGATGAAGTAACGGCTCGAAGTTTATTAACCTATGCATTTGCAGTAGATGTTTTAGAACGTATTTCCTCAGCTACTATTCGCGAAGCATTGTCGGCTCAAGTTGAAAAACATTTACCGAAAGGTGGCAAAGTATTATGAGCCTGCTAGATTTAACTGCTATTCGAAATGATTTCCCAATTTTGCATCAAGAAATCTACGGACAGCCTTTGGTTTACTTAGATAATGCTGCAAGTAGTCAGAAACCTGTACAAGTGATTGATGCTGTATCTGATTATTATCGTAACGATAATGCCAATGTACACCGAGGTGTGCATCGCTTAAGTCAGCGAGCTACTGATGCCTATGAAGGAGCGAGATCAAAAGTTCGTGGCTTTGTAAATGCAAAATCGGATAAAGAAATTGTATTTGTTAGAGGTGCGACAGAAGCAGTTAACTTGATTGCTCAAAGTTTTGTTAGACCTATGCTATCAGCAGGCGATGAAATCCTTATTAGTCATATGGAGCATCACGCCAATATTGTGCCTTGGCAAATGTTATGTGAGCAGACAGGTGCGAGATTAAAAGTCATTCCTATGACTCAGGTCGGTGAGCTCGATCTATCAGGATTGGAAAACTTATTAACTGAACGCACTAAAATCATGGCAATTGGTCATGTATCAAATGCATTAGGTACCGTTAACCCAGTTAAAGAAATGATTGAAAAAGCACATGCTAAAGGTATTCCTGTCTTGGTTGATGGTGCTCAAGCTGTGCCTCATATGATGGTAGATGTTCAGGATTTGGATTGTGATTTTTACGTCTTCTCTGGCCATAAAATGTTTGCACCAACAGGTATCGGAGCCATGTATGGCAAGCAAGCGTTATTAGAAGAAATGCCGCCATGGCAAGGTGGTGGTGATATGATCTTATCTGTGAGTTTCGATCATACTCAATACAATGAATTACCTTACAAATTTGAAGCAGGTACGCCTAATATTTCAGGTGCGATTGGTCTAGGTGCCGCGATTGATTATATGCAATATATTGGTATTGAAAAGATTGCTCAACATGAGCATGACTTATTAGTATCAGCTACAGAGAAAGTGAGCGATCTAGCAGGCGTTCGGATTATTGGTACGGCTCAAAACAAAGCCAGTGTATTGTCGTTTATGATTGATGGTGTTCACCCTCATGACGTAGGTACTATTTTTGATCAACAGGGTGTTGCTATTCGAACAGGTCATCATTGTGCTCAGCCTGTGATGCAGTTTTTTGGTATTCCCGCAACGGCGAGAGCATCATTCGCATTTTATAATACGATGGAAGAAGTCGATGCCCTCGTAGATGGTATTAAGAAAGTTCAGGAGCTATTTGCATGAGTTCAGCTGATTTAAGAGATCTCTATCAACAAGTGATCATGGATCACAATAAAAAACCGCGTAACTTTCACGAAATGAGCAATGCTAATCATATGGCTCATGGTAACAATCCATTGTGCGGTGATGCACTGGTTGTTTACGTAAAGTTAAATGCTGGTGTAATTGAAGATCTTAGTTTTCAAGGCAGTGGCTGTGCTATTTCTGTTGCCTCAGCTTCATTAATGACTGAAGCCTTAAAAGGTAAAACGCTTGAAGAAGCTGAGTACCTGTATCAGCAAGTACATAATCAAATGACGGGCGAAGAGTTTGATGCCAGTTCATTAGGTAAGCTCGAAGTATTATCGGGAGTGAAAGAGTTTCCTGCTCGAGTTAAGTGCGCCACATTATCTTGGCATACAATGCATACGGCTATGGATAATGACCATGACGTATCAGTAACAACAGAATAGAGAGATATGTGATGAGTCTAGAAGATTTTAAAATGACGCCTGAAGAGTTAAAAGAAGATGTAGTCGAGATTCTTAAAACAATCTACGATCCTGAAATTCCTGTTAATATCTACGAGTTAGGTTTGATCTACGATATCAAAATCAGTAATTCAGGTAATGTTTCTATTGATATGACTTTGACTGCACCTGGTTGTCCTGTTGCTCAAACATTCCCTGGTGAAGTTGAAGAGAAAGTAATGACAGTGGATGGTGTGAATAAAGCACATGTTGAGTTAGTTTGGGAACCAACATGGACTAAAGATATGATGACTGAAGCCGCTCAACTACAATTAGGCATGTTCTAAGGTTATCTGTCTATTTTTCTGAGCTAGAAAATGCTTGTAGAAAATTCAGATAGAGACAGGGGCGTTTAGTAAAACCTTATAAGAAGCGTGCTATTATAGTGGCCCATGTTTTCATTAAATAAAATCATTGATAAATTGACCAGAAAAAAACCAAGAATTCGAGGCCACGGAGTAAGCGCAGGGCCAAAAGCGACTATTATTCCTCGCGCTGAGCACAGTATTTCTCGCAAACAGATTAGTCCCGCAGCATTGAAAGTCTTATATGGTCTGACTGAAGCAGGCTTTGATGCGTATTTGGTCGGTGGTTGTGTCCGTGATTTATTATTAGGCCATGAACCGAAAGATTTTGATGTGGCTACCAATGCCTCTCCAGAAGAAGTGCATAAAGTATTTCGTCGGAGTCAGTTAATTGGTCGTCGATTCAAATTAGTTCATGTAAGATTTGGTCGAGAAATCATTGAGGTAGCAACATTCAGAGCGCCACCGCAAGCGGAGCACCATGTTGATGATGCTGGCAAGATTATGCGTGATAATGTCTACGGTACATTAGAGCAAGATGCATGGCGACGCGACTTCACTATCAATGCACTTTATTACAATATTCGCGATTTTTCTATCGTCGATTACACCGATGGTATTACTGATTTAAGAGCAGGTAAGATTCGCTTAATTGGTGATGTTGAAACACGGTATCGTGAAGATCCTGTTCGGATGCTTCGAGCATTACGCTTTGTCGGTAAATTAGGTCTAGTATTAGATGATGAAACTGAGCGACTTATTCCAAGCCTAGCTAGACTGTTATCTGATATACCTCCAGCACGACTATTTGATGAATCATTAAAGTTATACCTTACGGGGAATGCCGCGGTGACTCATGAGTTGCTCTGTCACTATCATGTGTTTGAACACCTGTTCCCTCAAACAGATAAGCTATTACACACCGAGCAAGATAATTACCCACGTACTTTATTAATTAAAGCTTTAGAAAATACTGATAAACGTATTGATGAAGGAAAAACTATAACACCCGCATTTTTATTTGCAGCATTGCTATGGGAGCCGGTGAGACAAGGTTGGCAGAAAAATATTGAACGCAATATGCCTGTTCTTCCAGCCTTACAGCGTGCAGCAAGAGATGTGATTATAGAGCAAGTGAAACGCGTCGCCGTACCTAAACGCTTCACAGTAGTCACTAGCGATATTTGGATGTTACAGCCGCGTCTAGAACAACGTGCTGGTAAACGTGCATTTCGTTTATTGACACATCCAAAATTTAGAGCAGGGTATGATTTCTTATTGTTGCGGACAGAGTCTGGCGAGCAGCTTACAGAGTTAGCAGAGTGGTGGACTCAGTTCCAATTTGCTACAGAAGTTGAACAGCAGCAATTAGTGAATGGTTTGGCTGCTCCAGCTGGTCAAAAACGTAAACCGCGTCGAAGACGCCGTAAAAAAACAAAACCAGCAGCGAAGAGTGAATAATGAAAGGTGTATTTATTGGTTTAGGTAGTAACCTTGCAGAGCCTATGGCGCAAATTCATTCTGCGATAGAGGCAATTGATTTATTGGATGATGTATCGGTGGTGTCAAAATCATCATTATATTCTAGTCCTCCTATGGGGCCTCAAGATCAGCCTGATTATATTAATGCTGTAATAGAAATTGACACGACCTTATTTGCCCATAAGTTATTAGATCAACTACAAGAAATTGAGCAGCAGCAGGGGCGGGTTCGTCAACGCCATTGGGGCGAACGCACTATTGATCTTGATCTGCTGATTTATGGTGGAAACACTTTAGAGGATGAGCGTTTAAATGTACCTCATCCTGGTATTGCATTACGGTCATTTGTTTTGCATCCTTTAGCTGAAATAGCTCCAGACCTAATTATTCCAACATTAGGAGCAATGCAAGAGTTACTTAAAAATTGCCCTCTTGATGGATTACAACGGATAGATTAATGATGGAAAAAACAGTCTTACCTCAGCGTTATATTGTTGTTGAAGGGCCTATTGGTGTTGGTAAAACGCACTTAGCAAAGCGCTTAGCAGAAAGTTTCTCTGGAACGACTGTCTTCGAACAACCTGAAGAAAACCCTTTCTTAGAAAAGTTTTACCTTTACCCTAAACAATCTGCACTTCCTACTCAGCTCAGCTTTTTAATGCAGCGAGTAAAGCAAAGTAAACAATTACAACAAGATGACTTATTTACAGATCTAGTCGTTGCTGATTTCATGGTAGAAAAAGATCGTTTGTTTGCTCAGATAACCTTAGATGATGATGAATTAGCTTTATACAATATGGTTTATGACAATTTAACCATGGAACACCGCGCGCCTGATTTAGTGATTTATTTACAGGCTCCATTATCGGTATTAAAAACTCGGGTAACCCAACGTGGAATTGGGTATGAGCAACGAATTGAAGATGCTTATTTGAAACGGCTGACAGATAGTTATGCTGATTTTTTCCATTATTATGATGAATCATCATTGTTAATTGTAAATGCTGAACAAATTGACTTAGTTAATAGTGAAGCGGATTATCAAAACTTATTAGCACAAATTTCCACATTGCAAAGTGGGCGGCAGTATTATAATCCTCTGCCTGTAACGGAGAAAAAGAAATGAGTCGCTTGAACTTAACGCATATTCGCAAAATGAAACAAGAGCAGAATAAGATTGCGATGCTAACAGCCTATGATGCTAGTTTTGCACACTTGCTTGAACAAGCTGGTGTGGATGTTATTTTGGTTGGTGATTCATTAGGAATGGTTGTTCAAGGGCAAGAAAGTACTTTACCAGTCACAGTCGATGAAATTATTTACCATACACGTAATGTTGTGCGAGGAAGTCAGTCAGTATTCGTGATCGCGGATATGCCTTTTATGAGTTACTCCAATCATGATCAAGCAATTACCAATGCCGCCCGCTTGATGGCTGAGGGGGGAGCTCAAATGGTAAAACTTGAAGGTGGAGCTGTGATTGCTGATACCGTTAAGCAATTAACTGAACGAGGTATTCCTGTATGTGCACACTTAGGACTATTGCCGCAATCAGTACATCGCTTGGGTGGTTACCGAGTGCAAGGTAAGGATGATGATGCCGCTCAACGTCTAATTGATGATGCTAAGGCGCTGCAAAATGCTGGGGCTGACATGGTTGTTTTAGAATGTATCCCTGCTGCATTGGCTAAAAAAATTACACAAGTACTAACTATTCCTGTGATAGGTATTGGTGCTGGAACAGATTGTGATGGCCAAGTATTGGTGCTTTATGACATGCTTGGACTGACCATTGGAAAACGCCCAAGATTTAGCCATGATTTTTTAGCTGATGCGGGTGCGATACCTGCTGCTATTAACAAGTATGTTCAAGAGGTTAAGTCAGGATCCTTTCCTACCATTGAGCAGCAGTTTTAATGCAAAGAATTGAGAGCACTGCAGCATTACGTGCGCAAGTAAAAGCATGGCGACAACAAAATAAAACGATCGCATTTGTACCCACAATGGGTAATTTGCATCGAGGTCATTTATCATTAGTTGATAGAGCTAAAGCATTAGCTGACTATGTAATTGTTAGTGTGTTTGTAAATCCACTTCAATTTGATGACCCGACAGATTTATCGGCCTATCCGCGTACTATAGAGCAAGATATTCAAAAGCTCACATCGGTCGATTGCGATGTTGTTTTCACGCCTACGGTGAATGTTATGTACCCAAATGGTATGACAAACCATACCAACGTCACCGTGCCTAATATGGATGATAAATTGTGTGGTCTAAATCGACCTGGTCATTTTGATGGTGTTGCTACAGTAGTGATAAAGCTTTTCAATATGGTTCAGGCCGATCTCGCTGTATTTGGTGAGAAAGATTATCAACAATTATTGCTAATTAAAAAAATGGTTCACGACCTGAATTTTCCAATCGATATTATTGGATCACCGACTTATCGTGAACGAAACGGATTGGCAATGAGTTCTCGAAACCAACATCTTAGTGATGATGAATATGATAAAGCAGCTGAGTTGCACAAAATGTTATTAACAGTAAAATCACAACTTGAGCAAGGGAATTTATCATTTTCAGAAATTGAACAGCAAGCAATGGCAAGCCTAGCTGATCTTAAGTTTATTCCTGATTATGTTGATGTTCGCCGCTCAGGTGATTTAGAAAAAGCTGAAAAGGGCGATAAACAACTTAGAGTTCTTGTTGCAGCACGACTGGGTTCCACCCGTTTGATTGATAATATAGCTTGTAATCTTGCTTGATTGTGCCGAAAAAGCGATAATATGCAGTTACTCAACTATTGAATTTGCCGTAAATGCAACTGACATTACTTAAAACAAAACTACACCGTGCTTGTGTGACTCATTCTGAGTTGGAATATGAAGGCTCATGTGCCATTGACAGTGACTTGCTTGAAGCAGCTGGCATTCATGAATATGAACAGATTCAAATTTATAATGTAGCCAATGGCGAACGGTTCACGACATATGCAATTCGTGCTGAAGCAGGCTCAAAGATTATTTCTGTTAATGGTGCTGCTGCTCATAAAGCATCACCTGGTGATCGTATTATTATTTGTGCTTATGCCGCAATGGAACAAGCCGACGTAGCGAGCTTTAAACCTACTTTGGTGTACCTTGATGAAGAAAACAATATTATCAATACACGTCACGCTATACCTGTTCAAGCTGCATAAGCTTAACTTATAGTAAACCCAGAGACTTTATAATGGAAAAAATGTTTGAGACGATGCTGTGGAATAGTCGCTTTGTCGTTTTATTAGCTGTTATTGCCAGTCTGTTAGCTGCTTTTGCTGTGTTTTATATGGCTTCAGTTGACACTTACTTCATGATATCTCACCTAGGGGATTACGCTTCCTCTAGTCTTTCTGGCGAGGCGCGAGCTGATTTTCGAACGGCAAATATCACTCATGTGGTTGAAATAATTGATGGATATCTTTTAGCTACCGTTTTACTGATATTTTCATTAGGTTTATATGAACTTTTTATCAGTAAAATTGATCAGGCTGAACAAGCTTCTGAAGCAGAGAATGTTTTGGCTATTAGTAGTTTAGATGACTTAAAAACACGTTTAGGTCGCGTTATTTTGATGATTCTAATTGTGAACTTTTTTGAACATGCAATCACGATGGATTTTCACACCCCCTTAGATCTATTAACTTTAGCTGGCGGCATTGCTTTGATAGGTGTAACACTCTACCTTTCTCACGCAGAAGATCACTAAGCATAGAGTCATAAAACAGTAACCTAACTGTTACGATAATGTAATACCGATCTCTTATTCTTACGTAAATACGTGAAAGAAGAGATCTAAAATGCTTAATATTGAAAGTGCCCTCCAAAAGAAATTCCCAAAATTTGAGCACACTAGCCCTTGGATAAAAAAACCAACCCTTGGTTTATTAAAAAGGCTCAGCCATGAAGATGAAATCAATCAATTTCTAGATACTCACCAAGATTTAGAAGGTTTCGATTTTATCGAGCAAGTACTCGAACATTTCAATTTTAGTTATTCTATTTCTCATCGTGACCGCAAGAATATTCCTGCTACTGGGCGCGTAGTGATTGTCGCTAATCACCCTTTAGGTGCTTTAGATGGCCTGTCTTTATTGAAGCTAGTAGGGGAAATTAGGCGAGATGTGAAGATTGTCGTTAATGATATGCTGATGAATTTTAAAGCTGTCGATAGTTTATTGCTCCCCGTTGATAACCTAACTAAAACAACTCAGAAGAGCAGTGTTTCAGACATTATTGAGTGTTTAAATAATGACGAGGCGGTTATCGTTTTCCCAGCGGGTGAAGTATCACGAATTCGACCTAATGGTGTCAGAGATGGCAAATGGACGAACGGTTTTTTAACCTTTGCTAAAAAGTCTAATTCACCCATATTGCCTGTTTATGTGAACGCTAGAAATTCATCTTTATTTTATAGCAGTTCAATGGTTTATAAGCCTTTAGCAGGCATGTTACTGGCGCATGAAATATTCAATAAGAACTCGAAAACGATTTCAATGAAAGTAGGTCAGGCGATACCTTATAAGCAAATAGCACAATTGCCATTAAACAAAAAAGCCACAACGAGATTGATACGAAGTCACTTGTATCGAATTGCTAAAGGAAAATCACCATTATTTGTTACTGAGCAAACCATTGTTCATCCTGAAGAAAGGCGTGCAATCAAAAAAGAGTTACAGCAGGCCGAGCTATTAGGTGAAACAAAAGATGGTATGAAAATTTATCTGTTTGACTATAAATCTGACTCAGCTGTGATGCATGAAATTGGTCGATTAAGAGAGTTTACATTTCGGCAGGTGGGCGAAGGAACAGGTAAGAAGTGTGATCTTGATCGCTATGATCGTGATTATCGCCATCTTGTTTTATGGGATGAGAAAGAGTTAGAAATAGCAGGCTCATACCGTCTAGCTGAAGTGAATAATTTAATGACCAAAGATAATAGCCGAGGCATTTATAGCCAAGAGTTATTTGACTATGATTCTGAAGCGGTTAGTAGTCATTTTCAACAAGGCATAGAGTTAGGCCGCAGTTTTGTTAGCCCTAAATATTGGGGTAAACGTAGTCTAGATTATCTTTGGTATGGAATTGGCGCGTATTTAAAAAGTTACCCTAATATCCGTTATTTATTTGGACCTGTGAGCTTAAGTAATAGCTACCCAGAGTTCGCCAAAGCACTCATTGTAAGCTTTTATCAACATTACTTTAAACAACCTCTAAAGCTTGCCGTTGCCAAAGTGCCTTTTCATGTAAGTGATGAACTTCAGCAGCAAGTAAATGACGTGATTACAGGTGTTAATTACGATGCGGATTTTAAGGCATTACGTCAGCAATTAGTGCATATGAATGTGAGTGTACCAACACTTTATAAGCAGTACTCTGATTTATGTGACGCTAATGGTGTTAACTTCATCGACTTCAATATTGATGCAGACTTTTCAGATTGTATTGATGGTTTAGTGATGGTCGACTTGCAAAAACTTAAAGCGGCTAAACGTAAACGTTATCTAGGTGATTAGTTTCTGCCATGACAGTGTTTGAACTTATTGCCGCTGCCGCAAAAACAAGCTTGATTACGACTTACTTTAGTTGCTGGTAAGAATTTACCATCGACATAAAACCACTGCTTATCAAGTTTGATGAAGTTGGATTGTTCATGTAGCTGTTCAATTTTAGCTTCTTGGTAGAAAGCGATAAACTCGACACTAGCAGTAGTTTGTTGTGAACGATGTTTAATGATCTGTAAGCCAAGCCAATCTGTTTCAGTTATTGTTTGTTTTAATACAATTTCATCATCAGGTTTACGTTTATCAGGATGCAAGGTTGAGATAAGGTAATCAACATTTTCCAAGACAAAGGCACTATAGCGTGAGCGCATGAGTTGTTCAGCATTATGAGCTGTTATTTCACCTTTATGTAGTGGGGCACAACAGTTTTTATATTCTAGCCCGCTAATACAGGGACAAAGGGTATCTGATTTCATTTAGGACTGAGCTATTTTTACTACATTCATTACTTCAAATTTCATACCGGCCACGACTTCAGTACTTGGGTAATAAATTAAATCTACACGAGCACCTTTTAGAGACCGATATTTTTTCTGTCTTTTATATTTAAATGGCACATCATAACCTTCTAGCAGTACGGTATTATGTGACCAGTCACCAACCTGACGTTGAACGTGAGATTCGACCTTCTGCATCGTCATGTGAATCAGCTTATCGTTCTCAGCTAAAAATTTCTTTAATGGTTTCATGCTCATATTGTCTGTTTATAGCGTTGATGTAGAATCATCACTCGCTCGACATAAACCTCCGTTTCTTTATAAGGTGGAATACCGTTATAACGTTTAACTGCATTAGGTCCAGCATTATAGGCTGCTGTAGCAAAACGAATATTGCCTTTAAATTGGCGGAGTAGCTGAGCTAAGTATTTCACGCCACCTTGTATATTCTGCTCCGGATCAAGTGCATCACGCACACCTAATTCTTTTGCTGTAGCCGGCATTAATTGCATTAAGCCCATTGCACCTTTATTTGATTTTACTTTTGCTCTAAATGCAGACTCAGCATGTATTAATGCTCTAACTAGAGCTGGGTCTACTCGGTTTTTCTTGGCAACTTGCTTTACTGTGCTGGCATAGGCAGTTCGGTTTAATTTGACCTTATACCAATCAATGGCTGAATCTGGGTTACAGGCAAAACAGTCGAATCGTAACACTTCATAAGCCATATTAGTTGGCTTGGTATCTGTAAATGTAGGAACTTGATTCGTCTTAGTTTTATAAATGACCGTTTTTTTTGCTTTATGACTCGATGAGGTGTTAGAAAACTCTATCTTTCCATCACTATTGGTTTGTTTGACGATGGGCGCAGCAGTACTTGCCATCGAAAACAAAATACTTGTTATGATGAATAGTACTTGTTTCATAGAATTATTATGTTTTTTTGTGGACGGGAATATCGGCGATTTTTTGCTTCCACTCTTTTGGACCTGATTTGTGCACTGATTCACCTTGACTATCCACTGCTACAGTCACAGGCATATTTTCTATATAGAATTCACGTACAGCTTCCATTCCAAGCTCCTCAAATGCCACGATACGAGATGATTTTATCGCTTTTGAGACTAGGTAAGCGCTACCGCCTACTGCGATCAAGTATACAGATTTATGCTGCTTGATGGAGTTTATGGCGATTTCGCCGCGCTCAGCCTTACCTATCATGCCTAGTAAGCCTGTTTTATCTAACATTATGTCAGTAAATTTATCCATCCGAGTGGCAGTTGTTGGGCCGGCAGGGCCTACAACTTCATTATTGACTGGATCGACGGGGCCAACATAATAAATAAAGCGTCCATTGAAGTCTAAACCATCAGGAAGACTCTGACCTTGAGAGAATAAGTCAGCTATTTTTTTATGAGCAGCATCACGCCCCGTTAGTAAGTGGCCTGAAAGGAGTAATGTTTCCCCAGGCTGCCATTGTTCAATATCAGCCTGTGTTATTGAGTCTAAATCAACATGGCGTGTATTTTCTGCTGCTTGCCATGTGATTTCTGGCCAATCTGATAGTGCTGGAGGCTCAAACTCTGCGGGGCCAGTACCGTTGAGTACAAAGTGTGTGTGGCGTGTTGCTGCACAGTTAGGGATCATTGCTACAGGCAGTGAGGCTGCATGAGTAGGGTATTCACTGATTTTGACATCAAGTACTGTTGTTAAGCCGCCTAAGCCTTGTGCTCCAATACCAAGCTGATTGATCTTTTCATAAAGTTCAACGCGTAGTTTTTCAGCAGCCGTTTGTGCTCCACGCTCCAGTAAGTCTTGAATATCAATAGATTCCATTAATGACTCTTTAGCCATTAACATTGCTTTTTCAGCTGTTCCTCCAACACCAAGACTGATAATACCAGGAGGACACCAACCCGCACCCATTTTAGGTACAGTTTCAAGAACCCAATCAACCACGCTGTCACTTGGGTTTAGAATAGTAAATTTAGCTTTGTTTTCACTGCCACCACCTTTGGCAGCGATATGAACCTCAACTTTATCACCCAGTATCATTTCGGTATGAGTAACGGCAGGGCTATTGTCTTTAGTATTTCTACGCGAACCTAGTGGATCTTCAACAACAGAAGCCCGTAGTACATTATCTGGGTGTAGATAGGCACGACGCACACCTTCATTAACCATATCATCAATGCTTTGATCGGTTTGCCATTGCACATCCATACCAACTTTGATGAAAACATTGACAATTCCAGTATCTTGGCAAATAGGCCGCTTATCTTCAGCACACATTCTTGAGTTGACTAAGATCTGTGCAATAGCATCTTTGGCGGCAGGTGAACTTTCTTTTTCATAGGCTTTAGCCATTGCTTGGATAAAGTCTTTAGGGTGATAGCAGGCAATAAACTGCAATGCATCAGCTATACTATCAATAAAATCCTGCTTTTTAATTACAGTCATCTTGCCTGAATCCTAAACTTAAATTATGCAGATAAACGCTTGCTTATTTCACTGACAACATCCGTAATAGCAAATTCGTCACCTTCACCTCCAGCACGGGACTTGTATTCGATCATTCCTGCATCGAGACCTCGCTCACCTAATACAAGGCGGTGTGGAATACCCATTAATTCCATATCAGCAAAACTCACGCCTGGACGTAGACCTCGGTCATCGATTAATACATCAATGCCTGCCTCAAGTAATTGAGTATAGATTTCATCAGCAGCTTCACGTACACGAACTGATTTATGTGCGTTCATCGGTACTAATACCACTTGGAAAGGTGCGATAGCTAAAGGCCAGACGATGCCACGGTCATCATGGTTTTGTTCAATGGCAGCTGCAACAACACGTGATACACCAATACCATAACAACCCATAGTTAAAATTTGTGATTTACCTGTTTCGGCTAGGACATTGGCGTTAAGTGCTTTACTATAATTATCACCCAATTGGAATATATGGCCAACTTCAATACCGCGGGCGATATCTAGGGTACCTTGACCATCAGGGCTTGCATCACCAGCTACAACATTTCTTAAATCTGCGATCTCTGGTTCATCACAATCACGTCCCCAGTTTACGCCGGTGAAATGTTTATCATCCTCATTAGCGCCACAGACAAAGTCTGCGAGGTGAGCTGCTGTACGGTCAACAATAACAGGAATGTTTAAACCAACAGGGCCGACAGAGCCTATATTTGCTCCGCTATGCGTTAATACTTGTTCAGGTGTTGCTAGAGTAAGTGGACTAGCAACTGCAGGGTGTTTTTCTGCTTTAATTTCATTGAGTTCATGGTCGCCACGTAATACTAGAGCAACAACAGAACCTTCTTCACTACCTTCAACAAATAATGTTTTAACGCATTGTTGTGCTGATACTGATAAGAATTGGCTGACTTCTTCAATAGTATGTTGTTGAGGAGTCTCTACGATTGTTTTTTCTGCTGAGGGAGATGGGCGGTTACCAGTTGGCGCAACGGCTTCTGCTAATTCAACATTTGCTGCATACTCACTGCTATCGCTAAAGGCTATATCATCTTCACCAGAATTTGCTAGTACATGAAATTCATGTGACTGTTCACCGCCAATACTACCAGTGTCTGCTTGAACTGGGCGGAAGTTAAGACCTATTCGTGTGAAAATTCGGCTGTATGCAGCATGCATGTCATCATAGGTTTTCTGCAAGGATTCGTGATCAAGATGAAATGAGTAGGCATCTTTCATCAAAAATTCACGTGAACGCATTACACCAAAACGGGGGCGAATTTCATCACGGAATTTAGTTTGGATTTGATAAAAAGTGATGGGTAGTTGTTTATAACTACGAATTTCTTGTCTGACTAAGTCTGTGATGACTTCTTCATGGGTTGGGCCATAACAAAACTCTCTATTATGACGATCAGTGATACGTAATAGTTCTGGGCCGTATTTTTCCCAACGTTTACTTTCTTCCCATAATTCAGCAGGTTGAACTGTTGGCATTAATAACTCTTGTGCACCAGCACGAGTCATTTCTTCACGCACAATATTTTCTACCTTGCGTAATACTTTCAGTCCCATTGGTAGCCAAGTATATAAGCCAGAAGCTAGGCGGCGAATTAGTCCCGCTCGTAGCATTAGCTGATGACTAATAACTTCAGCATCTGCTGGTGTTTCTTTCAATGTGGCAATAAGTATTTGTGACGCGCGCATGTGTGTTAGGTAACCTGTTGTTGTTATGTTGGTAATTTATGTTTGAAAAGAAGTCGTTAGAATGTGCTGTGATTCCAGCCCCAGTTCTGTCTTTCTGAATCAGTCATACTGATGTAAATTCTATCACCTGAGATGCCAAGTTCGTTAGTAATTAGTGAACATAATGCATCAGAAAATTCTGATCTATCAGATGGAAGCCCTAATGCTCGGTAATCTAAGAAAGCTGCTGGGGCATCACTTCCGCCCATAAGCATCTTTGTATCTGATTGGCAGGTCACCATGACATAGCTTTCTGGCTTACCAGCGGCACTTGCAACAGTCTGACTTGTAAGTTTTAATAGCTGAGTCTGCTCTGGAATTTTAGTATTAGTTACAATATTTAAAAAAGGCATAAGAGTCTCCTTATTTACAATTTTCTGCGATTTCTTTTTTGAGGTCAGCTATTTTTTGCTGACGCTGATCTTCATTGGGAGCAATAATATTCCCATTCTCATCCATCATGCGTCGCCCCGGATTATTTTGGTATTGTATTAAATTGTTCTTTATCGTTTCACAATACTTTTTCTTTTGTTCTTGCCTTTCTTTTACTTTTTTTGCCTGTTGACGCTCATTTTCTTTCGCATCATAAGTGCCTTCTACCTTTTCAATGAATAAATCTGCTTCTTTTTGAGCTACAGCAGGATCAATTGCAGGCGGAGGTGGGTCATTAATGACTTCATAATCATGACCTCTTGGCGCTTGCTCTGAGTAGTGTGTCATTTTATCTTTATCAACCCATTTATAAACTTCTGCATAGGAAATATGAGTGATACTAAGTAATATAAGTAAGAGATAACTATGCCGTAAATTATATGTAAACATATTAGCTGCCTTCATCCTGGAATTTATAATAATTGTACGCAAAACCTGAGACTTTAATAATGCCTGTTATAACACAACGATTTGAAAAACACATCGACGTGCTTCAAAAAGACCTTAATGCTGTCGACTTATTAGCTCAAGAAACGGGTTTGTCTAAGCAAAGAATAAAACAAACCATGCAGAAGGGAGCTGTATGGATAAGCAGGGGGAAAAAAACACAGCGACTGCGTCGAGCAAAAAAAGGGCTGAATAAAGGCGAAATAATTCATATTTATTATGACGAGTCAGTATTAGATAAGACTCCAGAAGAACCTCAATTAATCTTTGATGAAGGGCGTTATAGTATTTGGAATAAACCCTATGGTTTATTATCTCAAGGGTCTAAATGGGGGGACCACTGCACGATCACTCGCTGGGCTGAACAGCACTTAACTCCACAGCGGGTTAGCTTTGTTGTCCACCGCTTAGATCGCGCTGCAAATGGCCTAATCATAATTGCTCATGAAAAGAATGCAGCAGCATCATTATCAGCATTATTTCAGCAACGCACAGTAGATAAACGCTATCAAATATTAGTTCATGGTCATTTCGATGAAAATGCGACGCTTGAAAACCCTGTCGTTGTGAATAGCGAGATTGATGGTCGCCATGCCGTTAGCTATTTTTCATTAGTGAACTACGATTCTGATAGTGATCGAAGTTTATTAGATGTATCAATTGATACTGGGCGAAAACACCAAATTCGTATCCATAGTGCTTTATTAGGTCATCCTGTCGTAGGTGATCGCTTGCATGGTAAAGATGGAGATAAAGAAAATTTACAGCTACAGGCTTATTTATTGAGTTTCAAATGCCCATACTCTCAACAATATAAAACGTTTAACTTATTGAAGTAATCTCGAGCAACTATTGTGGTAATTGAATTGTAAAACGTGCCCCACCGATTGGGCTTCGTTTGAATTCTATGGTCCCTTCATAAGCATCTATAATATCGCTCACAATAGCCAAGCCTAATCCATGACCTTCTACTTGTGTATCAATACGTTGCCCTCTTTTTATAATGTTATATTTAGATTTTTTAGGGATGCCTTTACCATCGTCATCAATTTGAATCTTGACTTGCTTGTATTGAGACGTAATAAAAATGTTTACTTTTTTATTGCAATATTTAAAGGCATTTTCTAATAAATTACCTAATAATTCGTACATATCTCCTTCATCAGCGTGAATGAAAACGTCATGTTCAATTTCACACTGGCTTACGATTGATTTAGCTTGATAAACTTTATTAAGTGACTTTAAAATTTTATGAATAATCTCGCCTAATGAGATGGGTGACTGAAAGCTACTGTGACCTTCTGTTGCTGCACGTTGTAGTTGGTAATCTACAAGTTCAGATACGTGATTAAGTTGCTCATAGGTTGTTTCACGAAGTGATGTGGTTTCAGAGGTTTGCTCTAATTCACCACGAATAACAGCAAGTGGTGTTTTCAAACTATGAGCAAGATCTGCCAATGAATTTTTATATCTTTCCCGGCGTGATTGCTCATGGTCGAGGAGGGTATTGATATTTTGTGTTAGCTGATTGAGTTCTTTAGGATAGTGTTTGGATAAACGTTTATGATCACCATTCTCTATAGCATGTAAGTCTAACGCAACATCATGTAGAGGTCTTAACCCCCATCGAAGAATGAATGTTTGAGCAATTAATAATATTAAGCCCGTACCACCTAACCAACGCCATAAACTCAGTTCAAACTCAGCATTTTGTTGATCAAAAGCACTTAAATCTTCACTGACATTAATCGTGTAGTTAAATTTCTTACCAGCTTCATTTTCCCAGACAATACCGTAGGCAAGATTCAGTAATCTAACATTATCGTTTAATTTTACATTGGAAAAATATTGGTTTGACTCGCCGGGGTGTTCGGGAAGTGCAATGAATATTCCTAATGACGATTCCGACTGCCAAACGATCTTACGGCCGCTAGTTATTTGTGCATATAGTCCGGAATTAGGTGTTGAAAAATCAGGCTCAGCTAATTGATCTGGCACATGAGATAAACCAGACTCATCAAATGAAGCGGCACTTAAAATAGTATAGACATAATTTATCAGTCGTTTTTGCTGGGCACTTTCAGCAGTAGCTTGGAAGGCATTATTAAGACTAAATGCAGATAAACCAAGAAAGGCAGTTAATACGAGACTAACGGCAAATAACAGACGAGCACTGAGAGAAAGCCGATTAATTGTCACGCTCCAATGTAAATCGATAGCCCCGGCCTCTAAGAGTTTCTATTACATTAAGTGATTTTTCAGGATCAAGTTTATTACGTAACCGTTTAATAAAAACTTCAATTACATTGCTATCACGATCATGATCTTGTTCGTAAATATGATCGGTTAATTCTGTTTTTGATAGCACTTCACCAGCATGAAGCATCATATAGTGAAGCAAGCGGTATTCATAAGCCGTTAAGTCAACATTCACTTTATTATTCAACACCTCTTGTGAAGTTGGATTGAGGCTGATAGGTGTACAGCTGAGCACTGCATTTGACCAGCCGGACGCACGTCTTGCTAGAGCATTAATGCGAGCAGATAGCTCTTCAAAATGAAATGGTTTCACAAGATAATCATCAGCACCAGCTTCTAATCCTTCTACCTTATCTTGCCAGCGGCTGCGAGCAGTTAGAATTAAGATCGGAAAGTCTTTATTGGCGGCTCGCAGCTGCTCGATAATTTCGATTCCGGATAGTTTCGGTAGGCCTAAATCTATAATAGCCACATCGTAAGAATATTCAAGCCCATAATATAGACCTTCTTCACCATCAGCAGCAGAGTCTACAGTGAGCTTCTGTTGCTTTAGTTGTTCGCTGATTTGTTGGCGGAGGTGAACTTCATCTTCAATTAATAGAATTCGCATGATTACCCTTAATGAGGGGGGTGTGCAGTAGTTGGGTCTAGTCGATAGTATTGTATCTTACCGCCGTCATGTATCACTTTGATTTTGAATATTTTCTTACCCTTGTGCATCTGTTCATCAACAGATAATATCTTACCGTTTGATTCTACTCTGATTAGTTCTGCTGCTGATTGTTTTGTTAGAGGGAGTTGAATCTCATTGACACCATCCCCTGGTTCAATGTCATCGGCTAGGTGGTTGGCTTGGCTAAAAATAGGTAATGTAAGCAGTAGGCTTATTGTTAGATACCGAATGAACTGCATAATTTAACCTTTGTCTCCGTGGATTTTATATTCTAATGGTATCAAATAAGAGTGCAAGCTCTTCATTAATTCTGTGAAGAGCTTGCAACTTATACCTTATTTATTTTTAGATTTTTTAGGCTTTTCAACACCGATTGCGCCGTCTGCACGTGCTTTTAGGTAGGAATATAATTTTTCACGTCCTTCCATTACTTTTACATTTGCTTTCCAAGCGGGCATGCTACCGATTGTGCCTGATTTTCCATTCTCTACGGTCTGAAAGAATTCTTCTTTAGAAATTACATTCAAACTGTCAGCAAGGTTAGGACCGACCATACCTTGACCGTAAGTACCATGACAACGAGCACACCAGTTGCGATATAGTTTAAAACCTTTATAACTATCAGCATCTAATTCATTGCCATTAGTTACTGTGTAGGGCGCTTCATCTGCATAAGCAGGTAGTGTGAATGCTCCAAATGTCAAGGTAGCGGCACTAGCAAGCATGATTAATTTATTATGTAATTTCATTTTCTCTCCTAAGACTAAAGGTTTTAACTTTAATTAATAATGATGTCAGGCGGAATTAGCCCGTTCGAATACACTCTAGCAATCCAAAGATGAACAGAAACTGAATGTAAATCTTTCATGCTATTTAATAGTAAGAGTGTGATGGTCTTACTGACACTTGAACTGGAATTCTCTTTCCTGGTCGCTGATCCATTTCTGTTGTGTATCGTTGCCCTTTGTACTTATAGGTTACGAGATAGCCATTAATACGCTTTTCTTGGTGGTAACGTTTGGAAACATGACACTGTTCTCTATAAGTATTTCTATGAGAAGAATTCTGATAAGTAAGATCACGACCTACTGAACCACCTAATAATGCTCCAGCTGCCGTCATAATTTTTTTACCGCTGCCGCCGCCAAATTGATTGCCAACTACACCACCGATAATTCCGCCAGCAATAGTGCCTGTATAAGATTGGTTTTGTGAGTTACTTTCACGATGATGGGGCTGTTTATAGCAGTCTCGGTAGGGGGATGCGACACGTACGTTTGTATAAAGTGGTTCTACATCGACAACACGGGCTGTATCTTCAAAACTATTATTATGTCGATGATGCTTACCTGCAAAACTATTCATTGAAGATAAACTTAACAATGATGCTATACCTACTGCGATTAATGTTTTATTCATGACAGTGCTCCTTTTGTGATGACTGTTAGGCACAGATTAGCGAAACCTAGATGAACCAAAACTGAATAGAATGAATATTTGATTTACATCACACTGTCTTATCAATGATGTATGTATCTCACAGTATTTAGGTATGATATTGGCGTGAGTGAACGATTAAGGACTGTTTACTATTTGTGACGAGTGAGTTTCTGAGTAACATGATGTAAATTTCAGAAATTCAGAAGGAAGATGTTTTTAGTGAGTAGTAATGATAATTTGGATACGTATGAACGGGCAAGGAGAAGGAGAGTGATTAAAGATAAGCGCTATGTTGTGATTATTGATGATCAATCCACAGGTAGATCTATTCTAGAAAAAATCATTATTCAAATTGCTGAAAATATCTCTGTTATTGCTTTTTCTGAACCAGCCTTAGCGTTAAGTTGGCTTGATAGTCATTCCGCAGATTTAATTGTCACAGATTACCTTATGCCTGATATGAATGGCATTGAAGTGATAACAGAAATTCGCTCTAAACCTGAATACGAAAATGTGCCAATTATTATGGTAAGCGTTAACAGTGAGAAGGCGGTTCGTTATGAAGCTTTAGAAGCAGGTGCCTCAGCATTTTTAAACAGACCAATGGATCAGATTGAGTGTAGAACAACGTGTAGAAATTTATTAAAACTACATGAACAACATCTCATCATTCAGGATCGTGCTGACTGGTTAGCAAGACAGGTCGAATTAGCAACGCAACAAATAGTTCAACGGGAAAGAGAAGCGCTTCTATGTCTTGCAAAAGCAGGTGAATACCGTGATGAAGGGACGGGGAACCATGTGATTCGTATGGCTAAGTATTCACGAATTATTGCCGAAGAAACAGGAAAATTGACTCCGGAAGAGTGTATTGATTTGGAATATGCGGCACCAATGCATGATATTGGAAAAATCGGTATTCCTGATTCTGTGTTGCTCAAGAATGGTAAATTGGATGCAGATGAATGGGAAGTTATTACAACCCATTCGAAGATAGGTCATGAAATTCTATCTTCAAGTAGTTCAAAATATATGAAAATAGGTGCTGAAATAGCACTTAACCATCATGAAAGAGTGGATGGTAGTGGTTACCCAAATGGTTTAAAAGGTGAGCAAATTCCATTTATTGCTAGAGTTGTAGCGGTTGCCGATGTCTATGATGCGCTTGTGTCAGTCAGGCCTTATAAACGGGCATGGTCTCATGAAGATGCCGTTGCTTATATAAAAGAACAGTCAGGCACACACTTAGACCCATTATGCGTTGAAGCTTTTTTAAACAGATTAGATGATGTAAATTTAATTAGAAGTAAGTATTCTGACGACTAGGATAGTTATATTGAGAAAAAAGAGATGCCTGAAACCCAGAATAAAAATGCTTCATTTTTTGCCAAAATAAAGCAGCGGTTAGACCAAGTAAGAGATTCTGAGGTTGAGCAAGCACTTCACATTAGGGTTACTCTTGCCTTTGCTATTGCTATTTACTTCTGCTTACCTTGGCAGAAAAATGAAACATTGGTAGAAAAGTTTTTTTCTAGTCCTAGCCTTGTTGCATTCATATTCTTTTTAGGTGCCATATTAATCGTCACAGCGATTATTATTAATCCGGTTTCTTCTCCTCTCCGTCGTATAGCCGGAATACTGTTAGATATTGTTTCATTATCTTTTTTAACTTATTTTGCTGGTCAAGAAAGTGTCTTCATGTTTGTTTTTTACCTATGGGTTATATTGGGTAATGGCTTTCGTTATGGTACGAGATACCTACATTTCTCATTGGCAGTTGGCTTGCTCGGTTTTAGTTCTGCATTACTATTTTCGGACTATTGGCAAGGAATAGAGCGGAGTGAGATTGCAGTAAGCTTACTTCTGGTACTTTTAATTGTACCTCTGTATACCTCATTCCTGATTAAGAAGTTACACGCTGCAATTGCGAGTGCTAAAGAAGCTAATGAAGCAAAGAGTAGATTTCTAGCCAATATGTCACATGAGTTACGTACGCCACTCAATGGTGTTACGGGGATGGCTGATTTATTGAGTAAGACGGAGCTTAATCGTCAGCAGTCTGAATACGTAAATATCATGAAGTCTTCGGCAAAATCGCTACTTAGCTTGATCGAAAATGTACTGGATATATCCAAAATTGAAGCAGGGAAGATAGTTATAGCTGACGAACAATTTGATTTGTATCAGCTGGTCAACACAATTGTTATGATACAAGCCCCAATGGGAGAGGAAAAGAATCTAACGGTTTCATGTTATATCGATCCTGCCACACCATTTTCTTTACAAGGTGATCCGCAACATTTGCGTCAGATCTTGGTAAACTTAATCGGAAATGCCATAAAGTTTACTGATGAAGGCTGGGTGAAAGTCTCAATATTTCCTGTAGATCAGACAATACAGACTGATAAATCGCTAATTCGCTTTGAAATACAGGACTCGGGAATTGGTTTAACTTATGATGAAATCGAGATAATTTTCGATGACTTCACCCAAGCTAATACGACCAATAATAATGATGTTGCTGGTACGGGACTTGGTACAACTATCTCGAAAGAACTTGTCCACTTATTGGGCGGAGATATTGGTCTAGAAAGTAAAAAAAATCAGGGAAGTACCTTTTGGTTTGAAGTTCCATTTACTAATTTGTCTATTGAGAATTTGCCTTTGACGAATAAAAAAATATTATTGTTAACACAAAATGAAACCGTTAAAAAGATCAGTCCAACATTCGATATATGGAATCTATCTTATGACTGGGCCTCCTCATCGGCAAGAGCATTTTCTTTACTCATGTCTGGCGTTGAAGATGGTAATGAATATCAAACCTTATTAGTAGAAGAGTCGTGTATAGAGGATATTGGCCCAGAAAATTTTGCTCAAATGATTCGAACAGAGCCTAGTTTAGAGCATCTAGCATTAGTTTTAATTCATTCAAAGGGATTAAAAACCATTCGTTCAAACTTTAGCCAATTGTATATCTCAGAGTTATATGATTTAGAAGATTCTCGATTACTTTTTAATGCAATTCATGCTGCTGAAACCGCACAATTTGAGAGTGATAAAGTCGTTAGCTTGGCTAAATTTTCTCAGAACAAAGCTACCTCTCCATTAAATATTCTTATTGCTGAAGATAATAGAGTGAATCAGCAAGTGTTAGAAGGTGTATTACAAAACGCAGGTTATAAATGTACTGTCGTAAATGATGGCGAGAAAGCACTGGATGCATTTACACATAATTTAGATAAAATTGATTTGTTAATTTTAGATATGAATTTGCCTGAGTTAACTGGGATTGAAGTATTGCAAGCAATGCAGTTCATGAACTTAGGCACTATTCCTGTCATTATGTTGACTGCAGATGCAACGCCTGAAGCAAAACAAAACTGCCTAGATGCTGGCGCTTCTATATTCTTAACCAAACCGTTGGACTCAAATAACTTATTAGAACAAATTTCTATATTGACCTCCTCGCTGACTAGAGAAAAAAATGAGCGAAAAGAGATTAACCGTAATGACGGTAAGAGTAGTCAGTGGGCTGAGAACGATATTTTGTCTGAATTAGCGCTGCTTGGTGGCGGCGATAAATTTATATCGCAATTAGTTATGGGCTTCAAGCAAGATGGTATGAAACATGTGTCGATTATTCAAACGGCTGCCAAAGATGATTATCTGAATTTTCGTGAAAGTGTACATGCACTGAAGGGCTCAGCTGCTGAACTTGGAGCAACTAAATTAGTTGATTTATGTGTACAAGCCGAACAATTAAAACCCTATGATGTGAATAGCAATTCCATCATGGAGTTAAGTGCTCAAATTGAACATGCTTTCCTCACAACTATAGAGTCGATAGAGGAAAGCTTACAGAGTAGTCAATTTGATCTTAAACCTAATAATTAACGAGCTTAGGCATTAGCATTTAGACTTTGTCTTTTCACTAATCGATTGATCATTCGAAGGTCTTTTTTTGTTAACTTTAGAGCCGCATCAACCCATATATGGGTGATATCAATAAGCTCTTGATAACTGATAGTATTGCAACGATCTTTCACTTTTTGCATTGCAGTGTAGCTATTGGCACTTCTGTTACGTGACTTTATATATGAGAGTAAAGCAATTTCAGCTTCACCTTGCTCGGCAAGAATATCGACAACACCTAGTTTAAATAATTCATCAGAGCTGTAGGTCTTACCTGACATTATCATTTCTTCTGCTAGAGCTGTGCCGATCTTTCGTGATAGCAATGAAAAAGCCCCCATTCCTGGGAATAAATTAAATAAAACCTCGGGTAAGCCCATTTTCACACCACGCTCTGCAATAAGGACATTGCTTGAGAGTGCGGCCTCAAATCCACCACCAAGAGCATCTCCTTTGACTAATGCAATGGTCGTTAACTCTGTATCAAGGTGAGTCATATTCGCGTATAAGACATCGATACAGCTGACAGCATAGTTTAGTAGGGCTTCACGATTGCCTTCTAATATTTTGGAGGCAAATAAATTTAGATCACCACCTAGGTTAAATACACCATCAATATTTGAGTCTAGTACAAGAAAGTCATACTTTTGATTATTTGTCTCGATCATTTCACTTTTAACGGATTCAAAATAATGTGAAATACTGTTTAATAACGTTGGGGTAAAACAAGGCCTTGGCTCACTATCCATTAAAAACCAACCGACTTTATATTTCTCGTCATAATGAGTTTTTAACTGGGGAAATGGTGAGGCAAGATCCTGCGCAGGTGCGCTGTAAAGGTTATCGTCGTGTACTATAGCTTCCATGTTGTTCTCCTGAATCAACATCGTTTAGCTAATCACTGTTAGCTAGTAGGCAATGTCAATAAATGTAGTGAAACGTAGCAATGTAAATTTTAAGTTAAGCGTCATAACGCGACATCTTTATGACGCATGAAAAGCAAAAAGCATTTACTATGCCAGCATTTTAAAAATTGGAGGGAGGAAGGAGGTTAGCAAAGTTCCCATTGCTTTACTAAGCGTTTGGCAGATACTGGATAGGCTGTTTTAATTCCTTGGGCAAACAGTGATATACGAAACTCTTCTAACATCCAACGATATTTAATAAATTCATCAGAATTATTTTTGTTTATATTAGATAGGTAACGCTGCCAGTGAGGCGCGACTTCTTGCATCCACTGCTTATCTCTCATAGGATCTGAGCCAATTTTATCAAGTCGATGGCCGATAGCTTGGAAATAAAAAGGTAGACGCTTCAAAGCCTCATCAGGCGTTGAATGAACAAAACCTTGATAGAGCAAGTGGTTGAGTTGTTCACGAATTTCTTTGATTGCATTTAGTGCCGTAATTGGCATTTTTCCAGATAAACGTTTTGCTATGGCATGATATTCAGCCAATGGTTTAGCTACTTGTTTTGCAAGTTCAGTCGCTGTCAAAATTAATTCACTGCGTTTAGTTTCTAATCGTTGTTCGAAGTCAGCTTTATTTAATATTGGAGCTTGATCAAATATGAAGCAGCGATCAAATGCAACAGCAATGAGATCTGTTTTAAGTTGCTCGCTAGGTGTTATCTTAGAATTTGCACTGTCTTCAGAAAAAGGCGCAGGGGGCACATTAGTATAATGTAGACACATTCTTTGAATATCAGGCAAGTGCTTATATAAGTACTTAACGGAATCTGCTTGAGCCAACATAAATAGTCGACGTAAGCCTTTTTTTGTAAATTCACTGGCCTGGGTTTGTGTATCCATCAGGGTTAAGTCAACAGAATCACCTTTATCAACCAAGGCTGGATAGGCAGTCATCTCTAAACCATTTTGTTGTAGCGTGATACTTTCAGGCAGTTGTTCGAAAGACCATGAAGTTAAACCCTTTTGTTCAAACTCACTATCTGGCATTTGCCTAAAACTGGCAGCAGCTTCAGTAGCCCATTGCTGTTTTAAATAGTCTAGGTCACGGCTTTCGTCCAATAACTGACCTTCTTCATCTAATAAGCGAAAGTTCATTTGAAGGTAGGTGGGAAGCTCACTCAGGTTCCAGTCTGATATTGCTATTTCTACACCAGTCAGTTTTCTTAATTGTTCACTTAATACTGGTAATAAAGCACCCATATCGGCAGACATATTCGCGAGACATTTATCAGCGAAGTTAGGCACTGGAATAAAATGGCGACGTTGAGATTTAGGTAAGCTCTTAATTAGAAAAATGACTTTATCACGTAGTAATCCCGGTACTAACCATTCATAACGATCAGCATTAGTTTGGTTTAATAGGGATAAGGGAATAGATTGGGTGATGCCATCATGCTGTTTGCCTGGCTCGAAGTGATACTCTAGTTTGAGAGGAACGAGGTTGACTAGCATTTGATCAGGGAAGGCATTGTCTGTGACATGTTCAGCCTGATGATTCATCAAATCATCACGATCTAAGAATAATAATTTGGGTGTTTCTTTTTCGACTTTTTTACGCCACTTTTCAAAGCCAGCACCGTTAATGATATGTTCTGGAATACGGGCTTTATAGAATTCGAATAGCACTTCATCATCAACTAACACATCACGACGGCGTGATTTTTGTTCAAGTTGTTCAATACTTTGTATTAGGTCGATATTGTGTTTAAAGAAAGGCGCACGGCAGAACCAATCTCCTTGAACTAGTGCGTCACGGATAAATATCTCATGTGACAGAATGGGATCAATTGGGCCAAAGTGCACGCGACGTCTAGGGACAATAGGTAGTCCATATAAAGACACTTGTTCAAACGCTACGACTTGGGCAGGTTTCTTTTCCCAATGAGGATCAGAATATTGTTTGCGTACTAAATCCCCAGCAACAGGTTCAATCCATTCTGGTTCTATTTTGGCGACAATCCGTGAATAAAGCCGTCCTGTTTCAACTAGTTCTGCAGCCATGATCCATTTCGGACCCTTTTTGTGTAGAGCTGAACCCGGGAAAATTTTTAGCTTAAGGTTTCGGGTACCTGTGTACTCAGTTTTATCTGTTTTAACTGCAATATTACTCAATAAGCCAGATAGTAAAGCCTGATGTAGTTCTTGATATTCGGCTGGTACTTTATTCGGCTTCAATCCCATTTGAGTGATTTGAACGTGTAATTGTGTATGAATATCGTGCCATTCACGTAGACGTAGAAATGATAAGAAATTTTCTTTGCAGTATTTACGTAATTTATTCTGGCTTAGGTGTTTTTTCTTGTCATGATAGAGTGCCCATAGCTTCAAGAAGGCAAGAAAATCTGAACGCTCATCTTTATATTTAGCATGAGCCTCATCAGCAGCTTGCTGTTTATCCATTGGGCGTTCACGTGGATCTTGGATACTGAGCGCACTGGCTATAATCAGAACTTCTGTTAAACAGTTTCTCTGCTGAGCACTAAGCACCATACGTGCAATACGCGGATCAATCGGTAACTTAGCAAGTTGACGTCCAGCGTCAGTGAGCATTCTATTTTTATTAACGGCGCCGAGTTCTTCTAAGAGACGGAAACCGTCATTTATCATTTTATCGGGTGGCGGGTTAATAAATGGGAATTTGCTTGGATCACCGAGTTTCAAGGATGCCATCTGTAGAATAACGGAGGCTAAGTTGGTTCGTAATACTTCAGGATCAGTAAAATCTGGTCTATTTTTATAATCATCTTCATCGTATAGACGAATAGCAATACCTGCAGATACACGACCACAACGTCCTGAGCGCTGATTGGCACTTGATTGAGATATCTTCTCTATTGGTAGCCGTTGAACTTTGTTACGAACACTATAACGACTAATACGGGCAAAGCCAGGGTCGACGACATATTTAATGCCGGGTACCGTCAATGATGTTTCAGCCACATTGGTAGCAAGTACTATTCGCCTTTTTTGTGATCCTGTTTTAAATACACGGTTTTGTTCTACGGCAGACTGACGTGCGAGTAGCGGTAATATTTCAGTATTGGCAGGGTGATGATGGCGTAAAGCTTCTGAGACATCTTTTATATCACGTTCACCAGATAGAAAGACTAATACATCACCTTGACCTTCTTTGCATAGCTCATCGACGGCTTCCACCACACCTCGAACCATATCGTAATCACGTTGCTCGTCATCATCACCTGCGGGAGGTCGATAACGGACTTCAACAGGGAAGGTACGGCCTGATACTTCAATCACTTTGGCATTATTAAAGTGTTTTGAAAATCGATCTGTATCGATAGTTGCTGAAGTAATAATAACTTTTAAATCAGGACGTTTTGGTAATAGCTGTTTGAGGTAACCTAGCAAAAAGTCGATATTAAGGCTGCGTTCATGGGCTTCATCAATAATGATTGTGTCATATTGATTGAGGAATTTATCATTTTGAGTTTCAGCCAGTAAAATACCGTCTGTCATTAATTTGATATAACTGCGATCGGCTTTAACTTGATCGTGAAAACGAACTTTATAACCAACTAAGTCACCCAGCTCCGATTTCAATTCTTCCGCAATACGTGTTGCCACTGTGCGAGCAGCAATACGGCGCGGTTGTGTATGACCAATTAAACCTGAAACTCCACGGCCAAGATCTAAGCAAATTTTAGGAAGCTGAGTTGTTTTACCTGAGCCTGTTTCACCACTTAGTACGATGACCTGATTTTCTGAAATTGCCTTGGCAATCTCTTCACGACGCTCTATTACAGGTAAGTCATTTTCAAAGCTTGGTTTGGGCAGATTAGCTTGTCTGAAGGTCTTAAGTTCGACAGACTTAGTAATTTGCTTTTCAACAGAGCTGAGCTGTTCTTGCTTTAGCTCCTTACTTCTACGTAGATTCTGTAAGCGACGACGTAGTGGAAACTGGTCGGCTAACATTGCTTCTTTAAGTAATTGTTCAAGCTGTTGTATTTGTTGTTTCAAAATAGCGTTTTTATCAGGTGTTAATGAGAGTTGATGAAGCTGTGGAGTGAGCTTACTGTTCTAACTGGCGGAATAATTTTTTATTATAAGATGCTGTAGCGAAAGCACCCCAGATCATGCAAATAGGCCAGATTAAAATTAAACCCATTCCCAATGTGACTAGCCAAACAAAACCAGCAACGAGTGCCATAATCAACCCGCCCCATAAGGTGCTGTAAAACATCCCAATTGGACCTAATAAAAAAGTGAGGATAAGCGATAACCCGACACTTTTAGTTGATGTGACGATAATACGCTGACTGTGTTTAGATTCGTCGGTCATTTTTCTTGGCAACCACTATTGTTCACGGAGCCATCAGGCATAGTTGTATTACAATACAAAACACCACGAAATACAGTGTTTTTGGTGCTCGCACCAGTGAGATCAGCATTGGTTAAATCAGAAAAATTAAGTTTAGCACCATCGAGTTTAGCGCCTTTGAAATTTGTACCAGTAAAATTAGCATAATCCATTAAAGAAATAGATAAATCGGCATTTTCAAAGTTAGCATTTTGAACTCGAGAACGCGTAAACCAAGAGCCTACTAATTTTGTGCCGCTTAGGTTAATACCTGTTAGCAGTGCTTCACTAAGATCGGCATCGGTGAAATCTTTATTTTGTAGCTGTGCATCACTTAAATTACAGTGATGGCAGATATTGGTTTCAGTTAATCGATCTAGGTAGATTTGATCTGCTGCTAGTGTCGTTGCGCTGATTAGCATGCCTGTTATTAATAATGCCGTTTTCATAACTATTCTCCAGAATTAACGGGGTGTTGCCACTGATTACTAAAAAACTGCTCAGAAAGAGGACGGCGCTCACGTGCTTTTAGTTCCCGTTCTAATTCTTCTTCATTAAGCTTATCTAAATCAGCTGGGTGACCAATTGCGATCATCGCCCAGCAAGTAATATCTTCAGGTGCATTAGCTAATTGTTTGATTTTAGTGCTATCAAACCCACCCATTTGATGGGACATCAAACCGAGTGACGTTGCCTGTAAGCAAAGGCTGATACTTGCTGCACCAGTATCGTAACCGACCCAGCGGTTGTCACTACCATTGTGAGTAAAAGTATTTACAGAGGCTGCTAAAACTAATACAGGCGCATTTTTCGCCCATGCTTGGTTACCTTCTGCAAGGCAGTCGATAGCTTGTTGCCAGCTTTTTTCATCGGTAAATTTATTCCAAACAACGAAGCGCCATGGTTGATCGCCAAAACAAGAAGGAGCCCAACGTGCGGCTTCACAGAGTGAAGCAACATCTTCAGTGCTAACAGCAGTAAGAGGATCATAAGCCCGACCACTCCATCGCTCTGCAATGACGTTCTCTATTTTTTGTTCTGTTATGGCTGGTTTTTCAATCATGACGTATTTCCTTAATAATTTACTTTTTAGGAAGCTGAATAGTTGGTTCTTTAGCTGGGCGGTATAAAACAGCAATATGACCGATAATAACAATCAAATTGGCACTCGATTTTAGCGTGATCTCATTCACCATTGCGGCGCGGTCTTCTTTTTCTAATCCAGATACACGCACTTTAATCAATTCGTGCTGCTCAAGAGCTTTATCAATTTCAGCTAGAACATTGTCCGTTAGCCCCTTGTTACCAATCATAACTACTGGTTTAAGAGGGTGGGCTAAGCCTTTTAAATATCGCTTTTGTTTATCATTAACTGCCATGGAATGTTCTACCTGTATTAAAATAGTCTGAAATTATATCAGGATAGTCCAATACCCTCATGACAAAACAGAAATTTACCGTTACCGCTGCACGTGGCATGTTGCCTTTATTAGCAAAAGAACTTGCTGAAATGGGCATTAAAGAAACCAAACAGGAACAAGGTAATATTCGTTTTATTGGTGATTTAGCTGATGCTTATCGTGTGTGTTTATGGTCACGTATTGCTATACGAGTATTAATGCCGATTGCTCATTTTTCAGCGAAAACAACGGATGAACTTTATCAGGGAATTGTTGAGTTACCGTGGGAAGACCATATTGATGCGGAAGGTAGTACGATTGCCGTAGACTTTAATAGCTTTCGTTCTAAAATTCACCATACTCAATATGGCGCTCAACGTGTAAAAGACGGTATCGTAGATCGTTTTCGTGAACAAACTGGCGAACGTCCTTCAGTGGATTTACATCAGCCTGATTTACGCATTAATGTTTATGTAAAGAATAACCAAGCAATTGTCAGTATTGATTTATCAGGTGAAAGCCTTCATCGCCGTGGCTATCGGGTAGAGAATACCGCTGCACCCTTAAAAGAACATTTGGCTTCAGCGATTTTATATACGGCTGAATGGCCGCATCTAGCTAAACAAGGTTGGGGATTGATTGATCCAATGTGTGGTTCAGGTACGATTCTTATCGAAGCTGCGATGATGGCTGCTGATATTGCTCCAGGTAGTCATCGAGATTACTTTGGTTTCCTTTACTGGAAGCAGCATGACAAAGAGATCTGGAAATCGCTAAAAGCTGAAGCCGAGCGTCGACGTCATAGTGGCTTGGCTCGTTTACCGAAAATGAGTGGTGGTGATGCTGATGAACGGGCTGTTGCCGCTGCAAAGGCTAATATTGCTGAAATAGGTTTATCAGACCGTATTAGTATTGAACAACGTGATTTATTAGACTGGCCTGCTCAAGCAAAAGCTCAGCCCACGAGTGGACTTATTGTTTGTAACCCGCCATATGGTGAGCGAATTGGTGATGCTTCTGAGTTACATTACCTCTATGAAAGTTTAGGTAATATCGTGACAGAATCTTATCCTGCATGGCGAACCACCATGATTACGGACAATGAAAGTTTAGGTAAATTTACGGGACTAACCATCTTCGATACGATGCCTATTGATAACGGCCCTATTGCATGTCAGATTCTAAGTTTTCGAGCCCCAAGACCTGTATCGAAACGCGCTCAACAGTATGAACAGCCAGTTGAAACGATTGATGCTGATGAATCAGGTGAAGAAGATTTCTATGAACCTCAAGAAGCGATTGAGTTATCAGAAAACGCCGAAATGTTTTCTAACCGTTTGAAGAAAAACTTGAAGCATCTCGGGAAATGGGCAAGAAAGAATAAAACAGAATGTTATCGTTTATACGATGCCGACTTACCTGACTATGCAGTAGCGATAGATGTGTATGGTGACCATGTGCATGTTCAAGAATATGCTCCACCAAAATCAATTGATCCTGAAAAAGCGGTTCAGCGTTTGAATGATGTAATGATGGTGATACCGAGGGTACTCGAGATCCCTGCCGCGAATATTGCATTGAAACTGCGTAAAAAACAGAGAGGTACCCAGCAATATGAAGCACAGGCATCACAGAAACAACGTTTGAAAGTCAGTGAGTCAGGATTAAGTTTTTGGATAAATCTAACAGATTACCTTGATACAGGCTTGTTTTTAGATCATCGCATTACGCGTCAAATGATTATGGAACATGCTACTGGAAAAGCCTTTTTAAACCTATTTGCATATACAGGATCTGGAACAGTGTATGCCGCTGCGGGTGGAGCAGAATCAACTACAACAGTTGATATGTCAAACACCTACCTTGACTGGGCCCAAGAAAATATGGCCCTAAATGATTTGAGTGCAGACAAGCATCGTTTTGTTAGAGCAAACTGTTTGGAATGGTTACAAAGTGCTCAGCAAGAACCAGAACGCTATGGACTTATTTTCTTAGATCCTCCCACTTTCTCAAACTCCAGCAGAATGGAAGGGGTGTTTGATATACAGCGTGATCACGTTTCCCTGATTTCAATGGCTGCTAATTTATTGACTAAAGGAGGTTCATTAATCTTTTCAACGAATCGGCGTGATTTTAAAATGGATTCTAGCGCGCTCAATAAGCTAGCTATTAAAGATATCAGTCATGCGACTTTACCGAAAGATTTTGAACGAAACCCTAAAATTCACTACTGTTGGATGATTAACCGTCAGAGTTAAAAGTTTCACTGCTGACATATCATTGTCATAAACAAACTCTATAATCCTTTTCTGTTAATAATAAACAGGGATTGAGTTATGACTATTGATATGGATATTGAAATTGAGTCTCTTGAGCATTGGTGGGCATTAGAGATTTGTATTCCTGAGACTGAAGAAAAATATGAGCTAATTCAAACTTACCATGAGTGGAGAAGGCAGTATCCAGAAGGTGTTCCGGCTTAGCTTGTACGAGTAGGTGTACTACACTATAGCTATAATCGGCTTATCGAATATCCACAAGCCTCAATACTTTACTCAGCATGAATAAGTGATAAGGCGTCCTTCAATGCTTAATTTACTAAATTCAAATTTATTTTTTATATGCTCGAGCGATTGTAGGTGGTAGAAAAAAACATGAGTGGGATCATTTTTGTAATACCAAGATTTAAACTTAACTTCTTCATGGTAGAGGTCAGTCATACAGTAAAGTTTTCCGCCGGGTTTTAATAGGCGCTTTAATAGAGCGAATTCTTTTGATGGTGAATAGAAGTGTTCGATGACTTCACAGCAGACAATATAATCATAACGTTGTTCAAGTAGCTCTGCTTCTGGGTGGAAGAACGGATCATATAAGCTGATATTAAATTGCTTGTCAGTTAATAATTTAGCGATTACTGGTCCTGTGCCAGCACCAAAATCTAAACCCTTATCACTGGGTGTAAAATCGCGTAAGACAGCTGAAGTTATGGGTGATGAGAATTTTTGGTAGCCAAGATCATTAACGTCATTTTCATGATGGAGATATCGTAATTTTTCTTCTTCAGGATTCGGCCGTAGTTCAGGCTCTAAAAACACAGCAGAACACGAAACACATTGGTGATAGTGTTTCGTGTCGTCACGGTAAAACTCTGAACTGGTGCTGTTGCAGAGCGGACAGAGTCTACTCTGATGTGTAGTTGGGCTATTAATAGGCTTTTTCCATTTGTGCTAGTAGATTCGATTGTGCTGAGATGGCTTCTTGATCATCAGGGCGACTAACACGCTCATATCGGCCATTCTCAGATAAAATCCATGCTTGTGTGTTATCGCTTAGATAAAGATTGAGATCATCAATGACTCGTTGATGAAGTTTACTGTTTAATATTGGGAAAGCTGTTTCGACACGGCGAAGTAGGTTACGTTTCATCATATCTGCACTGGCAGCCCAAACTTCAGATTCACCGTTGTTTTCAAAATAGAACACGCGGGTATGTTCTAAGAAACGACCGATGATGCTACGAACCTGAATGTTTTCAGAGAGACCTTTAACACCTGGTTTCAAACAGCACATTCCACGAATGATTAGATCAACTTTTACCCCAGCCATAGACGCACGATAAAACGCTTGAATCATTTCTGGTTCAACTAATGAATTACATTTTACGATGATGTGTGCAGGCTTACCCGCAGAAGCATTATCAATCTCACGTTCAATACGTTTTAGTAAACCATCATGCAAGGTGAATGGGGCATGCAGTAATTTATGCATTTTAGGGATCTTACCGAGACTGGTAAGTTGCACAAATAAATTACTAACATCTTCACCAATTTGTTTATCAGAAGTAAGTAATCCATAGTCGGTATAAATGCGTGAAGTACTGCGGTGATAGTTACCCGTTCCTAAGTGAATATAATGGCGTAGCTTATTATTTTCACGGCGTAAAATAAGTAACATCTTGGCATGTGTTTTATATCCTACAATGCCATAAACCACGTGTACTGCTGCTTGTTGTAAGCGTGCTGCTAAGGCAACATTTTCGGCTTCATCAAATCGAGCTCGTAACTCTATGACAACAGTTACTTCTTTACCTGCATGTGCAGCTGCTACCAGCGCATCAACTACAGGGGATTTTGAACCTGTGCGATACAAGGTTTGTTTAATCGCTAATACAGACGAATCAGCAGCAGCTTGCTTAATTAAATCCACAACGGGGCTGAATGATTGGTATGGATGATGTAACAGTACATCTTGTTTTTTAATTGTGGCGAAAAGATCGCTTGATGATGATGTGCCTGAAGGTCGACCTTGAGTAAATGGTTTGAACTTCAAGTTGGATCGTTCTACTAATGAATAAATGGCTTGTAGACGACTTACGTTTACTGGCCCGTTGACAAGGTATACATTATCCTGGTCCATGCCACATTGCTTACGAAGAAAATCGACCATTTCAGTAGGACAGTTATGAGCAATTTCTAAGCGAACTTCATCACCATAGTTTCGGTGTGTTAACTCATCAGATATAGCTTCTAATAAGTCACTCGTTTCTTCCGTATCAATGGCTAAATCACTATTTCTAGTGACGCGGAATTGATAACAACCTTTCACTTTCATGCCATAGAAGAGCTCATCAGCAAAAGCGTGAATGATTGAAGATAAGAACACAAATAAATGCTCACGTCCTTCACGTAACTCTGGGGGAAGTTCAATAACTCGAGGTAGCGCACGGGGAGCTTGTAAGATAGCTGAATTACGGTTTCGGCCGAATGCATCTTTACCTACTAGTGAAACAATAAAGTTTAAACTTTTATTAAGTAGGCGAGGGAATGGATGTGCTGAATCTAAACCCATCGGACTCAGAACTGGAGCAACTTCTTCAATGAAGTAATTGCGTAACCATTCGCGTTGTTCCTGTGACCACATAGCTCGAGGTGATGTCTCAATTGACTCCTCAGCAAGCGCGGGAAGCAATACATCATTAAGTACGCGGTACTGTTCATCTACTAATTCATGAGCACGAACTGAAATAAGCTTTAGCACTTCTTGAGCTGAAATTTGATCGGCTTCTAAGTATGGGTCGCCAATTTCTATTTGTTGAATTAAACCCGCAACACGTACTTCAAAAAACTCATCTAGGTTAGTAGATGAAATACATAGATAATTTAAACGTTCTAATAAAGGAACATCCGTATCCAATGCTTGCTGCAACACTCGCCAGTTGAATTCAAGCAGGCTAAGTTCTCGATTAAGGTATAAGTCTGGACTAGTAAGTTCTGGAGGGTTCATGTTTTAAATCTTGCCTATATATTTGTGTGCGACCAATTGTACGCCTGTATTATTTCAATTTAATTAACAAAGCTTTGATAGAACTACCAACGGTATTTGTCATAATTCTCTGGGTTGGCCCAAAAGCGGCTGTTTAACCAATCTCGTTTAGGTCGGTAATCTTTTATATTATAGTCGTATATAGCAAAGTCTGAATCAGAAAAGGATTGTTTCATACCTAATGATAAGAAATCTGTTAATTGCCAGTTATTATTAGACTCATGAGCTTTTGTCGTGATAACAACAAGTTGTTGCGCATGGCTATTACGAAGCATGCTTAACCATTTAATTGCATCTGGTTTTGACATTGATTCAACTAAATCACTGATGACGGCTAAGTCGATTGATGGTAAATCATCAAGCTGTTGCAGACTAAACGGTGTTTTCAAAACGCGTGATCTGGTATCGTGCAAGTCTTTAACTAAATTAATAGCGGTATCACCTGCAAGTAATAACGACTTGTCATGATACTGCGAGACAAGTGGTGAGAGTAGTATTGATAAATCTAAAGAGTGTTCCATGAGTGAACAGGATAAAACATCTGGTGAATTCTGGAAACAAAAGCGTTTAAGTCAAATGACCCATGATGAGTGGGAAAGTTTATGCGATGGCTGTGGACGCTGTTGTTTACACAAACTAGAAGATGAAGAAGATGGCCGTATCTACTACACTCGCGCAGCCTGTGATTTATTAGATGTTAAAACATGTCGCTGTAAAGACTACTCAAACCGTCAAGCGTTAATGCCTGACTGTATCCAGCTTAGCATTGATAATGCGCAATACTTTGATTGGTTACCAGAAACCTGTGCTTATCGCTTATTAGCTGAAGGAGAACCGTTACCTGAATGGCACCCATTGATCAGTGGTGACCCTGACAGTGTGGTGAAAGCAGGTATTTCAGTGCGCGATATTGCTAAAACAGACTGCGACCCAGATATGTTGATCAATGACATTATTTCTCTTTCTGATGGCAGCAAAGAGGAACCCGATGAGGCCTGAAGAAAGCAAAGAGTTAACGGCACGATTAGAACGGGCCGCGATTTTTTTGTTAAAGCATGACATATTCCGCAAGCCCGATGACTTAGCACGACGTTTTGGTTTACCTGTACCCGTTGTGCGTTATTGGTGGCGTAATGTCGAAGATCAAACCAAAGAAATCATTCCAGATAGAGATTTAACCGCTAAACAATCCAAAATGATTCGCAAGGCAACCCAAGTATTAGAAAGCTGGGAAAAAGTGAAGCGTTACCGTCCGGAATGTGGAGCACCATTGGCTAATGGTCGACGCTGTAAACATAATGTTGTGATTAGACAACCTGAAGGATGGGATATGGGAGCCTTAGCAGACCGATGTCGTATGCATGGTGGCGCTTCTCGCCGAGTGAGGAAAAAGAAACAAGAGTCAGATGATGATTAAGCCTTTACAGCTAGTGAAGCAATGTTAACGCAAGTTCCTTTTCAACTCCCAGAAGATAATGATGCTCAAAGACTGTTTCATGGTAGAAGTCATTTGTACGATGGTTTTCAACATGTCGCTATTGATTGGCTGGCACCAGTTGTACTTATTACCCTATATAAAAAAGTTAATGAAGCAGAGTTACGCTTACTAGCAAGTAAACTAGCATCCTCAATACCTGAGGCGCGCTCAATTCAAGTTCAATATCGTTATCTTCAGCAAGGACCTATTGAAGTAATTATTGGGGAAGACTGTGCTAAGACCGTTGTTGTTGAGAACGGACTTAAATATCAGATCACACTAGGTCGAGCCCAAAATACGGGGCTTTTTTTAGATATGAAAAATGGCCGTCAGTGGGTACAGCAGAATGCAAAAGGTAGAAGAGTTCTCAATTTGTTTTCGTACACTTGTGCATTTTCAGTTGCCGCTATCGCTGGTGATGCTAAAAGTGTGTTCAATATAGATATGAGTAGAGCATCCTTATCAACGGGGCGCGATAATCACCGCTTAAATGATCACGAGACAAGTAAAGTAAAGTTTGACTCTCTTAATATTTTCAAATCATTTGGCCGAATTAACAAAAATGGCCCTTATGACTTATTGATCTGTGATCCACCATCCTTTCAAAAGGGCAGTGTTGATATTGAGCGTGATTATAAAAAGATTATTAGACGACTGCCTGAATTTATGAATCCTGATGGCTTAGTGATGCTGTGTTTGAACTCACCTGATTTAGGGACTGACTTTCTAATGCAAACTGTTGATGATGAATGTAGTGATTGTCAATTAATAAAAGAATTACTGCCATCAAAGATTTTTCAAAATTTGGTAACACAAAAAGGATTAAAGATATTAATTTATGCCTATAAGCCAATTATTTAGAAAGCTTATAGTGACAAATTAAATATGAAATAACTATTGCATTTCGCAATGATAAAACATATTATTTACACGAAATGTGTGATGAAGCTATCATTATTTTGGTATTCACACTATTCTATAGAAGAAAACTCGGCCTGCGTGTCTAGTTTTAAACTTAAAACTTAAAGCCAAACTTGGTGTGAGCCAGGCAACGGAAAGCTCTAGGGTCTTAATAATTTTAAGATGGCTGAGTTGCATTTTTCAGAATCAAGGAAAAATGTCATGAAAAAATTAGCGATTAGTTCACTATTCCTAGTGCTAGCTATGAGTAGCTCTATCGTAAATGCGGCGATGGTAGAAATATCTCTTTCTAACCCTTTTACGTTTACCAATTCAAAAAATAAAACGTTAACATTCACATATGATGAATCTAAACTAGGGACTACCGTTGATAAAATTGCTGTCGGTGACTCTTTTAACCCACAAAACCCAACCAATGTGGGAGACGTTGTTAAATCTACATTCGGACTATCAACTTTAAACTTGAGTTCTCAAATTGACAGTCTAGGCGGTGGTTCTTCAGCTACAATAAAAAGCAATACTGCTTATGACTATTTAGCTATTCACATGGGGCAGTATGAAGTCTTCTTCCACTTTGCTAGCCTAGTTGCTGCAAACAAGGAATTTGATATAAGTGTAAGTGGCAAAGGATCTGGCTTGAGTAATTACAGAGCCTATGATTCTGGTCTTTCTGCTGTTCCTGTACCAGCAGCAGCTTTTATGTTTGCCCCAGCATTGTTAGGCTTTATGGGCTTGCGTCGTAGAGCTAAAAATAGAATCGCTTAAGTTAAAGTCACCCTATGAAAACAAAAAAGCCGTAATGATTAATTTCATTACGGCTTTTTTTTTGTGGGCTTGGAATTTGTTGTCGCTTCATACGGTTCTAGACTATCAACTCCATAAAGGTAAGTTTCTACTCTTCTTGCTTTAGGGTACTCATTGTTTAACTCTGCACTAAATACAGTTGCTAATAACGTAATAATAGAGGGTAGGGGAGCTTGTGCTAATTTAAGCAGAGGAACAGCTGCTAGAGGCTAATATGATTACTTCCAGAACAAGTTTTGTTAGTGTGAAAACGGTGGCACTCTGCCATGTTTAATCTTCATAGCTAACTTTGAACTTTATGTTGGTAAATTACATTACGCTTAAATCTGTTTATTGAACTATTCGGATCTAATCTAATGAAGTATTTTATGAAACGACAGATAATGTCGAAGTTTGAAAGGCCCTGCTAGGGTTTTTTATGATGTTGGATATTCTCTTGGTGGGTAGTACTGGGCTCGAACCAGTGACCCTCGCCTTGTAAGGGCTATGCTCTCCCAACTGAGCTAACCACCCCAAGAGAAGGTGCGTACTATATAGACCTGAGTAGCAGTAAGCAACCCTTAATTTAAAATAATTTTATTAGAGTTCATGATGCTTTAGCACGTGTGACTGTATGTAATTACTGTTTAGCTGTAACTTATTATCAGGCAATAAAAAATCCCTTGTAATTTACGACTCAGAGTCACAAGGGATTTTTATAAAATACTGAATTTAGTTTGGTTTGGTACTATGCATTCTCATTCACAACAAATATTTTGCGATGAGGGAATGGGATTTCAATATTGTGTTCATCTAATGCTTTTTTGATTTGTTCCGGCAAAGAATACAAAATATCGAAGTAATGCTCGCCATTACAGAATGGGCGGACTAAGAAGTCGACCGAACTATCGTTTAAGGTTTCTACCTCAACAAACGGTGCAGGATCTTTCAAAATATGCGGGTGCTCGGCTAATACGCCTTCAATCACTGCTCTGGCTGCATCGATGTTTTCATCATAGGCGATTCCAAAATGCATATCGACACCACGAACAGGGTGATGAGAATGATTAATGATTTGATCACCCCAAATTTGACTGTTTGGAATAATCACTTGTTGATTATCAAATGTCTGCAAAATAGTGGTAAAAAGATCGATTTCTGTGACATTACCAAAGCGGCCAGCAGCATCAATAAAGTCGCCTACTTTATAAGGTCGGAAAATTAATAGCATGACGCCAGCAGCTAGATTAGACATGGCACCTTGTAAAGCTAAACCAACAGCAAGGCCTGCAGCACCTAATAAGGCAATAATTGAAGCGGTTTCAACACCAAATCGGTTTAATACCGCAATGATGACAAAAGCGAGGATAATATAACGTGCCACACTGCCTAAAAAGCGGAAGAGAGTGTCATCTAAATGACTGTTGCTTTTGCTCAGAGCAACAATGGCTTTATTCACTTTTCCTGCGAACCATAAGCCTATAAGTAAAATAACGATCGCAAGCAAGAGGTTACTTGCCCATGACACCGCAGCGGGTAGATATTGGCTAATATCTATGTTTTCGATGATATCCTGCATTATTGCTCCTTAAAATTGTCATAACTATATTATTAATGTTTATACATGGCTTAGTTGAAGCAATGCAATAAGTTGGTTTTTACACTAGAAAGAATAGCTTATACATACGTATGATTAAAGAAAATTTAGGTTTCTCATTTGTTCTAAAATCCACTGCTGCTTAGACAGCATATAGTGACTTGGATTGTTGACTTTAAAGCGAATAGGGTTAGGAAGGCTAGCGGCTAATAATGCAGCTTGTTCAGATGAGACTGATTTAGCTGGGATCCCATAATAATGCTTACTTGCAGCTTGAACACCAAAAAGGTGATCGCCGAACTGAGCAATATTTACATAAACTAATAGTATGCGTTGCTTAGACCAAAATAGCTCTATGAGCAACGTAAACCAAGCCTCAAGACCTTTTCGCCATAGGCTACGTGAAGAGGATAGAAATAGGTTCTTTGCCACTTGCTGGCTAATAGTACTTGCTCCTCTTAACTTCTTTCCTGAAGCGCTATTCTTAATAGCAGAATAGATTGAATTGAAATCAAAGCCGTGGTGTTGGAAGAAAAGCTGATCTTCTGCTGCGATAATTGCTGAGAATAGATAGGGTGATACATTCTCTTCATCAACCCAGTTCTGTTTGATTGGGGTAAAACCTTTGTCATCATTGAAGTCAGCCAGATGCTGCTGCAGCATGAATGAAGATGTGTTGAGAGGCAGTAAGCCGACAAGTAGTACTATGCTGGCAGTGCTCATAACAAAAAATAAGCCACTGTAGATAATTGCTTTTTTTAGTGTTTTAGCAAGACTCGTTTTCTTTTTGGCCATAAGTTATGAGAGCGTGAATGTGGGGACTTAATTGTAACGTAAAGATAATAAAATAAGACGATAACAGCTTAAATTTAGGTATGATGGCATTTTTATTATAAATAGTAAGAGTCACATGACTAACCCAACGTCTACAGAGTTTAATAATAACTTACTTTCTTTTTTAGATTCCTCACCGACCCCCTTTCATGCCGTAGAAACGATGATTGAGTGTTTACAGCAACATGACTTTCAGTGTCTAAATGAAAAAGATTCCTGGGGTACATTAGCTGCTGGCCGTTATTATGTAACCCGTAACGATTCTTCAATCGTTGCTTTTAATTTGCCAACAACACCTATTGTTGAAACTGGGTTTAATATGGTCGGGGCTCATACGGATAGTCCTTGTTTGCAAGTTAAGCCTCAACCAGAAATGGTGAAACATAGTCTCTGGCAACTTGGTGTTGAGGTGTATGGTGGTGCTCTATTAAACCCATGGTTTGATCGTGATCTGTCTATGGCGGGTCGTGTTAGCTACTTAGATTCAAATGGTGATATCAAAAATACGCTAGTAGATTTTAATAAACCTATTGCTATTATCCCTAGTCTAGCTATCCACCTTGATCGTGAAGCCAATAAAGACCGTACGATTAATTTACAAAATCATCTTCCACCTATTGTCATGCAAGTTGAAGAGAGTGATAAAAGTGATTTTCGTGATTTATTGTTACAGCAAATCAAACAATTATCACCTGAGTTGGATATTGCTAAAGTTTTAGATTATGAGATTAGTCTTTACGATACTCAAAAAGCGGCTCTAACGGGCTTAAATGATGATTTTATTAGTAGTGCACGCCTAGACAATCTTTTGAGCTGTTTCGTTGGTTTAACTGCCTTAGTTGAAGGTGATGTCGCTGCAGCAAGTTTATTAGTCTGTAGTGACCATGAGGAGGTAGGTAGTGCATCCACCTCAGGGGCTCAAGGTTCTTTACTTGAATCTGTATTAATGAGGCTGACGCCAGATGTTGAAGCACATTACCGTATGCTGCAACATTCTATGATGATCTCAGCAGATAATGCGCATGCTATTCATCCCAACTATGCAGATAAACACGATGCAGAACATGGCCCCATATTAAATAAAGGCCCTGTTATTAAAACCAATGCCAACCAACGTTACGCTACCAATAGTGAAACCAGTGCGTATTTCCGCCAACTGTGTTTGGCTTCAGGTGTGCCAGCACAAGACTTTGTTGTCAGGTCTGATATGGCTTGTGGCAGTACTATTGGCCCGATTACAGCAACATCATTAGGTGTGAAAACTCTTGATATCGGTGTTCCTACTTTTGCTATGCATTCAATTCGTGAATTGGCAGGCAGTAAAGATGCTTATATGTTGAAACAAGTGCTAAGCAAGTTTTTCAGTTAATTCTATAGTGAATGATTATTTACATAGATATAACGATTACCTAAAATGCACGAGTCTTATATCGGTGTACTAAATTCGTTTGTACACCAATGATCATGAGTTGAAAATAAAACCTCATGACTATTACTCTCTTACAATTAAGGAAACACAATGGCTGAAACAGTTGATGAATTAACCGTCGAATACATGGAAGGCGATGAAATGACCGTTAAAGAACTTGATAAGGTTGTTTTAACAAAAGGTGCATGGGCCACATTAATGTTCCGTTATCAAGATCTTGACCGAAAAACAGGTGATTTTGGCCCTGATAAATATACTATTCGTCGTTATCAAAAACGCAATGGTGAATACAGTCAACGTTCTAAATTCAATATTTCTAGTAAAGACCAAGCTACTAAAATCATTGAAGCATTAAGCAAGTGGGTCGATGAATAAAAGCTTAATTACCAATGTGATTGCTGCTGGCCTTGTTGCAACAGGGCTAGTGGTAGATGCACCGCTTCGCGACCCTATTCTTTCTACGGGTTTATTCGCACTAGCTGGTGGTGTGACTAACTGGCTTGCCATTCACATGTTATTTGAAAAAGTACCGGGCTTATATGGCTCAGGTGTCATTAGTGCCCGATTTGAAGACTTCAAAGAAGGTATTAATGCTTTAGTGATGGAGCAATTTTTCAGTAAAGAAAACCTAGATCGTTTCTTTACTGAAATGGTGGCAGATGATGAGCAACATCATTTAGATTTTAGTGAAGTAATTGAACAAACGGATATCGGTCCAGCGTATGACAGTTTGGTGGCTACGATTGTTGAGTCCTCATTTGGTAGCATGTTGGCGATGTTTGGTGGAGAAGAAGCGTTAGTGCCTCTCAAAGAACCCTTCATTGTTAAAATGAAAGCATCAATTAATGACATTGCACATAGTGACTCATTCCAAAAAAATGTTCGTTCTAAGCTTAGCAGTGGTCCTGTTTCAGATGATATCCAGCAACAAATTTCTCATGTCGTAACCTCTCGTTTGAACGAACTCACACCTGAAATGGTGAAAGACATCATTCAGACAATGATTCGTGAACACCTAGGCTGGCTGGTGGTATGGGGCGGCATATTTGGTGGGTTAATTGGTTTAGTCGCGAGCCAGTTATCTTTTCTATAATAGTAATTTAGATTAGAAATACTTCCTAAATTAATGATTCCTATAGATTTAAGTTTTTTAATATTGTATTATCGACTCTAAACGGAAGGAGAGTGAAATAATGGCAATTGAAAATCGTCGCCACGAAAGAGTCAATCATGCAGCAATGCTTAGAGTGCTGACTAATTCTGATCAAGTTTATACCTTGGAAATGCAAGATTTTTCTGAAAGCGGCTTGTATGTCATCACGGATGATACGTCAATTGTTGAGATGGGAGCTATGATAGAAGTTCAGACACTTGAGATTGAAGATGCTCCAGTATTACCCTCAAAAGTAGTTCGAATTGATAAAGCTGGTTTTGGCGTCGAATTCATGCTCGACTAACTCAAGCTTAATATTCTTGAAATAATTGCATCAACTGTGGCTGCTGAGAAGCGGGTAGGTTAACGGTTACTTGAACACGATCAGTAAAGACTTGATCAATAATCTCGCCTTTCATCTTTTTCAGATGGTATTCCAGTAATTGTAATTGTGAATACTCCAGTGACAGCTCAACCGTAGTATGCTCGACCCATGGCGATAAATCAGCGCCATCAATAGCCAGCTTTGCTGCTGTGCCATATGCTCTAGCGAGACCACCTGTTCCTAGTTTAACGCCTCCAAAATAACGAATAACTCCAACTACTGCATTGATGATTGCGCCGCCTTCTAGTGGTGCTAATATTGGTCTACCTGCCGTACCTGATGGCTCTCCAGCATCATGACAACGCTCATTGATAAAACCATCTTCCTGACGAATACGCCAAGCAAAGGCCAAATGATTGGCATTCGCGTGTTCTGCGGCAAGTGCTCGAAGATGTATTAAAGCTTCACGCTCAGTGGAGCAGGGCATAATCGCACCGATAAAATGAGACTTTTTTATTTCATAATCAGCAGTAAAGCTACTGGTGATAATATTGTGAGAGGTTTGATTATTCATAGTATGCAATGCATTATATCGCAACACGCCTCCATTTAATGAATTGTTACTAGGATTTAAAGTTATGAATAAACTATTCTCCATTTTTCTAATAAGTCTTTTCTTAATCGCCTGTTCACCATCCGATAACAGCGACATCAAACAAGTTTCACCGATGGAGTCGGCAGGTCTTCAAAGCAATGGCTTTGCTGTGATTATTGATGTGAGAACAGATAAAGAATGGAACCAACAACGTATCCCTGGTGCGATACATATTCCCCTTGATGAGTTGGAAAGCCGAGTGGATGAATTAAAGGCATTTGAAGGCAAACAACTGATTATGCAATGTGCAGTAGGCGGCAGGTCGAGCGATGCGGTCGAGATACTACAACAAGCAGGTTTTAATAATGCTTCCAATATGGATGGCGGTATCGTGGCGTGGAATAAGGCTAAGCTACCCGTGGAATAAACCTTTAGGCAAAACTAGCAGTATGGAAAAGTAAAAGTAAACTGAAATATTACGGTGTTTGGCCTTCCTTATGGATGTAAATCAATCGACTCGGACCCTATTGGGTTCCGTCCTAACGCTAAGCTAAGGGGCAAAGCCCGCAGTGCTTTGTCCCGCTTGAGCGTTTTGTTAGAAGTTTTTGTGGGCACTATTTACCTACTGAAACATGGTAGGTTGTAAAGTACCGACCCGCTAATTCTGTTTTATGCACTTTAGTGGACATTCTATTTAGTGCTTTGTATTCAGGTCTACTTTCGAGCAGATGAAATAGCACCTCTTTATGGCCTAGTTCTTTAGCCCAGCACATGAGCGTTTTAAATATTGATATGCCAAAACCCCAGAATTTTGGTGAGATAACAATCGCTAATTCAAAACCATTATCATCTGGTTGAATTCCACACCAACCTGCTAGTGCCCCACCGATATAAACTGCCCGAATACGACAACCCTTTATGTCATTCGTTTTAACCTTATCTTCCATCCACGCTTGAAGACTGCTGGCATCAAAATACGGGTGATCAATTAAGTGTGTTCTCAGAGAGTCTTCATTGACTATGCCCATGAAATTTTCTGGGTTCACTTGGTTAAAACTCAAGAATTCAATTTCACTCATATTTTCATACTTCTAACAGTATGATACACAGAACGCCGTCCTATATATCAATATTATAAGGAATCCTTGTTTTAAGATTTTTCTATTTATCACTTATTCATAACTCCCTGTAATATAAGTTAAATAAAAAACGATTGACTTGGCTTAATAGTGTTAACTAGGATTGAATCCTAGTTATTTTTT
>CALCCU010000165.1 GCA_937900515.1 uncultured Gammaproteobacteria bacterium | reverse complement strand
TGGTAAAAATAAAAACTCAAATTACAATAGTTATATATAAATACAAATAAGGTCCACAAACCGTAGATTTCAACCAACTTTGTATCAAAATAGATAATTTTCTCACTACTTCACATCATTAACTGACTCTAGCAATAGACAGCAAGTAGACAGATAACCGCTAAATCAAAAAAACATAGCTAACTCATGAGATTATCTTGCCATCAAAAAAAGGTTTAAACCTTACTTTTAAGAAAACCAGACTGACTTAGTAATTCCCCATCAACTATCATACGAGACATCCGCTATCCACAAGACAACTTTGTCTATATTACAGTCTCACAGCCCAAAACAAACTTACAGCTAAGATTAAAAATACTCAATATTTTTGGTATAACGAACCTATTTCACCACATCAAAATAGTTGATTATTTTGAATTGGCAAGATAGGATTCTACTTCACCTAAAATGGCGGATAACCTTTGAAACGTCTTCACCTAATATCTCTAATGCTTACTTTCTGCATGGTCTTCTCGGCTAGTGCGTCGGCATTTTTGCACATTGGTGAGCATCAACACGATACGCTCGAACACCAGCATGAAAGTCATGATGTTGAAGCAGAACATGCCCATCATTTCAACTTGCAAGTTGTCGGCGATTTAGTTGAATTAGAGTCGTTTTCACTAACACGACCTGTCAGTTTGGCTAGTGAAGATTACCCATCACAGCTAATTTCTCGTACCTACTCTCCGCCAATTCCACCACCCAACGCTTAATTCATCTCGAACAATTACTTTTTTTACGCTACATGCGTAAGTATCGTTATGGGAATGGACTATGAAATTACTATTGAATCGTCGCGCTATTTGTATCGCGGCATTATTACTACTGTCAGCAAAATCAGGCCTCACTTTTGCCATTGAATTATCAACGACAGTCACTCGCACACTCGAAGCAAACCCAGAGTTACAGCTCTACCCTTATCATGTTCGTGCACTTGAAGGCCAAGCCATTCAGGCAGGACTCAAACTCAATCCAACATTGCACGTCGATGTGGAAAATATATTTGGCACTGGCGACAGTCGTTTTCTAGCTGGGCATGAATTGACCTTATCATTAAGTCAGGTCATTGAGTTGGGTCAAAAGCGGGAAAAACGTATCGACCTTGTTGACCGTAAAACTCTGGCTATACAGCAAGAGTATGAAGTCAAAAGACTGGATATCATTGCTAGCTTGCTGCGTGATTACTATCAAACACTTCGTCTTCAACATTTGATGACTTGGAATAGTCAGCGAATTAAAACAGAACAGGCAGCGCTAAAAGTAATCGAACGGCGTGCCAATGCCGGTGTAGTAAGCAAGGCAGATGTCATGCGCATGCAACTGAGGTTAGCTAAATCACAGGCCAAACACTCTGCACTGAAGGCCCAGCATGCACATTCATTGAATGTACTAGCCGCTAACTGGGCTGAAAGCGCTGATTTCACCGAGGTCGTAGGTGACTTAAGTCAAATACCTTCTGCGCCAACTCTGGAAAGCCTCAGTCAAGCCGTTCAATCAGCACCTGATTATTTACTTTCTGTTACACAAGCCCGTACTAATGAAACCCAACTAGCTTTGGCACACGCCGAGGGGCAAGCTAACATCACAGTTGGTGCTGGGATTAGGCGTTTAGAAGCCAATAATGACAATGCCTTCGTGTTCAATATTTCCATGCCGTTACAATGGCAAAATAGCAATCAAGGCAACATTGCCACAGCGCGGGCCTTGTATGAGAAAAGCCTTGCTCATCAGGATATGATGAAAATACGCCTTGAGACGTCGCTGCAACGGATCCATTCAGCTATGTTGAATAACCTCAAGCAACTTCAGCTCATTGGTTCTGATTTACAACCAGTAGCATATTCCTTACTCGACGAGGTAAAGCAAGGCTATCAAATCGGTCTATATAGCGTTTTACAATGGGTTGATGCCCAAGATGAACTATTTAATATTGAACGGAAACGCATCGAAGCCCAACACGCTATCCACCTCCAATATCTAGAATTAGAGCGCCTGAGCGGACATGATCTAACGCTTCAAGCTGCGAACAAGGAATAAATCATGAAATCATACTTATTTGTTTTGGCATTGCTATTTCACATGCCATTATTTGCCGCTGGAGACCATGGTCATGACGATACGGCGCACGAAGCAACGCCAGAAGGCCCACGTGGTGGTAAATTGCTAGAAAGCGATGAATTAAACCTAGAATTCACAATTTTTGAGTCAGGCATACCACCTGAGTTACGCATTTACCCCTATTTAAAAGATGGATCTGCTCTCAAACCTGATGAAATCACAATGACTGTTAGCCTCAACCGCACAGGAGGACAACAAGATCTCATCGATTTCAATGCGGAAGCAGATTATTTGTTGGGTGATACTGTGATTGTAGAACCACATTCATTCGACGTAGAGGTCAATGCAAGTTACAAAGGCGGTGACTATCATTGGCACTTTGAAAGCTACGAAGGCCGCACAGAGATTCCACCTCGATTAATCGAACTGTCTGAGATAAAAACTGAAACTGCCGGCCCTAAAACGCTCACTGTCACCAATATGGTCTATGGCATTATCAGTAAATCAGAAGACATGGTATTCCATGTTCATGCACCATACGCTGGTATTGTTCAGTCGGTTGATGTCGAAACTGGTGACAAAGTCAAGAAAGGGCAGCGCCTGCTCACCGTTCTTAATCAACAAAACTTACAGACTTATACTGTAACAAGCCCTGCTTCAGGTGAAATCACCCTTCGTCCGGTCAAACGTGGCGATCACACTGATATGGGAACCTTAATTGAGGTCAGTGACTTATCTAGCGTCTGGGTCGAAATGTCGATGTTTCCTCAAGACATTGAAATAATCTCCAAAGGTATGCCCGTCATCATTAGTGATTTACATGATGAACATTCTGTCGAAAGTAAGCTGGATTATCTATCCCCACAAATGACTGGCGGTCATATTGCTCGAGCTAGAGCAACTATCGCTAATCCTAATGGCGATTGGCGTCCTGGCATGCATGTGATGGCAAAGGTCGTCATTGATCGTGTCGAAGTAGCTCTAGCTGTGAAGCGATCAGCCTTACAAACGTTCCGTAACATGCCTGTTGTATTTGCTCGTTTTGGTAATGTCTTCGAAGTCAGGATGGTCGATCTTGGTCGTCAGGATCAAGATTATGTCGAAGTTAAAAGTGGACTTAAGCAAGGCTCCGACTATGTCACCCACAATAGTTATCTCCTCAAGGCAGAAATTTTAAAAGATGGCGCCAGCCACAACCATTAGGAGCGGACAATGATTGATTCTATTATTCGCTTTGCGATAAACCAGCGCTGGTTGGTGATTTTCTTGACTCTACTTATCACAGGGCTTGGTATTTATAACATCTACAAACTACCCATTGATGCCGTACCTGACATTACCAATAAACAGATACAGATCAACACTGAACTAGCAGGCTATTCACCGCTCGAATCTGAACAGCGTGTCACCTATTTAGTTGAAACGGCAATGGCCGGTTTGCCTGAGTTGAAATATACACGTTCCATTTCACGTTATGGCTTATCTCAAGTGACGGTAGTATTTGAAGATGACAAAGATATTTACCTTGCCCGTCAGCAAATCAGCGAACGTTTGTTATCCATTCGGTCTGAATTGCCGCAGGGTATAGAACCACAACTCGGACCGGTAGCAAGTGGACTAGGGGAAATATTCACCTATGCCATTAGTGCTGAAGAAGGTGCTGTCAATGAAAATGGCAAACCCTATACAGCAGAAGACCTGAGAACCATTCAAGACTGGATCATACGTCCGCAGCTGGTCAAAGTGCCAGGAGTGACAGAAATCAACAGTGTCGGTGGTTTTGAACGTGAATATCAAGTAGCACCCGATCCTGCTAAATTGATTGCCTACAAGCTCACACTGGCAGATGTAGCCGAAGCACTGCAAAACAATAATCAAAATATAGGTGCTGGCTATATCGAACCCAATGGTGAGCAGTGGCTCGTCCGCTCACCGGGGCAGCTACAAACACTGGAAGACATCGAAAATGTCGTTGTCGCTAAACGTGATGACATGCCTATCACTATCGCTGACATTGCAAAGGTATTCCTAGGCAAGCAATTACGTACTGGTGCAGCCACTCACAATGGTAAAGAAACCGTGCTCGGCACGGCATTGATGTTGATGGGTGAAAACAGTCGTATCGTTTCTAAGGCGGTAGCAGAAAAATTGACGGTGATTAACCGTAGCCTGCCAGAAGGCATCAAAGCTGAAGCAGTATACACTCGCACTAAACTGGTTGAAGACACCATCGCTACGGTGCAAAAAAACCTGCTAGAAGGTGCGATTTTAGTCATCGTCGTACTGTTTGCCTTGCTGGGTAATTTCCGTGCAGCATTCATTACGGCACTTATCATTCCCTTAAGTATGCTATTTGCAATTACTGGCATGGTTAGCAACCGTGTCTCTGGCAACCTAATGAGTCTGGGTGCGATAGATTTTGGACTGATTGTCGATGGCGCTGTCATCGTGGTTGAAAATGCTTTGCGTCGACTTGGACTCGCACAACAGCGTCTGGGCCGCTTACTCACTCTTCAAGAACGTCTAGTGGAAGTTACAGACAGTACTCGAGAAGTTTTTAATCCCGCAGTGTTCGGGGTACTCATCATCATGTTGGTTTATCTCCCACTGTTCGCCCTTGGCGGTGTAGAAGCTAAGATGTTCGAGCCTATGGCCTTTACAGTCATTGCTGCATTGACAGGCGCCCTTATACTAGCCGTCACATTTGTCCCAGCTGCTATCGCCATTTTTGTGAGCGGTAACATCCAACACAAAGAAAACCTGCTGATGCGTGGCGCCAGAATGATTTACAGCCCGTTTCTCAGCTTTACTATGAAAATGCCATTAATAGTGAGCCTCGCTGCACTGCTTTTTGTGGTGTGGGTAGCAAGCCTATCAACACGTATGGGCACAGAGTTTCTACCCAAACTAGATGAAGGTGATGTCGCACTTCATGCCCTCCGTATTAGTGGTACGGGTCTTGAGCAAGCTGTAGGTATGCAAAACCAACTGGAATCAGTAATTCGAGAGTTTGATCAAGTAGAACGAGTCTTCGCCAAAATCGGCACACCAGACATCGCAACAGACCCAATGCCACCGAGTGTGGCAGATACCTTTTTAATCATCAAACCACGTTCAGATTGGGCCGATCCCACTCAAACTAAAACTGAGTTTCTTGCAGAGCTTCGTCAAGCAGTAGAAGTGGTTCCCGGTAATAAGTACGAGTTCACTCAACCTATTGAGATGCGTTTCAATGAACTGATTGCAGGTGTTCGAGCTGATGTTGCTGTAAAAATTTACGGTGACGATTTGGAGCAACTCAATATGGTGGGCAGATCGGCCATTGACCTGATTTCTTCTATTGAGGGTTCTGCTGATGTCCGTATGGAGGAAATAACGGGTCTTCCCATGCTATCAATTGAGCCTGATCGCTTCCACCTTGCTCTTCTGGGACTGAATGTCAGTGATATGCAGCAGACCGTAAAAACGGCCATCGGAGGACAGGACGTTGGGCTCATTTATGAAGGTGATCGTCGTTTTAAACTGGTTGTCAGACTGACTGATGATAAACGACAGAACATTGATTACCTTTCTAAACTCCCGGTAGCACTAACAAATAGTGAGGATCCTGATCTTTCCTACGTACCATTAGGTGAGATTGCTAACATCAAAACTTATATCGGCCCTAACCAAATCAATCGTGAAAGTGGTAAACGACATGTATTAGTTTCCGCTAATGTTGTCGATCGTGATCTCGGTTCATTTATCACCGATCTTCAAAACACTATCAACCAGCAACTTGATATACCTGCGGGTTACTGGGTCGACTACGGTGGTACATTTGAGCAACTTCAGTCAGCCACCCAACGACTATCCATTGTTGTACCAATCACCTTGCTGGTGATTCTGGGCTTATTGATCAGCGCCTTTAAATCCATCAAGGATGCATTACTGGTTTTCACCGGAATTCCATTAGCTCTGACGGGTGGCATATTGTCGCTCACAGTTAGGGATATGCCCTTGTCAATTTCAGCGGCTGTCGGCTTTATAGCCTTATCAGGTATCGCCGTCCTGAATGGCATTGTAATGCTATCGTTTATCAAGCAGTTGCGAGATGAAGGTGGCACACTACTGATTGCTGTTAGAAACGGAGCGATGCAGCGCCTACGTCCAGTATTAATGACCGCACTCGTTGCCAGTCTCGGCTTTATACCCATGGCGATGAACTCAGGCACAGGTGCAGAAGTGCAGAGACCTCTAGCAACAGTAGTTGTCGGAGGGATCGTATCATCAACGCTGCTGACACTAGTCGTATTGCCAGCCCTATATCTGCTGTTCCATCGCAGAAGTGATAAGCGCAGAAAATAAAAGGAACTCGGTATGTGGTACTACATAAGTAAAATAGCTCTGAGTGCAGTGCTCATCGTTGCTATTTCTGAAGTTGCAAAACGGAGCTCCATGATGGGCGCGATTTTAGCTTCAGTACCCATGGTATCCATTATTGCTATGATTTGGTTGTATCACGAGAGTGGTGATACAACCAAAGTCATTGCATTAGCCTCTAACATTGTATGGTTAGTTCTGCCTTCACTTGTATTGTTTCTCACCCTACCGATACTTCTTAAACACGAATTCAACTTTTATCTCAGTCTAGGTATATCAATAGCTCTAACTATCATCGCCTATTTGTTAATGTTGGCTTCACTCCACCTGTTTCGAGGTTAAATTGTGCACTCTGCTAGGCTGAAGAGAACCATCAAATAGAAAGCCGTAATGAACTCAATCACTACGGCTTTCAATTTGATAGACTAACTAACACTCCTTCATAAGAAGAAGCCTGCCAGTTCTAATTAATTACCCATATTCCATACATGTGACTGCGTTAACCAAGCACCTTCAGCATTCTGTTGAATAACTGTCATAAGTACACCTCCAAAGCTGATCGCTTCTTGCTTATCATTAACACCTTCCGCTCTCCACTTTCCAAGCTGCACTATCTGACCGTTATCTCGATACGCTTCAACCGTTTCTATAGTATGGTTATGAACACCATTATCGATAAAACTTTTGAACAGTTCGCCAATTTTATCTTGCCCAAGCAGGATTTCACCATTACCAGGGGAAAGAGTCGCATTTTCAGTATAAAGCGTTGCTAACTTAGCACTATCACCACTATTAAAAGTAGCATTCCAGTTAGCATTAACCGTTTGTAATATTGTTTCAGGACTAGTATCACCTGCCATAGCAGAGCCTACTGAACCACCTACAATGCAGCTACATAGCGTTAGTGTTGATAATAATTTTTTCATTTTTTCTCCTCGGTTACCTGAATTGACGCAAACTAATTAGCTAGCTAACTAATAAGTTAAAACTATTTAAATACGTCGCTGTTATTTTGTAATTTTGTCAGTGATGAAATTAATGATTCACTTTGTTCTGATGATAAAACTGACATTAACTCACTCACTCGTCTGTAATACTCTGGCATAACTTCATCCAACTTCGCTTGTCCAGTTGAGGTAAGTTTTATCTGTAACTTACGCCTATCATTCACATCAGTAACTCTCATGATCAGACCTTCTTTATCCAAACCATCAATAAGTCCCGTCATCGTTGCTCGTGAAACACCCGCTTTTTCAGCCAATGATGATGGTGTCGACATCAAGTCTTGTTCACGCATTAAAAGAATTAATACCCACCAGCGACCTTGTAATAAACCATAGCCCGTCAAAAAACGATCAAGGACATCTGATAAATCAGAGCCAACTCGTAATAATGTTAAAAAGTGCAGGACGTGCTCAATATTCGCATCGGGGTAACGATGTGCGAATTTATTGAGTATTTTAGTATCTGGTAAATCTTGTAATTGCAGCATGCTGTCAATTATAGTTAGCCAGCTAACTAATTGTCAATAAAACCTACTTTTAAATGCTGAGGAACTTTCTAAGTCATTTCATTTTCATTGTATATATTTACTGGCTTATCTGGAGTCCATTACTTTCTTAGTCATTTAGTTAATGAGTTATTTCAGGCCATGCAATGACTCATAGCTTGATTATGAGTCGATATATACTCCATAAAGCAATTAAACAGTATGCAGAAAAAGCACTACCGCTCATTAATACCAGTACTCATCGACAACTATGGGCTAGGCATTTGAATAGTCTCGGTAATTATAAGGTTATTAATCTGTATAATGACGATTAAATGACTAATACCAAAATTAAATTCTATCTGCTAATCACCATCCTTGTACTATCTCTACTCGGCGGCGGGCTTTATGCAGACAAACTTATCAGAGATGCACATATAGCTTCTTCTCATGAAGAAACTACTCATAGCCTCTACGAGATCCACAATAAACTATTACTAAACCTTTATAATAATATTCAGGTGGTCAAAGGGCTCCCCTCCATTTTTGCAATCAACCCAACCTTGTCTCAGCAGCAATTTTCCTCTGCAGCCAAACAAGTATTGGTTAATAACACGCAGTTACGAAATATTGCTGCGGCACCCGACCTTGTTATTCGATATATGTACCCTATCAAAGGTAATGAATTAGCAGTGGGCTTGGATTATAGAACTAAACCAGAGCAACTAAAGTCTGTACTTAGAGCAAAAAACTCACAGACCTTATCGTTGGCAGGTCCTATTAAATTAGTTCAAGGAGGAGCAGGGTTAATATCTAGAATTCCAGTATTCATTGACGATAGCTCTGGGAATGAATATTTTTGGGGAATCATTTCTGCCGTCATTGATGCTGATCTTTTTTTCGAACAAAGTGGGTTATTGAATCCCAACTTATCAATTGAAATCAGCATTCGAGGAAAAGACGGTTTGGGCATTGATGGCGATGTGTTTTTTGGCGATCCCTCTTTATTCCAAAGTCGCCATATTAAAAGCACTATAGCTCTACCCAATGGGTCTTGGGTAATAGCAGCAAGGCCCGTAGGAGACTGGACAGCCGCGCCTGATGACATTTGGCTGACACGTTCCTACCTATTGCTATCAGCAACAGTACTGTTCATATTATTGTTTACATTTATCAAAACACTGATGAACTCAGCACTCACTAATCTCAAGTTTAAACAGTATCTTGAGGACACTCCGATACCCTACGTGTTGAATAATAAGCATAGGCAGGTAGTTTTCATAAACTCAGCCTTTACTCGACTGTTTGGCTACACACTTGCTGACTTAAGAACGGATGAAGATTGGTGGTTAAACGCTTATCCTGATGAGACCTACCGTGATCAAATTAAAGTTCAATGGAATAAGTACTTCAATGAGTTCAAGTCATCTAAAGATTCATTAATGCCTTTAGAAGTTAACTTTCACTGTAAAAATGGAGAAATAAAGACGGTCTTAGTTAGCTTGTCAGCAAGCACTACTACGGATGATCCCATCACATTTTATGACATAACGGAGCGTAAACAGTCTGAATTAGCCGCAATAAAAGAGATTGAAAACCTGGCTTTTTATGATCCATTAACACAACTCCCTAACCGTAGACTTTTAATCGATCGTTTAAACCACTCTATAACAAGCAATGTTCGAAGCGATAATTACTGTGCAATATTATTTATTGATCTTGATTATTTCAAAACACTAAATGACACATTAGGACACGTTATAGGGGATGTCCTACTCCAACAAGTAGCAGCTCGTATATCCTCAAATCTACGAAGAGAAGATACTATAGCCCGATTTGGGGGAGATGAATTCGTTGTTTTACTTGAGAATCTGGGCGATGATCGTGAACAAGCGGCATGCTATGCAGAGAAAACGGCCCACAAATTGGTGACCGCCCTCAATCAAACATATCGATTGAGAAATCATGAATATAATAGTAGTGCAAGTATTGGCACAACGCTCTTCCATAAGCAAAAAACAACTGTCGATGAACTGTTAAAGCAAGCAGATATTGCAATGTATCAAGCTAAAGATAGCGGAAGGAATGCATTTCGTATCTTTTCAGAGGATATGCAGACAACAATTACATCTCGTGTAGCATTAGAGAAAGAGTTAGAGCAAGCCATTGATTTTCAACAATTTAGCTTGTTTTACCAAATACAAATCGATGAAAATGAATCGGTAATTGGTGCCGAAGCTTTAATCCGGTGGATCCATCCAAAACGAGGCGTTCTTTCCCCTTTCCACTTTATTTCTATCGCGGAAGAAACAGAGCTAATCATACCGATTGGTAAATGGGTTTTAGCCACGGCCTGTAAGCAAATTCAAGAGTGGGAAAAAAGTGAACAAACCAAAAACTTGGTGCTATCAGTCAATGTGTGTGCCCAACAATTTCATCAAAAAGAGTTTTTACCTGAACTGGAAATGCTTATTAATTCATATAATATTCGCCCAGAAAAGCTCAAACTTGAATTAACAGAAAGCCTGCTTCTCAACAATAACGATGAAATTATCAATAAGATGAATCATATCGCTAAACTAGGCATTCAATTTTCTTTAGATGATTTTGGTACAGGCTATTCATCGCTACAATATCTGAAACGACTACCACTCAATCAACTTAAGATCGATCAATCGTTTGTTCGAGACCTAGTTACTGATGTGAGCGATCGAGTGATTGTTCAAACTATTATAGCCATGGCACATAGTTTAGGTTTTGGTGTCATTGCAGAAGGCGTTGAAACTATCGAACAGAAGCAAGCTCTATTACAAGAAGGCTGCAAACACTTTCAAGGTTACTTATTCAGTAAACCAATTCCAATTGAAGAATTTGAAACTTTACTAAATAAGAGCAGTGCTACTTAGCTAACTTTCGTAAATATTGAACTATTTTTATTGCTTCTTTTTCGGGCATAGCGGCAAATATCGGCATACTTGAATCAGTACCAGAACCATGCAACATTTTGTCGCGAATATAACTATTAATTAAGGTTGTATCTCGATTTGAAGGAACACCAAGCAAAAACTGTCCATTACCGTCAGAGTTGTGGCAGCTAGCACAATGTAATTCAAATAATTGCTTTCCTGTTATATTTTTAGAGTGATTATGGACATCATTATCACACGCGGATAAAAGCACACTCAAACATACGAGGACTAGGCTTAAGGAAATAGATTTCATGACCAGCTTCCTAATTACACATAATTCAAATTATGACGGATAAATTCATTATCCATTAAATCTCTTAAAGCTAAAACCTATTTTAATTCACTATGATAAAAAGTAGCCATCACATCAAAATCTACTAAAAACTATAATTCATCGAATCATAGACACTTTATTTCACTATTTATTAGATTTCGGGCAACTTGCAGTTCATAGTGAGCAAGGCTCCTCTATGGCTGTTGAATATTTTGATTGGCATCAAAGATGTGACGAGAAAGTCACTAGGCCGCTGGTTATGTTGCTACGAACTCGATCTTGGAGGAATGTTAAACGCGGCCGAGTAAAGGTTGTCTCACGACTTGATCAGTGTATTCACCACCTGGGCCATAAGCTGTTGAGTTAACATCCCTTCCACGAAGAATACTCATTGCTTTTTGAAGGTACTGACGATTTACATTAACTATACTGCCGTTGATTTGATTATTTTCTTTACAGCCCTTAGCAGCTAATTTAAGAGATTTTAAAATCACCTTTAACTCATTGGCGGCTGGTTCAGTTTGGTTTTCTATAAAGGCCTCAAGCCCATCCTTATCAGCTGAAAAACCTTCAGAATTTAAAACGACTACTCGTTGACGAGCTAATTGCTCTAATTGAACCAATAGCGGCTGTTTTTGAGCAGAAATTTTAGTCATGACTTCGGAATCTGAACTCGTTAACGGTTCACGTTCACTTTTCAGTAGCGCTAATAATGCAGAAGCGGTATCACGCTCTGCTAATAAAATACTACGAAGTTGTTGTAGAGAAGTCATAGCCATTTTAAATTTCCTTAACGAAGCTGATCTTCAAAATTAATCATATTTTTAGCTAACTCTGTGGCGTCAACACTGTAAGAGCCATCAGCAATGGCTGCCCGTAACTCGTTGACCCGTTCCTTATTTACAGCAGAAGCATCCGCTACTGTTTGTTGTACAGACTGAAGTTGGTTGGCAGTATCAGTTAAGCTAACCTTATCCGTTACAACGCCAGTTTGTACTCCAGTCGTTTTCGACTCTTGGTTTTGCGTAGTAGCATTAGCTTGCTTAGGCGTTGTAAGCCCAGCTAGTCCCGTCGCCTTAATATTAATTTCTGACATAATTATGTCCCTTTAATTTATTTACGATCATCTTATCGACAAGATTTTTCATAACTTGAGTAAAAACATCAGATTTTTTTATTAAAAAATTGTCTCACAATCATAACTGGACCATAACGATGCCTGGCGCATCAACAATTCCTTCAACAACGCGTTTCGATGATGAGTTTTTCACCTTAATTCGTTGACCTAAGGTCGCATCAGATAAAGCAGTACCATTCATTCTTACTTCCATTGAGCCAGCAATTGCCACCAAGGTAATAAATTCACCTCGACGAACTATTTTTTGCGGGCGTAAATGTGTAGATTTTATGACTGAACCTAATGCCACTGGATACTTTAATTGTTGGCCAATAATCAGCTTACGATCTTTCACGTAGCCCTGATTTAAACTTCCTACATCCCACTGCTGTAACTTTAAATCAATCGGAGCGATTATTTTATTAGCTTCTAATGCTCGTGCAGCCACATAAACAGGCTTAAATACTTTTATTTGCACTGGCACATAGACAGTCCATGCAACAGGCCCATTACATTGCACTCCCACCGTTTTTTTACCTATCCAAACGGATTCGCTTTTGCTAAATACCGTTAAACCACCGTCACATGACTTTAAACGTAACCGACTATCTAATTTTCCTGTAACAACTTGCGGGTTATCAAAGTTTTCCTGAGCTTTAGCCAAAGAAAATTCATAGGCTGCTTGCTCGATCGCATTAATAGGATGTACAGTGTCTGCATAAGCATTTATCCCGAAGAATAAAGCTACAAGCAGACTTAATTTTTGCTTCCAACTAGTATTCATTTCATGACTCCTAACCGTGTCATTTTTATGTCATTAAACATTATTTAATTAGTTAAAAGCAATAACCAAGCCAAAAATTATGTATCCAATTCTTTGCTAAAGATCACGAATAAATAACCGATAATTTATTCACTAAAGTAACGGAGAGTTTCAACATGGCCAGTATGATTGATGGTGTCGATCAACGAACCCAACTTGTAGGTCAAAATCGATTAGAATTACTCTTGTTTACCTTAGATGGTAAACAACGCTACGGCATTAATGTATTTAAAGTAAAAGAAGCAATTCCATGCCCTAAGCTGACCCGTTTACCTCATTCACATCCAGTTGTTAGAGGCTCCGCCCATATTCGTGGTTCTGCGATTAGTATTTTTGATTTATCAATGGGTATTGGTGGAAAACCCGTCGAAGACCTCAGTCAGAGCTTTGTCATCATTACCGAATATAACCGCTCAATCCAAGGTTTTTTGGTTTCAAGTATTGAACGTATTGTTAATACAACCTGGACTGATATATTGCCGCCCCCTAAGGTGGCTGGAACCAACACGTATATGACTGCAATCACCAATATCGATAATGAATTGGTTGAAATAATTGATGTTGAAAAAGTAATGGTAGAAGTCATCGGCTCAGATGAAGTCGTATCAAGTGACTTGGTCGACAATTTCTCATCACAAAATGCAGCAGTAAGACCCCATATTTTAGTCGCCGATGATTCCAGTGTTGCTAGAAATCAGGTTAAACGAGCAATGGCACAAATAGGTATTGACACAACTATTACTCGTAATGGTAAAGAAGCACTAGATCAATTAAAAGCATGGGCTGATGAAGGTATTGATGTAACTAAGCACATTGCCTTATTAGTATCTGATATCGAAATGCCTGAAATGGATGGCTACACATTGACCTCAGAGGTTCGTAAGGACCCTAGAATCGCTGATATCAAGGTATTACTGCATTCATCTATGAGTGGCACTTTCAATACTAATATGTCTAAAAAGGTAGGTGCAGATAAATTCATTGCCAAATTTTCACCTGACGAACTTGCGAATACGGTTCAAGAGTTTGTGACGCAATGGCAACAAGAGCAACTTTCCAACGAATAAAAAAGAAAGGCTCCTAAAGGAGCCTTTCTTAACTTAAAGGTTTTATCGTTCTGATTATGAGCCGAACCCGCCAGTAACATCAGCAGGCATAGGTATCACTTTATCTGCTTCAGTAACCATATCAGCTTTTGCACGCATTAAGTTAGTACCTACAAATCCTCCAAAACGATATACCCAATTAGACAGCCGCCTATTTAAGTCGGCAACTTCTTGTTTTACTTGTTGCTCATCTTTTAAAACGTTTAGTGCTGCAATATCTTTTGGTGCATTAGAGATATTTTCTGGAGTAAATTCTGCTTTAAAGGTCGTAAAGTATAAGCCGCTCTCGATATCAAAAGAAGTTTCTGTCACAACTTTCAGGCCATCAAAAGTAATAAATTCAGCAGTAACAATTTCTGCCTTACCGCGAGAGAAACCACTTAATGGTTGCACATCTTCCATACGTAATTGAAACAATGTTCCAGCAATGTCGTAGCCTAATTGAGCATATTTAAACACTGTCTTGTCACGTGATTCAGGCGTACCAAACTTATCTTTCTGTCCTAAATTAATAAGAGTAGCAGTTGTACCATTGGGCTGAATAATATTAACCTGAGCGATTCGTTCACGAGCAACCGTAATCACTTCACTATTCACCCAGTTCAGCATCAACGGATTAATATTCAAATAGCCTTCAGCCAACCAACTACGCTCTTCACCTGCACGTCGCACATAAAATTGACGTGGGCCTCCTGTTTGGCCTAGCTCACGCTCACGCCCTAAGAGTAAGCCCGCAACAGTATCATCATCATTTAAGAGAGTTAAGTGAACCGTTTCTCCCCCCTCCTCCATGCCATCAACACCTAGCACACCATACTGTTCAGGCTTATCGGTTTTAGTCTCAAGAATCTTAGCATCAGCAAGATCAATTAATGTACGTTTTGCTAAGTTAAAGTCAGCAGGATAGTTCCAACGTTCCTGTACATACCAATCTTCACCGTCACGAACAATAGTGAATTCTTCTTGGTTACTACTCACTTTAATCTTATTAATATCACTCAACTGACTATATAAATCAGGGAATAATAAACCTTCATCGTCATTACTCTGACTCGGACGCTGAATAGTAATCAACATCAATACCACCATCACCGCAGTAACGATAAATAAAATAGTCAGGCTATTTAATTTTTTCATTTTTTTACAACCTATTTTGAGTAGTGTTCAATGTTATAGCTTACGGCCATGGGTACGTTTACGAACTCGTAACCAACCAGTAATAATAGCTACCAATGCCACTAAAAGTGGTACCAAGCCTATATTGAAGAATTTCAGCTGCGTATCTAACTTATCAATATCTTGACGTAGATTACCTTGTACCTCACGTAACTGTTGTTCGGTTTTATTCTTCATCGTTTGCAACTCAGCAATTTCTTGCTGCTGCTCAGGACTTAAAATATGATCATCACTACCACTACGCTCAACTTGCATTCTTGCAATACGCTGTTCGGTTTCTTTTAAGATTTTTTGTAATTCACGTTCTTTAGTTCTATAACGCTTTTCAGCATCTCGTTGAAGATCTAAAACACGATCAAATGGACGTGAAAAACCTGCTCTAGAGCGCACACCAATTAAACCATTAGCACCAGACATCTGATCAATCGAGTTAATCAAGAAATCAATATTGTTTGATGTGCTATAAGCGATTGTCTCACCATAGAACTCTTGCAATTGCACCCAAAAACGATCTTGCAGCATATCGACATCTGCAATCGCAATCACGTCAATATCTTGCTTCGATTCATTGAGGTGACCAGATATTTTTCTCTTCTGGCCACTATCATCAGCTACGCCATCAGGGAATACTGATTTTACTTTACCATTAACTCTTACAGCGAGATCATAGCTTAATGTTCCTGGTTGATACTTAGTCAATAATGCCATCGGATCATTACGGAACTGTACAACACGCTTATCGACCAGCATTGCTTCATTACTTGAAGAAATCAGAGGTGTTACCGTTGTGTTCGCATTGTCTAATGTGACAAACCGACCTACAGTTGCCATCTCAACTTTCTTCAATTGTTGCGTGATCATCTGTTCTTTATTCAACTGATCATCTGGAATCGATTGCCACAATACATAATCAATAGGCTGATTATTAGTACGGGCACCAAAATCTACTTTGATTGCAGTTTTACGATCAGCAACCACATCAGCACCATGACGCTCAAAGCCCCATGCTCTAAATAACGTAGGCATATTTGAGCTACGAGATTTCAACATAGCTGACATTGGATTATCAGGATCCTTTTCTGGAATATCACTTTCAGAATAAGGGTCAACAAAGGTAATTAATTTACCACCACGCAAGACATATTGCTCAATCGCATATAGAGCGCTATCTGAGAACTCTTTAGGGTGAATGACCATAAGTACATCAATACTAGATGGAATTCGTTTCACATTAAGAGGTAATACTGACACATTAAATAGTTGGCGAAGCTCAGCCATCACAGCCCAAGGCTTGGCATCGCCATCTGCAGGGGCTTCACCTTTAGCATGGTCATATTGCTTACCATCTACTTCAAGTGAACTCATTACTGCTACTGACTTTCTTTCTACACTAGAAAGTTTGTAAATCAGTTTAGTAATGTCATATTCCAGTACATCTTCTTTTTCTGGTTGGAAAAATGAAATCGTTTCCCTTCCATCAAGTAAATTACCGCCAGCCAAACCGAAGAATAAAGGATCCGTACCACCTTCAAGAGGCACACCTTGTAAACCGTATTGCTTAGCACGCTGTTCGTTATCAGAAAAACGCGTTGGGTTAATAACAATCAAACGAATCATACCGTTTGAAGCTCGTTGATATTCCTCTAATAACTCTTGAACGCGTTGAGCATACGATTTGATACTGGGTAAATCTTGGCCCGCTAATTCTGAATAATAGAAACGCAGAGTGAGCGGCTCGTTTAATGATTCAAGAATATTGAGAGTACCGTCTGATAAGGTGTAAAGCTTATCTTCCGTTAAATCAACTCGCGCTGATTTCATATTGTCATTAGTGACAATATTGAATGATAAAAATAAGATAACCGCTAAAACTAAGCCAGTTGTCGATAATAATTGCTTATTCATCTGTCAAAAACTCCTAGTCGGCTTTGCGTGCATTAACAACAATGGCATTCGCAAATAGCCATACAAAAATGACAGATGCGAAATAGAACATATCACGCAAATCAATCACACCTTTAGAAATCGCATCAAAGTGAGTTAAGAAACTAAAAGAACTAATTGCATCAACCAGTACTTTTGGTGCCCAACTACTAAAAAAGTCTAATACAATGCCGTAGCCACTCAACACAAAAATCAAACTCACAATTAAGCTCAATACAAACGCAATAACTTGATTTTTTGTTGTTGCAGAAACGCAGGCACCAATAGCTAAAAAGCCACCAGCCATTAAAAAACTACCTAAAAAGCCAGTAATGATGACACCGTTATCTGGAGAACCAAGATAGTTAACCGTGATCCATAAAGGAAAGTTTAAAAATAATGCCAGACCAGTAAATAACCAGGCAGCAAAGAATTTACCCAATACCGCTTCAAACACAGAAACAGGGAGAGTCATCAACAGTTCTATTGATCCGCTTTTACGCTCCTCAGACCATAATCGCATAGAAATAGCAGGAATCAACAATACATAAATCCATGGGTGAATAGAGAAGAAAGGATATAAATCAGCTTCTCCACGCTCAAAGAAATTACCAACAAAAAATGTTGAAAACCCTGTTAATAATAAAAAACTAATAATAAAAACATAAGCGACTGGCGTAGCAAAATAGCCACTCAACTCACGCTTCATAATAAACCAAATATTACTCATGTTCATTTGTTGCTACCCATTGTGATGGTTCTGAATACTTCATCTAAACGACCATTTTCAGCATGAAGAGAACTGATGTCCCAATTGTTGTCACGAATAGATTGTGAAAGTTCTGCGGTAATTTGTTTACCTTGTTGAGGATAAACTCTGAAGCCTCTAGTTCCTGACAACTCTTCGACCGAAGCTATATAGGCTAAGCTTTTAAGGAAAGATAAAACTTTATCATTGTCGACGTTCGCAACTGCCACACACACCGCATTATGATAACGAGACATTGCTTCAAGCTCATTCGGCGTACCATCAAATTTCAGCTTACCATTAGCAATCAATACATTGCGATGGCATAAAGCATGTACCTCTTCCAAGATATGGGTAGAAATAATAATTGCTTTATCGTGAGACATTTCATTAATAAGCGTACGCACTTCATGTTTTTGGTTCGGATCTAAACCATCAGTAGGCTCATCTAAAATTAAAACAGGAGGATTGTGCAAAATCGCTTGGGCTAAACCTACTCGGCGTTTATAACCTTTAGATAATGTTTCAATCGGCTGAAACATTACATGTTTAATTTGTGCTCTTTCGGCGGCATGTTCAACAGCATATTGTTTCGCAGCACCAGATAAACCTCGAACATCAGCAATAAACCTTAAAAAGCCATCAGGAGTCATATCAGCGTAAGCAGGCGCGCCTTCAGGAAGATAACCTAAGTTTGCTTTCACCGAAATAGGATCTTCTAAAACATCGTGACCGCAGACTCTTACTGTTCCGCTAGTCGGGGTTAGAAAGCCTGTTACCATTTTCATGGTAGTCGATTTACCCGCACCATTTGGCCCGAGGAAACCTAACACCTCTCCCTTATTCACTGAAAATGACACACCATCTACAGCTTTTATTTCGCCAAAATGCTTGGCTAAATTGTCGATCTCGATTCTTAATGTCATGACAAAAAATCGTCCTCTCTCTCAATATTTTTTTTTATAACCGGCCATTATTCTGGGCATAGCAACAACAAGTCAAGTTTGTTTTATTCTAATTGACTTATTTTCTATTGCCATTGCCCTGTTAAGGGAATAATCTGTTTGTTAATTATTCAAATTACAGCTCAGGACTTGATAAATTCAACATGGCACTTTCAAACTTATTTGAACGCGGACGAGACTTTGTATGGACAATCATAGATACATTTAATGATCCCAATGCTCGCAGTAAAACAGTTAAATTTATCACTCTATTAATTACCATTACTGTGCTGGTATTACTTATTTTGATGTTGTGGTGGGATCAGACCGCCAGCGACTTCAACCCGAGCGATAATGCAACAGAAATGGCAGCTATCAGACAACAACAAATAGTAACAGGCTATACCTCAACAGCAACACTAATTACCTTAACTAGTTCCTTATTAGATAAACCTGGTGGCTATTTAAGTAATGACGTCATGCCCCCATCGATATGGATGGACAATATTCCAAACTGGGAGTTCGGTGTTTTAGTACAAATTCGAGATTTTTCTCGCGCCTTACGTAATGATATTAGCCGCTCGCAGTCTCAGTCATTAGAAGACCCAGATCTATCAATTGCTGAACCACAGTTTAATTTCAACAATGATTCATGGATGTTTCCTCCAACTGAACGTGAATATCGTAAAGGTGTAGCAGCATTAGAATCCTATTTAGCGCGTCTTAGTGATCCCTCTAACAATGATGCCCAGTTTTATGCACGTGCCGACAATTTAGCGGATTGGTTAGCTATTGTTGAAAAGCGTTTAGGTAGCCTGTCACAGCGATTGAGTGCGAGTGTCGGCCAAATCCGTATTAATACAGACTTAGCAGGAGATTCAGCAGCAAATCAATCAACACCTACTCCCGATGAAGTACTAACCCAAACTCCTTGGAGTCAAATAGATGATGTTTTCTACGAAACTCGTGGCTCAGCATGGGCTTTGGTTCACCTACTAAAAGCAGTGGAACATGACTTCTCTGATATTCTGGAAAAGAAAAATGCACTCGTCAGTTTACGTCAAATTATTCGTGAACTTGAAGCAAGCCAAGAAACTGTCTGGAGCCCAGTAATATTAAATGGTAGTGGCTTTGGCATTATGGCTAATCATTCTCTCGTGATGGGATCGTATATTTCACGTGCAAATGCTGCAATCATTGATTTACGTAGCCTATTAAACCAAGGTTAGAACCGTCAGAAATACAAACCAAGGAAATAAAATGAAAACCTCGTCATTAAGCACTTTTTTAGTGGCATCACTATTCGTGCTTGTAGCCTGTGAACAAAATACTGATTCACATACAAACAAGTCTATTCAAGATCATGCTGATGACATTAAAAACAGTACAGTTGAAGCTGGCCATTTGCTCAAAAACGATATATCTGTTGAAGCAAGAAAGGTCATGAATAAGGCCATAGAAGCCAGCAATGAAGTGGCGAGTACAATTACTGATAACACATCAGAGTTAATTGATGACTCTAGTAAGTTGATAAAAGATGCCGGTGATAAAACGGTTGAGGTCGCAGGCGAAACCATCGACTCAATTAAAGAAACGTCTCAAAGAGCAATGAAGTCAACTCAGACCATCGCAAATGATGTTATGAAATAAATCTTCGAGTCACACATTGATCAGTTAAGAATCAAGAACTTCTGTTTCAGCATCGCTAAACTGTTGTTGAATACGCCGGATGGCTTCAGTATTAGCCAGCAAAATATCAACACAATCCTGATCGAGCTTTTTACCTGCCAAATCACGTAGTAGCTCAAATGCCTTTTCATTTGACCACGCTTCTTTGTATGGCCTTTGACTCGTCAATGCATCAAAAATATCCGCTACCGCTACTATCTTCGCTTCAAGTGGAATTTGTTCGCCTGTTAGACCTTTTGGATAGCCTGAGCCATCTAGTGTTTCATGGTGAAACTCAACAATGTGACGGACAATATCAATATTATGAATTTTGCTTAAATTAAAATCATCAATAATTTCATCAACAATCTTACGGCCTAATGTTGAATGCGTTTTCATCAGCGCCATTTCTTCCTCATCTAACTTTCCAGGCTTCATTAAGATCTGGTCAGGGATACCAATTTTTCCAATATCATGAAGAGGTGAAAACATAAATATACACTCAATATATTCATCAGAAAGTTGGTACTTATCGGCTAAGCCACTAGCAATAAGCCGACTATATCGAGACATTCGCTCCAAGTGCTCCCCCGTTTCAGGGTCTCTTAAACTAGTCAGTCTATTCGACGACTTCATTGCTGCCGTCATTGTTTTTATCATCGATAATTCGGAAAAAATCATCAAAGAAAGCATATGACCAAACACATCTAATTGGCGTAATGCGTGTTTATCAAACACATTTTCATGTTTTGAATTAAAAAATAAAAAACCTACAAATTCACCATGTTTATAAACTGGCTTGGTATAGCTTGAAACATAGCCTGCTTTTATCACCTTTTTTGTTTGCTCAAGTTTAATTTCTGGCAGTTTGCACAAACTATTAATCACGCGTGGAATACCTTCTTCCATCATTTTGACTAAGGATGTTGACTGTTTAATAGGTGCCTCATGATTAGCTAAGGAAGAAACAATGTGTCCTTTATCATTACTCTCTAAAAATGTTTTTAACATTCCAGTATCACTGTCATAGACCGCCATAGATATCCGGGCAACGAAAGGAAGATCAGTTTGAATAAGCTCGTGAACTTCAGCCAGCTTGGCCTTTAAAGGGAGTTGAGAATTCAATCCCGGCAAATGATCGTTGTGGTAGAACAATGTCATCTCCTTATTTTAATCACGCACATTTTGTAGGTGTTTGATATTACCATATCACAGAGCCAAATTGTCCAGCCCAATTAATAAAAAATAAGTCGGACAAGGGCAGGTCGAACAAAACATGACCTACCCTCTTTGAACTTATTATTTAACTGCATCAGGGTAGAATAATTGTTGATTAGCTTTACGAAAGCCAGCGATGATCGCTTGACCTTCTGCACTTGTAACAAACTCAATATATTGAGAAGCCAACTCATATTTAACATGCGGATGTTTAGCTGGGTTAACAGCCATTACGTGATAAGGGTTGAACAAAACTTCATCACCTTCAAATACCACTTTCAAGTTCATTTTGTCGGCATAAGCAATCTGCGTACCTCGGTCAGTTAAAGCATAGGCTTGTTTTTCATCAGCAATTTTCAATACAGCTCCCATTCCTTGGCCAGCTGCGACATACCACTGACCTTCTGGCTTGATAGCCGCTCCAGACCACAATGACTTTTCTTTTTTATGTGTCCCTGAGTCATCACCACGCGAAATAAACTCTGACTGACTTTCAGCAATAAGTTGTAATGCATGAGCGGCTGATTTAGCGCCTGCCAAACCAGCTTTGTCGACAGTTGGCCCAACAATTACAAAATCGTTATGCATGACAGCCTTACGATCAATAAAATCACCACTTTCAACATAACTCAGTTCAGCAGCAGGTGCGTGAACAAACACAACATCCACATCACCATTACTACCAATCTTCAATGCTTTACCAGTGCCAACAGCAATAACATCGACCTTTACACCGTATTTCTCTTCAAATTGTGGGTGTAATACAGCTAATAAACCCGAATTATCGGTACTCGTTGTCGTCGATAATTTTAAATGCTCAACCGCGAATACTGCTGAGCTTATGACCAACATCAGCATAATTGTTATAACTTTTTGAAATAACGTCATTATTCTTATCCTTAAAATGATATTTAACTATTAAAATGCCCATTGGCTACGTAATTGAAAAACGCGAGATTCTTCATCAGCATACGTTCCACCTTTTACTTCTAAGACATCAACGTAGTTAGCAGAAAAACGTAATGTTGGTGTTGGATACCAATTTAAACCTAAGGTTACAGAGTCAGCCTCACCACCATCAACATCTGCATCAATCAAATCTAGCGTGCTATATCTAAGCCCTAATTCCCAGGCACCGATACCACCTTCACCTACATTAGATTTTGGTTTCACCCCACCAAAAGCACCTTTTTTATAATTACGTGATTCGCCCGTCAAGAAGTAACCTGTTTGGATATACCAACCATCAAAATCTAAATCAGTCGCATTATTACGGTTTACAGATGTTGTTATATATTCTGCTTGAGCCGAGAAAGGTCCCACTACAGAAGCAAGCTCAAAACCAACTTTAGTGTAATCTGAAACAGCAGAGATACTGCCTGTATCAAGAATATTTACACCACCAATATGTGTCTCAGCTTGCGTTTTAAAACGTGCTGTATTTGCACCACCCGCATCACGGTAATTTAACCCTACCCCTAAATGGACAAGTTTAGTTTTTTCATTAATAGGCGCATAAGTTCCTCGCGCCCCTAAGCCCCATCCCTCATCTTGATCGTGATTATTGCCATTCGTTGCCGTGAGGGAATCACCGAATACGCCACCCGCTAATGACCAGTGTTTTTGTTTTGTGCTTACCATTGAACCAATGTGTCGACCAGCTGCAAAAGCGCCTGCTAATGATCGCTCTGTGAACAGTACAAATTTAGAACTAGTTTGTTGTTCTAAACTGAACGGATCTTTAAAGTTACCGACTTTTAGTTGTAAGTCATCGAAACCATTATAGGTAATAAAAGCATCAGCAATACCTTTACCGTTGGCTCCCGTACTTGCAAAATCATACTGTAATTTATAGCCCCAATCATTGTACATAGTGCCTTGTAAGTATAACCGTGCACGTCTAATTTCTGTGCCATTACCAATATCAGGATCACCACTATAGCTTGCTGCATCAGCTTGGACTCGTCCGCCCAACTTAGTTGTAAATTTACCATCGCGAGTTTTAAGACTCACGCCACCTTTCACTTCAATTTCAACGTCAGAAGGTTTAGTCGCTTCAGCAAGTTGCTTATCTACTTGTGCCGCTTTTTCTGTTGCTTGAATTTGGTTTTGCTTTAATTCAGCTTGTAAGCGGCCAAATTGTGCATCACTTACCATTCCATTTTCATGCAACATGTTAATCAACGTTTCAATTTCAGATCCCGCATATGCTGACGTCGTCATTGCAGATAGTATTGTTGCTGCAAGTAGTTTTTTATAATTTGTCATTATTAACTCTCCCCATTTTTAATAATTATTCGCACACCTTTAATATGAACCATGTGACATATTAGAAGCGTGAATAACTGAAGTCTAAACCTTGTTTAAACCAATAGAAATATGTTTACATATACATATATAAAATCAGGCTAAAACTGACTAAAATCAACTATAGAAAATAATGGAAGCAATATTGCTTCTTCACTAAAATATGTTAAGGCATGCTTATATGGAAATTAAATTAAACCTTCGCTGGCAAATGGCGAAGCACGATATCGATCCTATTCTATTTACATTATTGGAAGGTATTGTTCTAAATGGCTCACTACAAAAAGCCACACAGCATGCAAACGTATCGTACCGTTTTGCTTGGGGTCTACTTAATAAGTGGCAAGATAGACTGCAAAAACCTTTAGTGATTCTAGAGCGTGGTAGAGGCGCACGTTTATCAGCGGCGGGGCAGGCACTTATCAATGCTAATCAGAAATTAACGGCACGTTTCTCACCAGAGCTTGATAATGTATCAACGCAATTCAAACAAGAGCTTGAAACTATTCTTTCAACACATTCTGAGGAGCGAACTACTATATATGCCAGTCATGGTCTAGCTGTCAGCACTTTACGTGACTTAATGCACCAACAATCTGACTTACGGTTAGATTTACACTTCCATGGTAGCTTGGATTGTATTCAAGCTTTAGATTCACAACAGTGTAATCTTGCAGGTTTTCATATTCCAGAAGCACCTTTCTCACAAGAAATAAGCTCACATTACCTGTCTACTCTCTCTCCTGATTCTCACCAACTGATCTATATCGTTAAGCGTAATCAAGGCTTAATGGTCAGTAAAGATACTGATAAACAAATTTCAGGCATCGCATCACTCTGCCAGCAGAATATCCAATTTATTAACCGCCAAGCTAATTCTGGCACACGCTTACTTTTCGATCACTTACTCAAAAAGCATGCTATTTCAGCATCACAAATCACTGGTTATGACAATGAGGAGTTCACCCATATGGCCGTAGCGGCAATGATTGCAAGCGGTGCGGCTGATGTCGGCTTTGGTATTGCTCCCATGGCTGAGAAGTTTAATCTCGAGTTTATACCACTTGTATGGGAACATTACTGCCTAGCAGTCCCACAGGCTTCATCACACAGTCCTGCTGTCCAACAAATTATTACAATCCTGAAAAGTGACGCTTATAAACAACAACTCGCAGGTTTATCTGGTTATGATGTGACTCAGTCAGGTGAGGTGGTTCCCTTCAATAAAATCTTTGCTTAAGTACTTACAGCTCTCTCACCCAATGTCCTGACTTACCGCCTGCTTTTTCTAGTAGGCGTACATCGGTAATCACCATACCTCGATCCACCGCTTTACACATATCATAAATGGTCAATAAGCCGACTTGGACTGAAGTTAGCGCTTCCATCTCAACACCAGTTTGTCCACTCAGTTCCACTTGAGCGCGACACTGAACTGCTGTTTCTCTTTCTAAGAGCTGAAAGTCTACTGTAACTTTAGTCAGCGCTAAAGGATGGCATAAAGGAATTAAATCAGCTGTTTTTTTAGCGGCCATAATTGCTGCGATCCGAGCAATTCCAAGCACATCACCTTTCTTATGATTACCTTGTTTTATGAGCTCAAAGGTATTTTCAAGCATCATAATTTTACCTTCCGCAACAGCAATACGCTTCGTGACAGATTTGCTGCCAACATCAACCATATGCGCTTCACCTGCTTGATTAAAATGCGTTAAATCAGCCATCAGAGTATCCTATAGTCTTTAAATTAAAATAAACATTCAACCAGATGAGTATACAAGTCAAATTCTTTGCAAGCCTTCGTGAACAAATCGGGCAGTCAGATCGTAGCATTGAACATGCATCAACGGCAGATGAAGTGTGGAAAATTGCTACAAATAATGCTGAGCAACCAGATAACCTTTTGGTTGCGATCAACCTAGAATATGCAAAACTAGCGAGTCCTGTTAACGATGGCGATGAGGTTGCTTTCTTTCCGCCAGTGACAGGAGGATAGTAATGGCTATCCACATTTCAGCACATACTTTTGAGCCATGGCAACTAATCAGCCAACATGAAACCCAATCTAATCTTGGCCGTCAATTTGGTGCTACAGCGACATTTATTGGCAGCATGCGCGATTTTAATGATGATGCTGCGGTCACTGAGATGGTATTAGAACATTATCCTGAAATGACCGAGCGTTATCTTAAAAAATTAGAAGCTGAAGCAACGCAGAAATGGCCGCTCATTGATTGCTTAATTGCTCACCGTGTTGGTCATATCAAACCTGCCGATGCCATTGTTGTAATTGCATGTTGGTCAGCACACCGTCGAGCAGCATTAGATGCTTGTAACTGGTTGATAGAAGAACTTAAATTCAAAGCACCATTCTGGAAAAAAGAAGCGCGTCCCGATGGTAATGTTTGGGTTGAACACAATACTGCAGGCTAGATAAAAATGAGTGCTATCAAACTTAATATCCGAATCCCTTTTAATGGTGATACTGCACTAGGCCCAGGCAAAGTCGACTTACTGGAAGCCATTGTCACAACTGGTTCAATCTCTGCCGCCGCTAAATCGATGCATATGTCATACAAGCGTGCTTGGGATTTAGTCAATATGATGAATATTAGCTTTAAGCAGCCCCTAGTTATAACTGCAACGGGTGGAAAACATGGCGGTGGAGCTCAAGTCAGTGATTTTGGTCTCAACGTGATTCAGATTTATCGCCAGATGGAACGACAGGCATTGGAAGCTATTGATACAACTTCTATCAAATTAATGAGTGAATTAAAGCAAGAATGAACCATCATTTACACCAACCGATATATATGGTTGAATATAACGTCACTGATAACCCCAAGATAGACTATGTCTTTGCAAAAACGTCCTATTCACTTACTTATAGGCATCGACGATACCGATAATCTAGACAGCCGAGGTACTGGGTATCATGCCCGTTCAATTGGCGCCGCAATGGATGAGAATAACTGGGGTGAATGTAATGTTATTACTCGCCACCAATTATTAGTAAGTCCTCATGTTCCGTTCACTTCACATAACAGCGCAGCATGTATTACGGTGGCGACAAGCTCAGATCATGTTGATGACATTTCATCTTTTTGTCGTGATTATTTAATCAATGAGAGTGCAGAAGGATCCGATCCTGGCTTGTGCATTGCTGATACCAGCCAAGTAAATCATGCCATGATTCAATTTGGATTTTTAGCTAAGCACCAAGTCGTTACTCAAGATGATGCGCATGATATTGCCAAACAAGCATGCGTTTCACTACAGGGTTTAGGCGGTGACTTTCAAGGGGTGATTGGCGCATTAGCATCCGTTGGCTTAAATGGCTCAGGCAGTGATGGTCGTATGTTATGGCTAAAAGGTATGCGTGAACGAGCAGAGCAAAGTGTGTCTGTGGGCGAATTATTAAATGACAGCGGTATAGATGTTATTCAATCGCTAGAAGGGCAAGTCATTAGCAACCAAGACCTAATCATTGCCATGGGCGCATGGCCAAGAGCAATTTGGATCGGTGGTAAAGCTACTTTAATTATAGAACAATCAACGGAGAATGCCGATGTCTGGCAAGTTGCAAGAAAAGAGTATCTCAGACAGTTTTAATCTGATTAGCGCTAAGCAACGTGAACTTCTGTTGCTAGTGTGTACTGGTGCAGTGGCGATCTTATTGCATAAAACGCTACGTTGGCCGCTCGATATGCCCGGTCGTCATGGTTTAGAGTTTATGGCGATTTTTGCTTTCTTGCGTTTAGCATCACAACAAAAATGGGCAGCAACGATTGCCAGCACCGGTTCAATGCTTGCGTTAACGATGTTCTCGGCAAGCCCAGTTGGCCTTATTATTTTGTTAGCACAAGGTCTAACGCTGGATCTGTTATACAACCGTCTGAGTTGGCAAGGTCGTTTAATAATTTTAGTACCGCTGTTTACTGCTATTGCCCATATGCTAAAACCGCTTATTAAAGCCGCTGCCCAAACTAACTTTGCTATCTACAGCGACTCACTTAATTTTGGCGTGTTAATGCCATTACTTTCACACTCACTATTCGGCTTTATTGGCGGTGTTTTTGGCTTATTAGCCTGGAAAACCTTCCAAAAAAGCACTCAATCTAATTAATTTTATCTAGGACTGTAACAATGCAATTGTTTAATAACCGTTATATTTGTAGGAATATAACCTCTACTCTTTTCAGCACACTTGCCCTTAGTATTGCGACATCTTCTTACGCTGCGACTGAAGATTCATACCAATTGGGTCAAATTATCGTTAACCCATCGCTTGCTATTGGCAGTTCGTTTTCACTTTCTCAAACTGATTTTGAACGTTCAGGTGCTCGCTCATTAGATGAGGCCTTACGCTTTATCCCTTCACTTAATGTTCGCAATGGTGCGGATGGCACGCCTAGAATAGATATCCGTGGTTTACGTACCCGTCAAATTAAACTACTCGTAAACGGTATTCCTTTAAACTCGACTAACGACGGTCAGTTTGATCCCACACTTATCCCTACTTTCGCCATCGACTCCATCAATCTTCGAGCTGGTGCATCATCTGTTTTATATGGTGATGGTGGTATGGGCGGTGTTTTAGATATTCACACTCGCAGTAGCTTTGATGGACTTCAATCTGGTGGTAAAGCAGAATTAGGTAGTGACCATTATTGGCAGACCAATGCGTATACGGGTTATGGCGATGCTAAAAATGACTTCTTCTTTTCTGCCGGTGTCAGAGCTCGCGATGCCTTCTCAGTATCCAATGACTTCGATCCAGTGCTAGCAACAACAGTAGCAAATTATCAAGATGATAATGATCGTAATAATAGTGACTATCGTCGTGTTAACTTTATGGGGTCTTATAACCGTCAAGTCACGGATAAATTGCGTCTAGGCCTCTTTATTAATCATTTTGATGGTGACTATGGCAAACCACCAACTGTGTTTAATAATGGCACCGATGACTTTGCTCAAAAAGCAAAATACGAACGTACTGAAGATCAACAAGGCACATCTTTCCAAGTCGGTGCAGATTATGACTTCACTGATGACTGGGCAGGAAAGTTATGGTTCTTCAACAACCACGAAAATGAAAATTCTGCCGGTTATGATGACAATAACTACAACACCATTATCAAAAAGAATTCATTTATTCAAAGAGATAAAACTGATATCCGTGGCGCTCATGCTCAATTAAATGGCATGGTTGGCAGTGACACCCAATTAGCATTCAGTATAGATCAACGACGTGAATCATTCGATTCGCAACAAACTAAATGTAATGCGGGAACCTGTAATAACAGTTCTAAATATGTTACTACCAATGTGAATAAAGATATCAATGTACGTTCATACGGTTTTGAAGTGACCCAACCATTGGCCTACGATTTAACATTAGTAACAGGTGTTGGTTATCATCAATTAGATAAAGACGGTGGCAGCGATGATAATACTCAATCGGCTCAGTTAGCATTATCTAAAGCCTTTAATGCAAATACATCCGTATATGCGAGTTATGGTCGTAAAGTAGATGCACCCACCATTAAACAACTTTATGATGCCAGCTCTGGAAATGACGCTCTCGGTTTTCAACGTGCCAACCACTATGAAGTGGGTATCAACAACAACTGGCAAAATGCCAGCCTAGATGTTGCAGCCTATCATTCAATCGTTTATGACTTTATTGAAAAAGATAATGCTAACCAATATATGAATCGCCAAAAAATGGAGCTTGAAGGTATTGATATGTCAGGCATGATTCAAGCAACAGACCAATTAGCGCTTAGAGCAAGTTTAGGTTTACTACATGCAACGGACAAATCTGCCAATGCAGACTCGACCACATTGCAATATCGCCCTAAGTCAAAACTATCGTTACAAGCAGACTATGATATTTCAAACAATATTACCCTTAACGGTAGCTTCCAACGTATCGGCGAACAAGCTTATTTTTCTCGTGTAGATCCTACTATTTATCGTAAATTATCAGCGTTCAATCTAGTATCCGCTAAATTAAGTTACGCATTACCAAAACAATTAGGTAGTGTTTATGTGGGTGCTGATAACTTATTTAATGAAGACTATTCGACTAGTTACGGCTTCCCACAAGCAGGTCGTTTTTTCTATACTGGTGTTAAGCTAGACTTCAAATAAAGTATTATCTCGATAGCTCTGGCTTAGATTTTTCTTAGCCAGAGCTGCCGCAGACACGACAATCAAGGTAAAAATATGACTCGACTATTCACTTTGTTATTTTTACTCTTCTTCAATTTCAGTAACTATGCTGATGTCACACAAGTATCTAATCCCACTCCCATCCGCCTAGCTATCGTCAACACCCCTGTTTACAGTGGTCTTATCCAATATTTAATAAACGATTTTGAACAGCAGACAGGGCTCCATGTTGAGCTAACAAATGGTAGTGATGTGTTTGAAATAGCTAAATTAGAACAAGCTGATATCGTTATTTCACATTTTGGTAAAGCACATCTTGATCAGTTTGTATTAGAGGGGTTTGGTGAGTGGCCCAGGATGGTGTTTTCAAATCAGGCAGTGATTATTGGCCCCTCCTCCGATCCTGCCAAGATAAAAGGATCTATCAATGCTGCCCAAGCACTCATAAAAATTGCTCATAGCCAGTCTAAATTTATTGCCAGCCCACAAGCCGGCGTTCAGTACTTAACAGATATAATCTGGAATCAAGCAAGGCAACCAAATAAATCCCCTTGGTTTATTGAACCCAATGACGGTGGCAATTCTGTGGCCAAATTTGCTGAACAGCAGCAGGCTTATTTTATTTGGGGTGCGATTCCATTCTTAAAATATAAGGCTAAAAACAATAGCAAATTAACCATACTGATTAATGATGACCCGCTATTACAGCGAGTCATGAGCTCAACCATTGTTAATCCCAAGAAGATGAATAGCTCTAATTATGCTGGGGCAAAAGCCTTGCAAGACTATCTGCTTAAAGCCAGTACTCAAGCTAAAATTGCTGCTTTTAGAACACCTAATTCAGATCTGCAATTATGGTGGCCTGCGGCAAGGCATAATTAACGCCCCCTTTTTTAATCTAAATGATAATCATTTGCATTTGTATAAATAACATTTTATAATTCAATTTCAGTTTATTTCTGAGGGATTATAAATACTATGAAACCATTATTCTTTGAGTCACAGCCTACGGCTATTATCAACCTTGCTATTTCTCCAAATAAGCTTCAATCATTAATGCAGGAAGGTAAATTGCACCCTGAAGACTTCCATTGCCTTGATCCCAAATCTAAGAAAAGCGTATGGGGAATGCTGCGTTCATTAGCAGCTAAACACATCTAATGGCTGCGATGAATCAAGTTCAGATAGAGCAAGACCACATAGGGTTACTACGTGCAGCTATCCAGCACTTACAAATGATGTATTTAAATTCACCAAACCGGTGTTTATCTAGTCTTATAAATAGAAATTACGGCTTATTGCTAGAACAAAATATGGCTAGCACAGAACGAGATAAATGGCTTGACCAGAAAAAAACTTGGCAGCAATACTGTGAAAAACCAGCAAATAATAAGGAATAATACTATGGAACACCGCACATCTTGCCAACCAGAAACATTACTACAGGGTTCTAGTTGCGATATTCAATATTGTTTTGATTGTAAAATGACACATATCAACCTCGGTGCAGTCACTCTTCGGCTCTCTCGTCGTCAGTTTGATGACTTTATGGCTGACATGAGTAAAGCTGCTACCAAGTTGAAGCAGCGAGAGCTCGAACCTACTGGATTTAACTGGTCAAATGTGACTACTTTAAACAGCTAAAAGAAAAGGCCTCGGAATAAACTGAGGCCTTATTTTTAATCTTTTTCAATTAACTCAATTTTATAGCCATCGGGATCTTCAATAAAAGCAATCACCTCAGTGCTTCCCATCATTGGACCAGCCTCTCGAATCACTTTTCCGCCAAGGGCTTTAATCTGTGCACAGGCCTCAGCAGCATTAGGTACAGCAATAGCAATATGACCATAAGCACTTCCAAGATCATAGCTATCTACTCCCCAGTTATAGGTCAGCTCAAGTACGGTATTACTTTGTTCGTCACCATAGCCAAGAAAAGCTAAATTGAACTTAGCTTCTGCAAACTCTTCTTCTCTAAGTACAGACATACCAAGCACTTCTGTATAAAAAGTGATTGATTTTTGCAAACTACCAACACGTAACATCGTATGTAACATTCTCATTTTTAGAATCCTTTTCTCAACAAACTTACACTACTATCTAACAAAGTTATCTTAACCTTTAACCCTCTATGATAGATACTGTCTTTAAAGCTAAAAATCGGTAAGGAATACATGAGTACAATTGCAATTGTTATGACTGCTGGCATCTATAACCTATTAGCAGGTGGTGTGAGACGAGATAATTCAGGCTTAATACTTTTCAGGACTGACAAGAAGAATATGCAAACTGGGTCATTTATTGGAACAATAATGTAAATCTTACTGAACGTTAAACTAACCGCGAGGTTCACACAGAAAAAAAGCGTATTTCAATAAGAAACACGCTTTTCTATTTATCACGCTGTGTAATCGAGCTACTACTTAATAATTACCACTTCAATTGCAGACGTGAGTAATAACTTGTGTCTAAATTCTCACGACCTTCGGCAGGAAGACTCTTGTAGTCATTACGTAAACCAAAACGAATATTCCAATAATCAGATAGCCCTAATGGAATATCAATACCAGAATCATGCGTAATTAAGTAATCACTAAAATCATCAACCGCAGGTGCATAGGTCAATTTGTTTGTCATCTCAGCCCAACTGATAAAGTTCCAGTAATGCTCTAAACCAAAGTCCAAAGTAGGCGAATTTTCAGTGGTACCATCATTAAAGCTTTCGTGACGGTAACCAAGACCTGAGCGTAACTCAAGCGCATGGTCTTCTTCTTTAAAGAGTCGATAATTTAAACCACCGCCTAGAGTAGTTCGTAGATCTAAATTTTCAAAATCATCACGCTCTACTTCACCTCGAACATACCAACCCATTACTTTACTAAAATAGGCTTTATATTCTGAACCAACAATCATTTCATCAGAGGTATCTTCGCCTTCTTTGCTACTTTTATCTATTGAACCAAAAAACTTCAATTCATCATCCGCACTTGCTAAACGTGCATCAAACAACACCCGTGAACTGAATTCTTTTGAGTTACCACTTTTTCCAGCAATATCTACAGCTGCTTTATAAGACCATTGACGTTTTAAGGCTTCTTTTTCTTCTTCAGCACGCACTAATTGAGGATCATTGTCTGCTGGCGACCAACTTTCAACAACTGATGCTGTATTCGTCGTCATCGTTGCATCAACACCTTCTATCAGCAATTTTCCTTCACCGTTATGACTCACTTGCCCAGCTAGTGTAGTGCCACTTTTTAGTCGAACAAAAATAGGTGATTCGGTATTGAAACCTTTCACTTCATCGCGCTGTAATTTCAATTCTCCGGCATAACTAGTCACTAATGTAATCGTCTTTTCTGAAATAGATTTAATCGTTCCAGTTAAGATACTGCCATCATTAGTTTCTACTTTATCTAATGCGTAAGCAGAGCCTGACATAGCCATAGTAAAGGCTATAGCAATAATTTTTTTATTCATGGAGTTCCTTGTATATTAATGTCTATGAAGTCATTAATGTAGTGTTCTTGTAGATCTGAGAGCAATCGCTGCTTATGACAATCACCTTGTAAGCATAGTTCTTTAATATCGAGGCTATTCTATCTGTAGCTTGAGAATTCAGAGAATGGAGATATTAATTTAGAGTAATAATCTAACTCACTTACGATACACATTTTAACATAGCTCAGGAACCTGCCCAAAATAAGCACTACATTTTATTGTAGACTATTAGGATAATTCACCTTAAAACAGCTATAGAAAATCACAGTGCACACACTAGAACAACTTACATCTGGCCATTTAACTGGCACTAAACACCTTTCAATTTCACAAAGTTTAAGCGCGCTCCCAGAAGACATATTATCGCTTGCTGATAGCCTAGAGATTCTTGATTTATCTAATAATCAATTAAGAGAATTACCTAATAGCCTTAGTAAATTAAAAAAACTAAAGATCATCTTTCTATCCAATAACCAATTTGAGGTACTACCAGAAGTATTAGGTCAATGTGAACACTTAGAAATGATTGGTATCAAATCTAATAAAATTCACACCGTACCGTCTAATTCATTACCACCTAAACTACGTTGGTTAACACTAACAGATAATAAAATTGAAACCTTGCCTAACTCATTAGGTGAGCGGCCTAGCCTACAAAAGCTTATGTTAGCGGGTAATCAGTTAACCCAATTGCCTGCTACGTTATCACAATCTCTGAACTTAGAATTAGTTAGAATTTCTGCCAACCAATTAACCGCCTTTCCCGATCAACTCCTCGACTTACCTCGACTAGCGTGGTTGGCATTTTCAGGTAATCCATTTAGCCAATCCAATACTCATATAGAGTCTATTCCTGCAATAGCATCATCAACCTTCACTATCCATCAACAATTAGGTCAAGGCGCATCGGGCATTATTTCAACGGCACGTTGGAATACGGTGAATACAGATTTTCCTAATGATATAGCAGTAAAAGTCTTTAAAGGTGGTATCACTAGTGATGGATATCCGGCCGATGAATTAAAAGCGTGTTTGAAAGTGGGTCAACACCCCAACCTAGTTCAGTCAATTGCTCAAGTCGATGAAGGTGACTATTCAGCGTTGATAATGAAACTCATCCCTGAACACTATAAAAATCTTGGGCTTCCTCCCAATTTTGATACTTGTTCAAGAGATACCTTTCCAGATGGCTTTACATTAGAAATTGAATTAATAGATAAAATAATCCAACAGCTGAAGGATGTGTTCGAACATATTCATAACAATAAAGTATCCCATGGCGACCTATATGCTCATAACACCTTATTTGATCAGTCTGGACAGATCCTATTTGGTGATTTTGGTGCAGCAAGCATGTATCACATGCTCAGCGATGAACAACAAACAAAAATTAAGCAAATTGAGCAACGTGCACTGCACTATTTTGTTGATGATCTATTAAAAATATGTAGAAAGGAAGATCGTAACACGCCACGCTTTCAACAGCTTGAAATGCAGTATGCTTGTTAGGCGACTCGTACTATCAAGTGAACTATGCTCAATGTTAATAGTCTCCTTGTGTACTAATAAAAAACACTACTGGTGGAGAAATTCGACGTGTTGAAAAATAAAGTACTGTTAGTCATGCTCACGCTACTACTATCTGCATGTGTAGCTATCGGACCAACAATTCACAGCAATGCAACCCCACAAGTTAATCTCAATCAATACAAATCATTTGGCTTCTTCGACAAGCTAGATACTGATCAACGCTATGAATCACTACTTAGCCAATATTTAAAGGCTAGTACCAAGGAAGAGATGCTTCGCCGTGGATTTAAATTTACCCAAGATAGCCCTGATTTATTAATCAACTTTCGCCAGGATGTAGTTGATAAACAAGCACTCAAACAATTCCCCGTCACTCACCAAGGCGGTTATTACAGCTCAGGAGGACGACTCTATTATGATACTTGGGTAGGGTTTGAGCCTTATTTAGAAAAATATCAACAAGGTACCCTTACTATTGATATCGTCGACCGCCAACAAAATAAAATGATATGGCAAGGTGCTGCCGTCGAAGAAGTCAGTCAAGAAAAGTTGGCAAAGTTAGACTCTGCCATACCTAAAATAGTGAATGCTATATTCGAACAATTCCCAATAACACCTACAATAATGCCATAGAGACTCTTAATTATCAGTCATCTAAACTTACGTGTCGCTTATCCCTAATGAATCCCACAACTCATCAATGCGATCCACTACAGTTTGATCTCGCTCAATAGGACGTCCCCATTCACGATCTGTTTCGCCAGGTAGTTTATTCGTTGCATCCATCCCCATTTTGGACCCCAAACCTGACACCGGTGAAGCAAAATCTAAATAATCGATCGGTGTATTTTCGATTAAGGTGGTATCTCGAGCAGGATCCATGCGTGTAGTAATCGCCCAAATTACATCATTCCAATCACGCACATTCACATCATCATCAACAACAATCACAAACTTGGTATACATAAACTGCCGTAAAAATGACCAGATCCCCATCATTACTCGTTTAGCATGACCTGGATATTGTTTTTTCATACTGACCACTGCCATTCGATAAGAACAGCCCTCTGGTGGCAGGTAAAAATCAACAATCTCAGGAAATTGTTTTTGCAATATCGGCACAAATACTTCGTTTAATGCCACACCTAAAATAGCAGGCTCATCAGGTGGACGACCAGTATAAGTACTATGATAAATCGGATTTTTACGCTGGGTAATACGTTCAACCGTAAAGACTGGGAATCGATCTATTTCATTGTAATAACCCGTATGATCACCGTAAGGTCCTTCATCAGCCATATCATCAGGATAGATAAAACCCTCTAAGACAATCTCAGCAGTCGCAGGCACTTGCAAATCATTGCCAACACATTTTACTAATTCAGTTTTTGAACCTCTTAATAACCCAGCAAAAGCATATTCGGAAAGCGTATCTGGAATTGGCGTCACTGCCGCCAAAATAGTAGCTGGATCACAGCCTAAAACGACACAGATAGGAAACGGTTCTCCTGGGTGCTCTAGTTGCCATTCTTTAAAATCTAAAGCACCACCACGATGCGATAACCAACGCATAATGACTCGATTTTTACCAATCACTTGCTGACGATAAATCCCCATGTTTTGGCGTGGTTTATGTGGCCCTTTTGTAACCACTAACCCCCATGTAATCAATGGTGCAGCATCTTCTGGCCAACAATGTTGAATCGGATATTGACTTAAGTCTACCTCGTCACCTTCAATTATAGTTTGCTGACATGCAGCGAACTTAACTTCTTTTGGCGCCATATTTAGCACTTGCTTAAAGATGGGCATTTTATCCCATGCGTCTTTCATTCCTTTAGGTGGTTCAGGTTCTTTTAAAAAAGCCAGTAGTTTTCCCACTTCACGCAAAGCCTCAACAGAATCTTCCCCCATTCCCATTGCCACACGCTCAGGTGTACCAAAAAGATTGGTTAAGACTGGAATATCACTACCCTTAGGATTTTCAAATAACAATGCTGGACCACCTGCGCGTAGAACCCTATCGCTAATCTCAGTCATTTCTAAAACAGGATCAACTTCAACGCTAATTCGTTTAAGTTCGCCTTGCTGTTCAAGGTGGTTAATAAAGTCTCTTAAATCTGTATATTTCATCGAATCTGTCAATGTGATTGAAATGGCTAATCGATCCTCGTTGATAGCATTCAATCTAATTCCACTATCAATGAGTAAGTATAGATATAGTCTATACTATCAGTACCAACAAATAGAGCTTGATATCATAAAATCATTACTTCCCCTTCCACCTAAACTGTCATATGATTAAGTAGTAATATTTTGATTCTACACATTTATAAAGCCAATGGTCGCAGTATGGAGAGCACGATGACGACACAACAAGCCAGTAGCCCAAAGAAATTACTCACACCAGCCCAAGTGACACAATGTAAAAAAATTGCTACTTCTGGCGATGATTACAGTAGTGCTCGTGCAAATGCCTTATTAACATTACATCAAGGCACAACCCAAGCCAATACCGCAGTAGCAACGGGGCTCAGCATTGGGCAAGTACGCTACTGGGTAGGCCGTTTTCGTCAACATGGTATGGCCGCTTTCCCAACTGCTAAATCAGAGCCAGTAAATACTTCAACGGAGGTTACACCAACAAAGGTGAAGCCAAACGACAAGAAAACAAAAAAATCTAAACCTAAAAATAACAAGAAAAAAAAGAAAGACGACAAGCCTAAAAAGAAAGGTAAAGACTCTAAAAAAACTAAGTCAGATAAAAAAGATAAGAAAAAAAAGAAATCTAAGAAGAAAAAATGATAGAAATGAAAAGGGCCTTTCGGCCCTTTTGCTTATTAAGCAGCAATCCCTGAATGCCTTAATAAAGCATCAATTTCTGGTTCACGGCCTCGGAATGCAATAAATAATTCCATCGGTTCTTTTGAACCGCCTTGCTCTAGAATATTATTTAAAAATTCCAAACCAGTCTGACGATCAAAAATTCCCTTCTCTTCAAATTTAGAGAACGCATCAGCCGATAATACTTCAGCCCATTTATAACTGTAATAACCCGCGGCATAACCACCAGCAAAGATATGTGAAAAACTATGAGCAAAGCGATTAAATTTCGGTGGTTGAACAACAGAAACTTGCTCACGAACTTCCGCTAACACTTTATCAACTTGGTTAGCTTGATCTGGTTGATATTCCAAATGCAGGCGGAAATCAAATAATGAGAATTCAAGCTGTCTAACCATCGTCATTGCTGACTGGAAGTTACGAGCAGCGATCATTTTATCGAACAATTCTTGCGGCAATACTTCACCAGATTCATAGTGACCCGAAATCAAATCTAGGGCTTCACGCTCCCAACACCAATTTTCCATAAATTGGCTTGGTAGTTCGACAGCATCCCAAGCCACACCATTAATTCCCGATACACCAGCATGATGAATTTTAGTCAACATATGGTGCAAACCATGACCAAACTCATGGAATAAAGTGGTGACTTCATCATGCGTAAATAACGCTGGAGTCTCTCCAACAGGTTCAGAAAAATTACAGGTTAAAAATGCAACAGGTGTTTGAATTCCACCCTCAATTTGACGTCTAACCAAACATTCATCCATCCATGCACCACCACGTTTATGATTTCGTGCATACAAATCTAAATAAAACTGGCCTCGTAATTCGCCTTCACTATCAAAAATATCGAAAAAGCGTACATCTTTATGCCATACATCAATATCGTGGCGCTCATTAATCTCCAGGCCATAAAGTCTGTTTACAACCGCAAAGAGCCCTTGGACAACTTTATCTTCAGGGAAGTATGGTTTGAGCTCTTCTTGTGAGATGGAGTAGCGTTGTTGGCGTAATTTTTCAGCAAAATACGTCACATCCCAAGATTCTAACTGTTCGCTATGACCTTGTTCTTTTGCATAGGCTTTTAATTCTTCGAATTCTTTTTCGGCTATCGGTTTAGAACGTTCTGCAAGATCAGTTAAAAACTCTAAAACTTGCTGGGGTGATTGAGCCATTTTTGTTGCTAATGATCGATGAGCATGACTTTCAAAGCCAATGAGTTCTGCTAGTTCATGGCGGAGTTTCAAGATATCCGTCATCACATCCGTGTTATTCCATTGGCCTGCATTAGGACCTTGGTCTGAGGCTTTGGTAGCGAATGCTGTATACATTTCTTCACGAAACTCACGATTATCAGCATAAGACATCACAGGCATATACGATGGAAAATCTAAGGTGAACACCCAACCATCCAACTCGTCTCGTTTGGCAAATTGTTCAGCCATTGCAACGGTTGATGGCGGCAATCCAGATAGTAGGCTTTTGTCAGTAATGTGTTTTTTCCATGCGTGAGTCGCATCCATTAAATTTTCTTCAAACTTTGCTGTACGTTCCGTCAGTTGTTGTGAAATTTGTTTAAACGAATCACGGTCAGCCTGTGATAGTTCAACACCTGATAGGCGGAAATCACGAATCGCATTATCAATTACTTTTTTTTGTGCGGTATCAAGCTCTGAATAATGTTCACTTTCAGCTAATTTTTTATAAGCATTAAATAAATGTTCATTTTGACCTAACTCGGTGCCAAACTCACTCAACTTGGGCAAGCAAGCGTTATAAGCGACACGTAGTTCATCAGAATTCATTACAGAATTTAAGTGGCTAACAGGAGACCAAACTCGATCGATACTGGCATCCATCTCTTCCATAGGAAGCACTAAAGATTCCCATGTAGGCTCAACAAGTGAAGCTAATAAGTTGTGAACCGTCTGCTTCGACTGCTCTAGAACATGATCTAATGCAGGCTCGACATACTCAGGAGAAATTTTTGAAAAAGCAGGTAAGCGTTCATTGTGTAGTAAAGGATTAGTCATAATGCTCAGTATCATTTTTAATAAAAAGTTAAAGTGATTATACGTCAAGCTGACGATGATAAACCTAAAGTAATCATATCGTCATAGTTCAGTCATCTTTTTGCAATATAAGTTCGTTACTGTTCGCTCAAATATAGAAATATTTAAAGAGCAATTATGAAAAAAAGACTGAGCTCAGACAAAATTAAAGTTCGCAGCGTCTGGATATCAGATGTTCATTTGGGCTTTCGCGGTTGTAGTGCCGACTTTCTTCTCGATTTCCTCCACCAAACAGAATGTGAATACCTTTATTTGGTAGGTGACATTGTTGATGTATGGGAAATGAAAAAACGTATGTTTTGGCCTCAAGCACATAATAATGTGATCAGAACTATATTAGGTAAAGCCAAACACAATACTAAGGTCATTTATGTACCTGGTAATCATGATGAAATGCTCCGTGACTTTGATGGCATGGTGTTTGGTAATGTTGAGATTAGAAATGAAACCATTCACACCACCGCTGATGGCAAACAATTATTGATCATTCATGGCGACCAATTTGATGGTGTTGTGAAGTGCTCTCCTCTGCTCGCGAAAATAGGTAGTCGTTTATATGATTATTTATTACGAGCTAACCGTTGGGTCAATTATATTCGCCGTAAACTCGGGTTTTCTTATTGGTCTTTAGCCGCATTCTTAAAGCATAAAGTTAAGAATGCTGTGCAATATATTGGTAATTTCGAAGAAGCCGTTGCCCATGAAGCATCACGTCAGAATGTTGATGGCGTTGTCTGTGGTCATATTCATCGAGCAGAAATAACAAAGCATCATGGTGTCGATTATTATAACTGTGGTGACTGGGTTGAAAGCTGTACCGCTCTTATAGAAAACAGCGATGGCTCAATGGAAATACTCAAGTGGACTGATTATATTAATAAAGACCAGCAAATATTACAGGTGGCGTAGATGAATATAGTCATTGTCACGGATGCTTGGGAACCTCAAGTAAATGGAGTGGTTCGTACATTAACTAAGACCCGAGATCACCTCATCGAGCTAGGGAATACAGTCACAATGCTGACACCTGAAGGTCATAGGACTATTCCATGCCCGAGTTACCCTAGCATTCCCCTTGCTTTATTCCCAGGCAGGAAAATATCCCAACAATTAGAAAAAATCAGACCTGATGCTATTCATATAGCAACAGAAGGTCCATTAGGAATAGCGGCTCGAAGTTGGTGTTTACGCAATAATGTTAAGTTTACGACCTCATACCACACTCAATTTCCTGAATATCTAAAACTGAGATTGCCCATTCCCCTAAGTTGGTCCTATGCTTGGTTTAGACGTTTTCATAATAAAGCCGTTCACACACTTGTACCAACAGCCTCTCAAAAAAAACGTCTTGAGAAACGAGGTTTCACCAATGTTTTTGTATGGGGACGCGGTGTAGACACTGATATTTTTCAACCTGATAATCCTCAACCTCTCGATCTGCCTAGACCGATATCAGTAAATATGGGACGAGTTTCAATTGAAAAAAATATTGAAGCTTATCTAGATCTTGATTTACCCGGCAGTAAAGTAGTCATTGGTGATGGTCCTGACCTAGATTCATTAAAGCAACGCTACCCTGATGTATTATTCACAGGGGCTAAATTTGGTCATGAATTAGCGTCTTGGGTTGCCGCTGGTGATGTATTCGTATTTCCTAGCAAAACAGACACATTTGGTTTGGTTCTACTAGAGTCAATGGCATGTGGAGTACCTGTTGCAGCTTACCCAGTCACAGGACCCAAAGATGTCATTCAACAAGGTGTAACAGGTGTTCTAGATAATGATTTAACTGTTGCGACTAAGCAAGCGTTAATGCTAAACAGCGAAGACTGTATCCACTATGCAAAACAGAGAAACTGGAAAGCATGTACGCATACCTTCCTACAGCTAATGCACAATAACTCGACAGATACAGAAAAAAAAACGGCGATCACTGACCCTAGTTTCTGGAGCTTATAGATTATTTATTTTGCAATAGTTGTTTATTAACAACAACCAAATAAACTTTGTGTATTAATTACCACGCTCACTTGATTGTAATGTAAGACCGTGAGATTATTCACCTCAATATAAGAATAATAGTCACGGAAAGAGTACTAATGCGTAAGCTAAAATTAACATCAAAGCTAGCCCTTTTAGGTGCGCTAGCAGTAACAAGTGGTTGTGCCACAACACAACAAGTAGACGGGGTAAATGACCCTTTAGAAGGCTACAACCGAGCAATGTACAGTTTTAATGATGCAATGGATAAAGCAATCATTAAACCCGCAGCTCAAGTCTACGATACAGTTCTTCCTGAACCTATTATTTGGGGTATTGGAAACTTTTTCCAAAACCTATCTGAAGTAGGCGTTGTTATAAATGATCTGTTGCAATTTAAATTTGGACAAGCCGCTGATGATTTTGGCCGCTTAGCACTAAATACAACCGTCGGTTTCGGTGGTATCTTTGATGTCGCGGGTCATGCGGGCCATACAGCTAATAATGAAGACTTTGGTCAAACACTAGGTTACTGGGGTGTTCAACCTGGCCCTTATGTTGTTTTACCTATATTTGGACCTCGTAATTTTAGAGACTCATTTGGTTTAGTTGGTGATATGTATACTCACCCTATCACTTATATCGATGATACAAGCACACGTAATGCATTAACTATCACTGGCCTCGTAGAAAAACGTGCGGGTTTATTAGGTGCTAGTAAAGTGTTAGACGAAGCCACTACAGATGAATATAGCTACGTCCGTAATGCTTATACACAACGAAGACTTAACCTTGTCTATGATGGCAACCCACCAGAAGAAGATTTTGATGTGTTTTCTGATTAGGAATTACAGCTGAATAAGACATTATGTTGCTAGCAACATATAATATAAAGCCGGACTTTTAAGTTCGGCTTTTTTTATTAATTTTTGACTCATAGAACTCATGACTACAGCACTCTTTATTGTTGCCATACTCGCTGGTTTTGCCATCCTAATCTGGGGAGCAGATCGTTTTGTCGAAGGAGCCTCAAGTATTGCAACAAACTTAGGCGTCTCACCCCTTCTTGTTGGTCTAACTATTGTTGGCTTTGGTACCTCAGCACCTGAAATGTTAGTTTCAGCACTTGCTGCATTTGATGGTGTGCCCGCACTGGGGATTGGTAATGCTATTGGCTCCAATATTACCAATATTGGTTTAGTTCTCGGTATCACCATTCTAGTAACGCCTCTAACCGTTCATTCAGACACATTGAAGCGTGAATTTCCTATGTTAGCGTTTGTAATGGCTGTTGCTACCTACTTAGTTTGGGATCTTGAACTTGATTTCCAAGATGGTTTAATTTTATTTTCAGGTTTCATTATCACACTATTTGGTATGGCCTATCTGGCCATTCACAGTAGTAAAAGTGACAAGCTAGAACAGGAGTTCGAGCAAGAAGCCGCAGCCCATAAAATGTCTACTCCAAAAGCGGTTGCCAGCTTTTTGATTGGCCTTACAGCACTATTGATTGGCTCAAAAGCATTAGTATGGGGAGCTACGGGCGTCGCTCATTTATTAGGAGTTAGTGACTTAGTTATAGGGTTAACTATCGTCGCGATAGGTACCAGCTTGCCTGAACTTGCGGCATCAGTAATTTCCGCATTAAAGAACGAACATGATATTGCCATCGGTAATATCCTAGGATCCAATATGTTTAATCTATTGGCTGTACTTGCTATGCCAGGTCTAATTCAAGCCTCGTCCATCGATCCGATGTTGTTAATTCGCGACTTCTCTTTTATGTTTGTTCTCACGATTGCACTTTATTTATTTGCTAAGACAGGCAGACAAGGAAAAATAGGCAGAGTAGCTGGCACATTAATGCTAGTAACGTATATCGGCTACAATGGCTTACTTGCATATCAGAACTCCCAAGGAGTCATCTAAACGATGAATGAAGCTGACAAGTTAAAAGCACTCGGACTAGCTGTTATCAACACCGAAATTGAGAGTATATCTGCATTACGTAACCGTATTGATGACTCATTTGTCCAAGCTTGCCAATATTTACTCAACTGCGAAGGCCGTATTGTGGTTATTGGAATGGGTAAATCTGGCCATATTGGTGGAAAAATTGCTGCAACATTAGCAAGTACAGGCAGCCCTGCCTTCTTCGTTCATCCTGGTGAAGCAAGCCACGGTGACCTTGGAATGATCACGAACAAAGATGTGGTTATCGCTTTATCAAACTCAGGTGAAACAGGTGAAATTCTCACTATATTGCCAATCATCAAACGTTTAGGCGTACCTCTAATTGCTCTAACAGGTAAGTCTCACTCTCCATTAGCACAAAGTGCAAATGTTCATATAGATGTGAGCGTTGAAAAAGAAGCATGCCCTCTCGGTCTAGCACCAACATCAAGTACAACAACAGCGCTAGTGATGGGCGATGCACTTGCTATTGCTCTACTCGAATCACGCGGCTTTACCGCTGAAGATTTTGCCTTATCGCACCCAGGCGGCAACTTAGGACGCAGATTATTACTACATGTTAGCGACATTATGCATACAGGCAAGAATATTCCTACCGTGAATTGCGAAGCCCTGATTTCAGAAGCCTTAGTTGAAATGACCGATAAAGGGCTTGGCATGACAGCCGTAATGGATAAAAACCACATAGTTGGTATTTTTACCGATGGTGATTTACGTCGCGTGCTTTCCCAGACCATTGATATCCATACCAACAAAATTGCTGATTTTATGACCATTAACTGTAAAACAGGCCAAGCAGAAATGCTGGCGGCCGAAATACTAGAGTTAATGCAGCGTCATAAAATTAACGCCTTATTGATAACAGATAATGAGCAACAGCTGGTTGGTGCAATCAATATGCATGATTTACTACGTGCTGGCGTTGTTTAAGATTAGGAAAAAGAATGCAAAGTATTTTAGATAAAACAAAACAGATAAAACTCGTTATTTTTGATGTCGATGGAGTGCTGACTGATGGCAGCATTATCATTGGCGATGATGGTGAAGAATACAAAGCATTTCATTCTCGCGATGGCCACGGTATGCGTCTCCTTCAGTTTACAGGTGTCGAAATCGGTATTATTACTGGTAGAACATCAAAAGTTGTAGAACACCGTATCAACAGCCTTGGAATTAATCATCTCTATCAAGGTCAACAAATAAAGTTACCCGCTTTTGAAGATCTTATTGATCGTTTAGGCCTCAAACCTGAACAATGCGCCTATGTAGGTGATGACTGGGTTGATTTATCGGTGATGAGCCGTGTTGGACTTGCGATTGCCGTTCAAGATGCTGATGCTATAGTTAAAAAACATGCACATTGGATTACCCCTTCTAAAGGTGGTAAAGGCGCAGCTCGAGAAGTTTGTGAATTAATAATGGAAGGACAGGGTAACCTGCAAGACCAAATTGAACGTCATTTCTAACATCCCGCCAGTCGCAAAAACAGTACTGCTAATAGTAGCGATACTGACTGTATGGCTCATTTCAGATGGTGATTCACCCTCTGAGCAGAAAAAAGTGAATAATGAAGTTCACAAAACCAGCGATTATGCGATGAGCAATTTCACGCTCACCATAATGGATATACAAGGTCATCCTTCACGAGTAATCACTGGAACGGAGATGGCGCATTACCCTAAAGATGATAGTACGGAAATTTTCAACCCCGTTGCCCAATTCATTGAATTAGGTAAAGATACTTGGCAGGTCTCAGCTAATAAAGGCAATACAGTAGGTAAAGGTGACGACATACTACTAACAGGTAACGTCATCATTACTCAGCCAGCTAATCCAGAAATTGAGCTACAAACAGAAGCATTAAATTTAGATACATTGCATAATACAGCTTATACCGATCTTGCTGTCACGATGAAATCGCCTTATGGAATAACTGATTCTGTTGGTTTGCATGCTTCACTAAAACAAAAAACGATTAATCTTCATTCCAGAGTAAAAGGACATTATGATGCTCCGCCGACCAAATAAGCTACTAACACTGCTGCTGATCATTCTTCCTAGCATTGCTTGGGCATTACCTAGTGATAAAGAAAAACCTATCGAAATAGAAGCTGACCATGCGCAACTAGATGATGCTAAAGGCATTACACAATATAAAGGTACAGCCGTTCTCACTCAAGGAACATTAAAAATAGAAGGTGATATTATCACTTTCTATTATGATGAGAATAAGCAGTTAAGCAAAGCGGTCGCCCAAGGCAATTTAGCCAAATATCAACAAATTCAAAAACCAGGCGAATCGCCAGTCAAAGCTCGTGCCTTACAAATGGAATACCATGCTCAGACACAAATGATCTATTTATTAGGCAAAGGTCATGTATGGCAAAATGGTGACGAATTTAGCGGTGCGCGCATCGAATATGACATTAATAAAAATGTGGTTAATGCAAGCTCTAAACCTGCACCATCAGGTGATAAACCTCAGCAAAGAGAACGGATTCATATCATCATTCAGCCACCAGGCAGTAAAAATAAAAATCCAAGCAGCAAAAAGCCAGAAATAAGTTCAAAAACACCTTCGGAACCGGAAATAATCGAAGCTAAGCAAGTCGCAGGTTACCCAACAGCAACTACCACGACGACTTTAAATATCAGAACCGGACCCGGTACCCAATATAATAAAATCGGAACTTTATCGTCAGGTAGTTTAGTTTATATCCTAACTGAGCAAAAAAAATGGGTGCAAGTTAGAGGCATGTATAAAGAAAAAGCCATAATTGGCTGGGTGTCGCGTCGTTACCTTAGAGAAAGTAACTAATTAGGAACGATATTCCCGCATGAGCATTTTATCAGCACAAGCTTTATCAAAGCGCTATGGCACACGCCAAGCCGTGAAAGACATATCTTTAGAAATCAAGAGTGGTGAAATTGTTGGTTTACTGGGTCCTAATGGCGCTGGTAAAACAACTAGCTTCTATATGATCGTTGGCCTAGTGGTTGTTGATACAGGTACTATTTTCCTTGATCAAAAAGAATTAACCCACGATCCAATCCATAAGCGTGCTCAGCTGGGGATCGGCTATTTACCTCAAGAAGCATCTGTATTTAGAAAGCTATCAGTAAGCGATAATATCTATGCGATTATTGAAACGCGAACTGAGCTTAGCTCTGATGAAAAAGCAGAGCTACTTGAAAGACTATTAGCTGACTTCCATATTGAGCATATTCGTGACTCATTAGGTATGGCCTTATCTGGCGGCGAACGCCGTAGAGTTGAAATTGCCAGAGCACTTGCGATGGAACCACAATTTATATTACTTGATGAGCCCTTTGCTGGTGTTGACCCCATTTCGGTTCTCGACATTCAAGGTATTATTAAAGACCTCGCTGAACGAGGTATTGGCATATTAATTACCGATCACAATGTAAGAGAAACACTTAAAGTATGTGAACGAGCCTATATCTTCAATGAAGGCGAAGTCATCGCCAGAGGTACGCCTGAAGAAATAATGCAAGATAAGCATGTTCTCAAAGTCTACCTTGGTCGTGATTTCAAACTTTAACGTAGTAATATCATAAATAATGGAAAACTCTTTCAGACATCGTATTTTTCAACTATTAGAGCATGAGCAAAATGGTTTCGCTCGGCTCATAAACATCAGTATCATAAGCTTGATAATACTGACCTTAGTAATTCTTTTTGTTGAAACCGTACCTGAAATACATAAAGAATATAAAAGTTGGTTCCATACCTTTGAGCAGCTATCTATAGTTATATTTAGTATTGAATATATTGCTCGCGTCTGGAGCTCGGCAGAATTAAACCCTTTAACCCCTTGGAAAAGTCGCGGGCGTTATATACTCAGTCCACTCGCCCTTATAGACCTATTGGCTATTGCGCCTTTCTACCTAGGCCTGTTCATCCAAATCGATACTCGTTATCTACGAGCGATACGTTTACTACGACTGCTCAAATTAACCCGCTACTCAAGCTCCCTGAGTACCTTGATACAAGTAATAAAAAATGAAATAGCGGGTATTGTTTCAGCCCTAAGCTTTTTATTAGTACTCATTATTTTTTCTTCTGCGGCAATGTACCTAGTCGAACGTAATGTTCAACCAGAGGATTTTGGATCCATTCCACAAGCAATGTGGTGGGCCACAATTACTATAACAACCGTGGGCTATGGTGATGTTGTGCCAGTTACACTGATGGGTAAAGCTATAAGCATCGTTATTACAATACTAGGTGTAGGGATTGCAGCTTTACCTGCCGGTATTCTTGCGAGCGGTTTCACAACTGAAATGCAAAACAGGCGTGATGAATTTCAAGCCAAAGTGATTACATCTTTATCTGATGATGGCCGACTCACCCATGAAGAGCTGCGTGATCTTGAACACCTTCGAATAGAGCTTGGGCTCAGCGTAAAAGAAAGTAAATCATTAATTCGATTATCAGGTTCAGGCCACCTAACATCAACAGCTTTCAAACACTGTCCCCATTGTGGTGAAAGTCTTACACATCATCATATTCCACCACACTAAGCACTACTCTAAATCATCTCCTTCCATAGATGGTCTCATAGGAAAGAATAATCGTGGCTCAACACGTTCATCATTTAAGCTCACACCAAAGTGTAAGTGTGGTCCAGTGACTCGCCCCGTCATTCCAACAGTACCGATCACTTCGCCTTGCTTGATAATTTGGCCATCCTCAACGAGGATTTTATTCATATGACAAAACATCGTCACTAAACCTTGGCCATGATCAATAAATACAGTATTGCCATTAAAGAAATACTCTCCCGTATTTCTGATAACACCCTCTGCAGGCGCATGAATTTGAGTTCCTGTTGGCGCAGCCAAATCCATTCCACTGTGAGGCTTGCGAGGTTGCCCATTAAAAACGCGCCTCCGACCAAATAAACCACTAATTCGGCCTTCAATTGGCCAGATAAAATTAAAATCTATATTTTCAACATCCGTCCAAGTTTCTAGAGCGCCATCAATTCGAGCTCGTTCTGATGTGATGCGCTTCATATCGTAATTGTTCGGATTCACCTTGCGTTTATCTTTTATTTCTATGTGCTGAGTTGGATATTGCTTATCACTCACCATAAAAGCAATTTGATAATTTCTGTGATCTGATTGCACATCAAGAAATTGTTGACCGACTTTTGTTGATAAAGAAATTCCAACTACCGCAAACCATTGCTGCTCTTTATTAACTACCATAACTCGGCGATTATTAAAGCTTACTTTTGGCTTACTGGACTCACTACCATTGATTGCAATAATAGCTACTCCGCCGGGTACTAAAGATTGTTGCGGTAGTTCACTCGCAGATACAAAGTGAAAATTAAGCAGTAAAATAATTACAGTAGCTATAGCTGCCTTAGTCATGTTTCACCACCATTACCTGACAATCTAATTGACCGTGCTGCAGTCTGACGTTGATGTGCTGACCCTGTTCAACTTGATGGCTATTCACGAGAACTTGCTTTGTCGCCCCCACAGAACTAATGCTATATCCGCGCTCAAGAGTACTTAAAGGACTTACCGCTGCCAGCGTCCTCATTTGTGCTACCAATCTCGATTTATGCCCTGCAAGCAATTTTGCAATCGCACTATTAAGTGTTTTAGTCGTTTGCTCGATAAATGCCTTCTGTTCTTTAATTTCTGTCCCTGGTGATAAAGCGTTAAATCGCTGTAAGACCATTTCATAACGGTGCCGTCTCTGAGCTATTTGTTGCTGCATTAATTGCTGCAAGCGTAATTCACGTTGAGATACTCGATTCTGCTGTGCCTCAATCTTAGCTTGAGGGTGAGTTAACCGTACTGACCAATAATCAACTTGCTGACGTTTATCCCTCATTAATTGTGCCCAAACACGCTGCAAACGATGTTCAATACGATCTACATGCTGCATATTGTTGGCAATCGTAATAACTGGGTTGGGTAATTGCTGTTTTAATAAATTAAGTTGGTGAGACTCAGTTTGTAGACGGTGGCGAATTAATACCGTTAAACGCCCATGAAAATTATTTATTTTAGCTGTCAGTTCAAGTACATCAGGGACGGCAATCTCTGCCGCTGCAGAAGGTGTCGCGGCACGCACATCGGCCACAAAATCAGCAATGGAAAAATCGACCTCATGACCAACAGCGCTGATAGTTGGCAATTTACAAGCGAATAATGCGCGCGCTAGTTGCTCATCATTAAAGCTCCACAAATCTTCCAGTGAACCACCGCCTCGTCCGATAATCAGAACATCACATTCCTTTCTTTTATCAGCTAAATTAACAGCTTTAGTAAGTTGTACAGCTGAATCAGCACCTTGGACGGCAACTGGGTAGAGAATCACTTGCGCTGATGGAAACCGTCGATGTAGTACCGTTAAAATATCATGAACTGCGGCACCGTCTGGCGATGAAATAATACCTATACGGCTCGGTAATAAGGGTAATGATTTCTTATGAGCCTGATCGAATAAACCTTCCTCACCCAAACGATGTTTTAAAGCATCATAAGCGCGCTGCAAGGCACCGCTACCCGCTTCTTCCATATGCTCAACGACTAGTTGAAACTCACCACGGCCTTCATATAAGGTGACTCTAACTCGCAATAACACCTGCAAGCCATTTTTGGGTGTAAATCGAAGGTTTCTATTACGGGTTCGAAACATGGCACAGCGAACTTGCGCAACTTCATCTTTTAGCGTGAAATAAATATGCCCTGACGCAGGCATCGCAAGATTTGAAATTTCACCTTCAACCCAAACTAGCGGAAAAGAGCCTTCCAAAACGCCCCGAGCTTCGCGGACTAAGCGTGATACGGCATAGACCTCTTTAACTGGACGCGCTGCTAAGCTGGGATTGTTATCTATTGCCATAAAAACGCTTAGAAAACCTATAAAAATACTGTTATAATTATGGCGATAATACCATAAGTAATATCAGGAACCTTCACATGAGAATCGCTCAAGAAGCACTTACCTTTGACGACGTTTTGTTGTTACCGGCTTATTCAAACATCATGCCTCGCGATGTTAACCTAACAACTAAATTAACTCGTGACATCAACATTAACATTCCTCTGCTTTCAGCAGCGATGGATACTGTTACCGAAAGTCGCTTAGCGATTACTATGGCACAAGAAGGTGGTTTGGGTATTCTTCATAAGAATATGACCATCGAAGAACAAGCCAATGAAGTTCGCAAAGTAAAACGTTTTGAAAGCGGCGTTGTTCGTGATCCAATCACTATAACTTCTACAGCAACTATTGGTGAAGTCGTAGAACTCACACATGCAAATAAAATTTCAGGTGTACCAGTCGTTGAAGGTGATGATTTAGTCGGTATCGTTACAAGCCGTGATTTACGATTTGAAACTCATCTTGATGCGCCGGTCACATCTGTTATGACGCCAAAAGATAAACTGGTTACCGTTAAAGAAAATGCTGAACGCGATGAAGTATTAAATCTACTTCACTCTAACCGCATCGAAAAAGTATTGGTTGTTGATGACAACTTCCATTTACAAGGCATGATCACGGTTAAAGATATTCAAAAATCAACAGAAAACCCATTGGCTTCGAAAGATGATCAAGGCCGCTTGCGTGTTGGTGCTGCAACCGGTATCGGTGCAGAAAGCCAAGCTCGTGTAAAAGCATTAGCTGAGGCTGGAGTGGATGTAGTAGTTGTTGATACAGCACACGGTCATTCACAAGGCGTTTTAGATCAAGTTCGCTGGGTTAAGGATAACTTCCCACAATTACAAGTTATCGGTGGCAACATTGCTACAGGTGCCGCAGCGTTAGCATTAGCTGAGGCCGGTGCCGATGCAGTTAAAGTCGGTATAGGTCCAGGGTCAATCTGTACAACACGTATTGTTGCAGGTGTTGGTGCTCCTCAAATAACAGCGATTAGTAATGTTGCTAAAGCATTAGAAGGCACTGGCATTCCACTCATTGCTGATGGCGGTATTCGTTATTCAGGTGATGTTGCTAAAGCCTTGGTTGCTGGTGCTCATACAATTATGTTGGGTGGTATGTTTGCAGGTACTGAAGAAGCACCCGGTGAAGTTGAATTATTCCAAGGTCGTTCATACAAATCATACCGTGGCATGGGCTCAATGGGTGCAATGCAACAAAAACAAGGTTCTAGTGATCGTTACTTCCAAGAATCAAGTGAAGCTGACAAGTTAGTACCAGAAGGTATCGAAGGTCGTGTTCCATTTAAAGGTGCACTTTCTGCTGTTATCCACCAATTATTAGGTGGTGTTCGTTCAAGCATGGGTTACACAGGATCAGCGACTATTGAAGATATGCGTACTAAACCTGAGTTTGTTCGTGTTACTTCAGCAGGCATGAACGAAAGTCATGTTCATGATGTGACAATCACAAAAGAAGCACCAAACTACCGCGTTTAATTTTAAATTCGAGTTTAATGAAATCAAAACCAGAGCTATAGATTATGGCTCTGGTTTTTTTCCTTTACACAGATTACAACAGAGAATCTTATGAGCAATAACATCCACGACCACCGAATTCTTATTCTTGATTTTGGCTCACAATACACACAGCTTATTGCTCGTCGTATCCGTGAAGCAGGCGTTTACTGTGAATTGAGAAACCCTGAAATCACTGCTGATGAAGTCAAAGAATTTAACCCAAAAGGTATTATTCTTTCAGGTGGTCCTGACTCAACAATTGGTGGTGATGCTCCTGTTGCTCCTGCCTTTGTATTTGAGCTCAACATTCCTGTTCTAGGTATTTGCTACGGTATGCAAACCATGGCAATGCAACTAGGTGGACAAGTTGAATCCTCAGAGCATCGTGAATTCGGTTATGCTCAAGTTCGTGCCCGCGGCCACTCTAATTTATTCCGAGATATTGAAGATCATGTCAACGAAGAAGGCCACGGTTTACTTGATGTATGGATGAGCCATGGCGATAAAGTTACTGCTTTACCTGAAGGCTTTAAAGTCATTGCAAGCACAGATAGTGCTCCTTTTGCTGGTATGGCAGATGAAGCTCGTAACTTCTATGGCGTACAGTTCCACCCTGAAGTAACACATACTCTTCAGGGCCAGCGAATTATCGAACGATTCTTAACTGAAATTTGTGGCTGTAACACCTTATGGACATCAGCTCATATCGTTGAAGATAGTATTAACACTATTCGCAAACAAGTAGGTACAGATCACGTTTTATTAGGTCTCTCAGGTGGTGTTGATTCATCTGTTGTAGCGGCGCTTTTACATAAAGCAATTGGTACTCAATTGACTTGTGTATTTGTAGATAATGGCCTACTACGTCAAGATGAAGGCGACCAAGTAATGGCTATGTTTGCTAAAAACATGGGTATCAAAGTCATTCGCGTTGACGCTGAAAAACGCTTCCTTGATGAACTAGCAGGTGAAGATGAGCCAGAAGCAAAACGTAAAATTATTGGTCGCGTATTTGTTGAAGTTTTCGAAGAAGAATCCAATAAAATCGAAAATGTTCAATGGTTAGCTCAAGGAACCATTTACCCTGATGTCATCGAGTCTGCTGCAGCTAAAACAGGTAAAGCTCATGTCATAAAATCACACCACAATGTGGGTGGTTTACCAAAACACATGACACTGAAATTACTTGAACCATTACGCGAACTATTTAAAGATGAAGTACGTAAATTAGGTGTTGAACTAGGCTTACCTAAAGATATGGTTTACCGCCATCCTTTCCCTGGTCCTGGCCTTGGTGTTCGTATTTTAGGCGAAGTTAAAAAAGAATATGCAGACTTACTCCGTAAGGCTGACAAGATCTTTATCGATGAATTATATAAACATGATTTATACGATAAAACGAGCCAAGCATTCACTGTATTCTTACCTGTAAAGTCGGTAGGTGTAATGGGCGATGGTCGCCGTTATGACTATGTTGTATCACTTCGTGCCGTTGAAACCATTGACTTCATGACTGCTCGCTGGGCGCACCTACCTTATGATTTCTTAGGTTTGGTATCAAATAGAATTATTAATGAAGTAGATGGTATCTCTCGTGTTACCTACGATATTTCAGGAAAACCACCAGCAACGATTGAGTGGGAATAACCCAGAAAAGACTAGCTATGAGTCCGAGGCTCATAGCTAGTCATTAGCTACAGCCACTAAGTTTCTTCCTGACTCTTTTGCCTCATAGAGTGCGCCATCCGTACGAATCATAAGGTGCTTCGTAGTTTCCCCAAGACTATATTCTGAAACACCAAAACTTGCAGTTATATTCGTATCAATTTCTAATTGCAGCTCTCCTATTAATACACGTAATTTTTCAGCTAAATCTGTTGCATCGGTGAGTTGTGTATTGGGAAGAATAATCATTAACTCATCACCACCCCAACGTGCTGCAGTATCAACTTCACGAATGTTGTTTAATATAATATTTGCCATTGCAACCAATGCTTTATCACCAGAAGCATGCCCAAAATCATCATTAATATTTTTGAAGTGATCAATATCAATGGCAATTAATGACAACGGCTGATTAAAGCGTTTTGCTCGGCTAACTTCAGTCTCAATTTTGTGTTCGAAGTAATACCTATTTGCTAATGAGGTAAGAGGGTCAACAGTTGCAAGGCGTTCGACTTCATGTACTTTTTTTGCAAGCTGTAGGTTGATCTCACTTAATTCATGAGTTCTTAACTCAACCATTTTCTGCAATGATAAGGACTCACTCATACTCTTTTCTAGAAGTATTTTTTCTGCATGAATATCTCGGTGAGCGCCAATCATTCGAGCGACATCACCTTCGTTCGTCCGTTCAACAATTCGCCCCCGATCTTCTATCCAGATAAATCCACCAGACTTTGTAACACAACGATATTGGATTTTGTAAGTAGCTAATTTTCCAGAAATATAGGCTTCAAAGTGTGCCATTACTCGTTCGTAATCATCAGGGTAGATTACACTTTCCCAAGTAAAAACTGTATTTTCTAATGAGTCTACATCATAACCGAGCATTCTATACCAGCCAGGGCTTCGGTACACATGGCCTGTTAAAGCATTCCAGTCCCATATTCCATCGCTGATAATTTCTAAGGTAGCGGCTAAAACCTGTTCGCTTACATCAGGAAGTATGGGTTGACTCATAACTACACTCCTCGCCCCATCAGCAATATGAATTACATTGCATGACAATTAAAAGTATTTAGTTCGCTTATAATACCCTAAAATCATCAATAAACACTCCATACCCATAATTTAAGGAATCAGGCATGGCTAGCTCAACCTTCAACTGGCAAAGTTTTTTCATTCGACTAGTATTTGCACTCTTATTAGTTTTTCTTAGCTACAACCCTAGTGGCTACAGCTTTTACCACTGGGCTAAAGAAGCATTATTAGGCGAGTCATTAACTATTACCCCACCGCTCGCTATGACTGCTGTCGTATTAGCTATTGGCTGGACGGTATATATCAGAGCCACTCTTCGCTCATTAGGCACGCTTGGACTTGTCCTTGCATTTTCTTTCTTTGCTATTATCGTTTGGTGGTTAGTAGATCTTGGGCTCTTAGGTGTAGATAGCATTTCAGTAATGACCTACATGATCCTATTCTTATTCTCAGCCATTCTTGCCACAGGGATGTCTTGGTCGCATATTCGCCGTCGTATGTCAGGACAGGCTGATGTAGATGAAGTTGACGAATAAAACTCAATCAATAAAAAAGGCCGTTAAAACGGCCTTTTTTTATTGCGTAACTAAATTTATTTACACGTCATAGTTAGTGGCTGAAATGTCACCACCACGGCCCGTCCAGTTAGTATGGAAGAACTCCCCACGAGGTTTATCTATACGCTCATAAGTATGAGCACCAAAGTAGTCACGCTGCGCTTGTAATAAGTTAGCTGGTAACCGTTCACTTCGATAACCATCATAGAAAGACAGTGCGCTACTAAATGTTGGAGCAGGCACACCTAATGAAATCGCTGTGCCCACGGCTTTACGCCAACCTGGTAATGCTTCCGTAATTGCATCAATAAAGAACTGATCAAGCAATAAGTTTTCTAAATCAGGTTGATTAGTGAATGCATCACGAATATTGGCTAGGAATTGACTGCGAATAATACAGCCACCACGCCACATTAAGGCAATACCACCGTAGTTTAACTCCCAACCATACGTAATTGCTGCTTCACGCATCAACATATACCCTTGGGCGTAAGAGATGATTTTTGATGCATATAAGGCATCACGAATAGCATCTATCATTTCTTTTTTATCGCCACTAAATTCAGCGGCTAATTTTGGTAATACTTTTGAAGCGATCACACGCTCATGTTTTCGAGCAGATAGGCAACGTGCGAACACGGCTTCACCAATTAGTGTCAAAGGAATACCTAAGTCTAGGGCATTCATACCCGTCCACTTACCAGTACCTTTTTGGCCTGCAGTATCTAAAATATCATCAACCAATAAAGTGCCATCATCATTTTTAACCGCTAAAATATCACGCGTAATTTCAATTAAATATGAATCCAGTACACCTTCATTCCACTCGGCAAACACAGCCTGAATTTCATTGCCAGACATACCTAAGCCTTCGCGCATCAATTGGTAAGCTTCACAGATCAGCTGCATATCACCATATTCAATGCCGTTATGAACCATTTTTACATAGTGTCCTGCACCATCATTACCTACCCAGTCACAACATGCTTCACCATCAACCTGAGCGGCGATAGATTGGAAGATAGGTTTAACGGCCAACCAAGCAGCTTGGTTACCACCAGGCATAATCGAAGGTCCAAAACGTGCCCCTTCTTCACCACCTGAAACACCACTACCAATAAATAAAATGCCTTTCTTATGTAGCTGATGCGTACGACGGTCACTATCATTATAAAGTGAGTTACCACCATCAATGATGATATCCCCTTTCTCTAAATAAGGGAGAAGCTGTTCAATAAAGTGATCGACAACAGGACCAGCTTTAACCATCAGCATGACACGGCGTGGTGCTTTAAGACTATCAACAAACCCTTTCAAGTCATGAAAACCAATCACATTGGTGTCTTTTGCTGGCCCTTCTAAAAACTCATCTACTTTACTGGTTGTGCGGTTATAAACTGCAACTGTAAAACCATGGTCATTCATATTTAACACTAAGTTCTGGCCCATCACCGCTAAACCAACGAGACCAATATCAGCTTCCTTAGATATTTTTACTTCATTCATTTTCTATAACCTTTATATATTCACCAATTGCTTCGCGGGATGACCCAACGATAAGCCGGCATTGACCTGAAACTTCATTTCTCTCTACGGCGCCTGAAACTCTAATTTTCTCACCTACCTGTGCTTGTCCAACGTAGGTATGTGTAAATGATACGACTTGATTGATCAGTGGATCATCAACGGTATAAATGGCGGGAAAATCAAATGCACGATAATCATCAATCACGGTAGTGTTAAATGTTCGTGTTCCTTGTTTTTGATATTGCTGTTCATCATGTTCAAACTCACCCGGTAAACAAACCATTCCAATATCAAACTTTGTTCCTTCAATCGCAGCCTTATTCCATTTGCGATATTCATGCCATGAAAACTCTTCTAAGCTCAACTCACCTGCACGACGCTCGAAATTGTCTAGCATTAACTCTGTATCTAAGGGAGAGAGTAAGCCCTCATCCACGGCTAATGCTACTGCTCGTCGTGTTTGATGAAATTGATCTCGGCCATAAACAACAAGGTCAATATCAGAAGTTATTTTCTGCTGATTAATTAACATCGATCCTGTCAGCCCTAAACAGGTGCAATCAACCTTATAACGCACCATAACAGCATGTAATTGATGGAGTTTACGCTCAATTTCATCGCGAGGTGCTCGCTCTAGAACAGCCTGTAAATGTACTTCTGGTTGATGATGTTGAACAATATCTTGAGGAGATACGGCATGAAAAGCAGCATCGAACTGTGGTGATTGATATAAATATTGGGGGTATGATTCAGCGAGTAAGCTATTTGCTTGCTCCGTGCCTATTTTTTTCCATCCTTGCTGCGTCTCAATATAACGTAAAAAGCAGCCTACTTTTCCATCGTGTTGTTGATAGCTGACAACAGCGAAGATAAAACCTTCTTTAGTTTGAATAAAGTCTTTTGGTAAATAGGGAAATTCAAGGTTTCTCATTAGGGAAAACCTAGCTGTAATCAACAATAAAAACTACTGTCTGCATCAGATCAGCTTACTCGTCGTAACCACATCCATATCCCCGTTAATGAAATAACAATGAGTAGGCCTGCAATTATATCGATAAACCAAACACCGACATTACCTAAAATACGACCATTATGTAAATCAAGAACAAAGCGTTCAATACTAATTCCACGACCATGAAAATACTCCGCTAATGCTTTTTCAACATTATCAGGCATAGGTTCAGGTTGACTCCAACCAACACCTTGTAGAGAAATTGCTTCCCATTGATCTAATAAAAAGTCACTACGCCACATGCCGTTACGAGTTTGTAACACTGGCTCACCATGAAACAGGCCAATATTCTGAATTAATGGCGGTACACCTGCACTAGCAGACATTTTCTCAATGAATTCACCCTCATGAGTAAATAGCAGCAGTTCACTTTCGGTTGCTAAAACCATTAAGTTATCAATGACTACACCACCTAAAATAGCAGTTTGAGAGTTTACAACTGGGCTAGCATCGATAAAGACTTGTGAACCAAATTGCGAAATAGCACTTTGATCTAGTAAATAAACGACATCAGGTTCAACAGTTCCCACACCATAATGTGAAAGCAACCAATCCCACGTTAAATAACGTTTATCTAATTCAAAGTCACTTGTATGGTTGAGCATCACCCCGGTCACCGCTAATAATAGAACGAATATGGCAATCACTGCGCCCATAGTTCGATGTAATACTCGCATTTTACGGTTCATTAAATTACTCAGTAGATATTGATTCAGCCAAATATAATGCCAGTGTTACCACCACTGTCATAGCCCTAACTGACATAGTCGCCCCTGAAATACCGTCAACTTGCCGATTTAGCTGATTACTTTCTAATTCAGCCTGTTCAAATTGTCTTGTAAATGCGGGATGTCTAATCTCATCACCCCGACTTTCTCTAAACGCGAGCACCTTAACTTGCTCAACTTTTCCATCACTAATAATGACACCAAAGGTAATGGGTTTTTCTTTTCCTATTTCTTCTAAAATCCAACTGCTGCGATTATTGTCTTTCCAATACCGAATACGCAAACCAGCATAATCATGACCTAAAATAGTCGAAATCGCTTGGCGCAATTCACCTTTATTCCACACCACTTTACTTCTGGGCACTTCATTATTAAACGCCTCGTTTAAAAATGCTTCATCACTTTGATAAACGCCTCGGGCAGAAACAGAAAAGGCGATCATAAGTAAAGCAATACCTAGCAAACGAAGGCTCTGTTTAACTCTATATTGTTGACTTAATCTCGCCATTTCTTAATCTATTACTCAGCTCAACTTAGAACTGGTAGCCAAGTCCAACATTGAAGCCATCTAACTCGCCACCAGCTGGTTTATCTTGCATTTGGTAATCAAGTTTCACAACCACATCTTGATGCGGCCACCAGTTAACACCTAAATCAATTTGGTCGTATTCACTATCAAGAGCATCGCCCGCTTGGTTATCCCACTCGTTATAGCGTGCAAACACACCAAAGTTTTCATTAATGCGGAATGAAGGCTCAACATACCAACCTGTTTGCTCATCATAACCTTGTGCCGCTGGGCCTGAACCTTCAAGATCCCATGTTGCATATAAAGCACGTAATCCGAAAGCACCACGTTGAAGAACGGCATGTGTTTCTAATAATGTTGCACTACCAGCTGTAGCATCCTGACTTTGAGTAATATCTTCTTGATACTGTGCAGTTAAACCTAACTCAACACCTGGAATTCCTGTCCATTTCAAACGACCTGTGTACGCTAAGTCTTCTGCCAACGCTTTAGATACTTTTTGACGACCATCTCTAATTTTATACGTTGTTTTAGTTCCTCCTGCAGTTACATCAAGACCTGATGTCACCGCAGCGTCGTAACTAAAGCCATTGCCAATCTCACCACTAAACATTGCACCTGCAGCCCACCATGTTGCTGGAATAATATTTTTTTCTACATTGTTACGCTCTGTTCCATAGAACGTATTAGGCTCATGCGTTTCATTGATAATGCCAACAGGTGATAAAAACAAACCACCCTTAACACTATGCTGTTCATTCATATCGTATTCGATATACGCTTGCTCTAACTCAATCTCACCACTTTTGCCATCACCAGCAATACTGTGCTCAAGCTCTAACTCAGAGAAGAAGCGTAGGTCATCTCTAAACTCATGACCGAAATACAATACGAAACGGTGAAAATCGATCTCTTTTGTATCATTGCCATTTTCATCTTCTAGGTTGTTATAGTGAAGCTCACCATAACCACCTATTGAGTTTTTATCCATAGCCGAAGAAGCTGTTTTTACTGCCTCTTCTGTAGCGATAGCGACTGCTTCTGCAGCTTCTGTTGCCTCTAAAGCAACTTTTTCTGTCGCTTCAACTTTCGTTTTCAAACTTTCATTTTCAGCTTGTAATTGTTGGTTTTTCTCTTGAACTTGCGCCATTTGTTGTTGCATTTCTAACAACTTCTGCCAGATTTCTTCATTGCTAGGTGCAGCGGCATTTGCCGAAGTTGTTGCTGCAGCCATCACGCTTAAAGCCAGTACCGTTTTCTTAAAGTTCATTACTCATTCCCAATTTCGTCAAAATAATTGAGGTAATTATCACATAAACAAAAAAGCAATGCAAACCATTCTCATTTAGATTAGCTAGTAGACTTGCATTAATTTTCTTTTCGTTACAGGTTGGTAGCTGATTCAAGTGAAGACCTATTTAGGTGAAAATAGTCCTACTGATGAAAACTGTTTTTGTTCGAGGAGATTATTTTGATATTTGTTTGAGTATTCTTGGCGTATTTTTTGAGAATGTTATCGCTCACATAGCAATCACACTCTAAATAAGGTTCATAAAATTAGACCTTAGCTAGACTCAAATTAGGTCAAAGGCATGAACCTTATGGCTTATTCCCCGTTCATGATGCTAACACGTGAATAAACCCGTCTTTCTTAACGATAAATTAGCCTCTTTGAGGCTGTCTTTTTTTCTTTTTAGCTGCAAGTTTGGCTTCTTTCTCAGCGCGTAGTTCAGCCATTTCAATTAACTCACGTTCCATCATTTCAGGTGTCTCTAAAGTAATGCGACCGATGCTGATATCACGAAATTCCGTTAACACAATTTTCGCAGCACGATCTAAATCAACGCGTCCACCACCACGCAAACAACCGCGTTTAGCCCCAATCGCTTCGAGCAACTGCTGCTCATCTTCAGATAGTTCAGTTAAGTTATAACGCTGCTTTAAAAGTTCTGGATACGCTGCTCTGAAATAACCCACAGCATACATCGCAATATCATCATTACTCACGGCTGTTTCTTTAATTGCACCGGTAATTGCTAAACGATAGCCGCCATGCTGATTTTCTAGTTTAGGCCACAACACACCCGGGGTATCTAATAACAAAATATCTTGTTCAAGTTTTATGCGTTGCTGGTTTTTAGTGACCGCAGGCTCATTACCTGTTTTAGCGATCATTCGCCCTGCAAGATTATTGATCAATGTCGATTTTCCGACATTGGGAATGCCCATAATCATTGCTTCAACGCGACTATCACCACCTCTTTTACCTGGTACCATTTTGTGACAGAGGTTGAGCAATTCTCGCATCTTTTCAGGTTCTTCCGTAGTCAAAGCGATAGTTTTCACACCATTTTCTTGCTCGAAATAATCTTGCCATTGCTTGGTCATTTCAGGATCTGCGAGATCACTTTTACTCAATACCTTAATGCATGGTTTATCACCGCGAATCTCACCAATCATCGGGTTTTCACTACTAAACGGTATGCGAGCATCCAACACTTCAATAATAAGATCAACTTGAGGGACGATCTTACGCATCTCTTTGCTGGCCTTATGCATATGGCCAGGATACCAATTGATAGCAGCCATTACTTAACCAACTCTATATGTGTTTTTTCAATCAAGATTAGACGCTTCTTATACAGTTTTCCCAGTGCTTTTTTATAACTCGACTTACTCACGCCAAACTGTTTTGAAATAACATCAGCAGGGCTTTTTTCAGTCATCGTAGTACGACCGCCTTCCGCTTTGATAAAAGCCAGAATCTTTTCAGATAAGTCATCTAATGCTTCACGCGTGACCAATTGCAAACACAGATCCAGCTTTTTATCTGCACGAATATGTTTAATATAACCCTTCATCTTCTGACCAATACGGATAGGCTTAAACACATCACTATTAAAGATCAGACCAATTGTTGCACCATCGACCACCGCTTTATAACCTAAATCGGTACGACCACAGATCATCAAATCCACTTTCTGCTGCTCTTTATAATAAGGTGATGTATCCGCTAAAAACTTATCTAATTTACTACTCGCGGCAATACGTTGTGAAGCAGGATCAATATAAGGATAAACCACATAAGATTGGCCTACTTGCATCGGGACTTGTTGTTCGCCATAGGGTACTAATAAATCTTTTGGTAAGCCCCAGTCCAAAAAAGCGCCGATGCGATTCACTTCAACCACCTTAAGATAAGCACACTCACCGACCTCTGCTTTCGCCGTTTCAGTGGTTGCAATCACCATGTCTTCAGAATCTAAATAGACAAACACTTCAATTGCATCACCCACTGAACAACCTTCTGGCACATAACGACGTGGCAATAAAATTTCTTCTCCATCACCACCATCTAAATAGAGTCCAAAATCTAATTTCTTCAGTACAGTTAAGGTATTTAATTTGCCTAATTCAGCCATGATTGTCTCAGTCTAATAGTGTTTATTACGGTAATTTTAACGCATTCACTCATTGTCGATACTAATGATTCTAAAAGCCTCATTACATACGTCATCAACAACATGAAAAATGCCCGAGCAGAGTCGGGTATAATTGCTGCCACTTAATTAATAAATAAGAGTTATACAATGCCTAAAGCTAGTGATTTGAAACGCGGAATGGTCGTTGAAGTGAACGATCAGCCATACTCAGTAAAAGAAATTGAAGTACGCAACCCTTCTTCTCGTGGCGCATCAACATTATACAAAATTCGCTTTAATCACCTAAAAACAAAGCAAAAACTAGATGAAACGCTTAAAGGCGACGACTTTCTAAAAGAAGTAGATTGCGAAAAGAAAGTCCTGCAATTTTCTTACAAAGACGATGATGGCTACACTTTCATGAGCCTAGAAGATTATGAGCAATACACCATCAATGCAGAAGATATTGAAGATGAAAAGCTCTACCTAGTAGAGGGTCTAGAAGGTGTTGTTGCTGTGTTATTAGATGGCATTCTAGTGGCTATCGAACTTCCTGCAGCTGTTGCGATGGAAATTACCGAAACTGCGCCCGGCATTAAAGGTGCCTCTGCGACAGCTCGTACTAAACCTGCCATGTTTGCAACTGGCCTAGAAATTCAAGTGCCAGAATATATTGAACCGGGTGAAATTATTAAAGTGAATACCGTTTCAGCAAAATTCATGTCACGAGCATAAAACTAAAAACGCACCGATGCTACCTCAAATTAAGCGGCATATATTGCTAGGCTTAGGATGGCTATTTGTCATCCTTGGTGCCATCGGTGCAGTGCTCCCTCTCTTACCCACTACCCCCTTCCTTATCTTAGCCTTAGCCTGCTTTTCTAAAAGCTCTCCTCGCTTTCACGCCATGTTATTGAACAACAAATGGTTTGGCCCACCGCTCAGGCAATGGGAGCATAACCATACCATTCGCCGAAAAGTGAAACATAAAGCCATGGGCTTAATCATTGCCACCTTCGGTATTTCAATTTGGATTTTAACAGGGCGAATTGGACTACAAATAATGTTAGTCTGTTTATGCCTAATCGTATTGGCATTTGTTTGGCGATTAAAAGAAGCTGATTAGATAGACCTATTCCTGCTTTTGGCTTTAATATGCACTTACAGGGAATTATAGTCCCTATATGTATAAGAATTACCGGGAAT